>CAMBZS010000323.1 GCA_945872335.1 Bordetella parapertussis | reverse complement strand
ACGTCGGGCTTGGAGGTGGTGCGCTTGGCGACCACCTCCACCTCGGTACGGATGGTGTCACCCGGACGGACCGGCGCCATGAACCGCGCGCCCTCGATCGCAAGAAGCCCGCGGATGCTCTCCGAGAAGAGCGCGCCGGTCATGGAGGTGGAAAAGGACATGATCAGATGACTGGGGCAGATCAGACCGCCGTAGGCGGTGTTGCGACCGGCCGCATCATCGAGGAAAAGCGGCACGCGGTAGCCCACCAGCTGGCAGAACGCGAGGTGATCCTCGAGCGTGATCGTGCGCTCGCCCACGCGGTGAACCGAACCGGTTTCGAATTCTTCATACCAATGGCTACGTACCACAATCAGACCTTTCTGAATCCGAGAGGCATGCGATTGACTCGCCTCGAAAAATCATCCATCGTCGATCAAGTTGATCGTGACGCGCAGTGCGCCTCACCCATCACCAGATCCCGATCAATCCGCATCGTGCATCAAGCCAGGAAGGACAGGCGATGAACCACCGAATTTTCAGAACCCGCTCCCGGCTCAAACCGCTGGCTGCATGCCTTGCAGCGGTTGCCGCGCTTTCATGGAGCACGGCCGGCATGGCGCAGGCCACCGCCGGGTCGGGCGGCGCTGCGTCGAAATACCCGGAGCGTCCGATCCGCATCGTGAACACCTTCCCGGCCGGCGGCTCAGGCGACCAGGTGATTCGCACGGTCTTCAACAAGGTCTCGCAGAGCGTGGGGCAACCTTACGTGGTGGACACCCGCGCCGGTGCTGCGGGCGCAATCGGCACTACCCACGTGGCCAAGTCCGCGCCCGACGGCTACACCTTCGTGCTGGGCACCGCCAGCACGTTCGGTACCAATTCGGCCACGCAACCCAATCTCGCCTACGACCCAATCGCCGACTTCACGCCGGTCATCCAGATGGCGAGCACGCCCTATCTGCTGCTCGCCCATCCATCGGTGCCAGCTGCCAACCTGAGCGAGTTTCTGGCCTATGCCAACGCACAGAAGGGCAAGCTCAACTTCGGCTCGTTCGGCCTGGGAAGTTCCAACCACCTGGCCTATGAGCTCCTGATCAGCGTCACCCGTATTCCGATTGTCCACGTGCCTTACAAAGGGGGCGCGCCGCTCATCACCGCGCTTCTGGCGGGCGAAGTGCAGTCCTCCATGGATGTCTACGCCACCGCCAATCCGCATATTCAGGCCGGAAAGTTCCGGGTGCTGGGCGTGGCCGCCCCCAAGCGGTTCAGCCTCATGCCCGACGTGCCCACGCTCGCCGAGCAGGGGCATGCCGTCAGTGGCGGCACCTTTTTCGCACTGCTGGGGCCCGCCCGCCTGCCGCAGGCCATCGTCGATTTCCTGAACACCGAGGTGAACAAGGCGCTTCGCGACCCCGAGGTTCAGACACGGCTGCGCTCGCTGGGCGTTGAGCCGGTGGGCGGCCCGCCCGAGGTCCTTGCCAAGGCGGTCGCCGATGAAGTGGCCATCTGGACGCGGCTGGTGAAAACCCAAGGCCTCAAGTTCGATTGAGCCTCAGGGCGCGGGCCTGCGCGAGCGGGTCCGCCCTGCCCGATGACGGGATTTGGCCGGCCACGACTGGCCAGCCTTCGCACACGGAGTCCCGCCCGCTCCAGATGGATCGAAACACCACCGCTTGACCTGCCGGACATCGGCGCCTATTCTTTTTGGAACATTGTTCCGCATAATGGAACAAACCTTGCGGCTTGATGGTTCCGCGGGTGCAATCAAAAGGAGACAACCATTCCCGCCGCCGATCCGTCGGGCGCCAGCATGCAGGCCTCGGACATCACCCTGCGCTTGCTCGAGCATCTCGCGCTCGAGTCCGAGCCCAGGGGCGTCACCGAATTGGCCCAGGCACTTGGCCTTGCCAAGACCACCGCCCATCGGCATCTGCGCACCCTGGTGGAGCGTGGCTTTGCGAGGCAGCACGCCGCCACGCAGCGCTATGAGCCCGGCATCAAGCTCTTCCAGCTGGGCGAGCGGCTGCGCGAGCGCTTCACCCTGGGCCGCGCGGCGCGCGAGGTCATGCAGCGGCTGCGAGACACAAGCGGCCAGGCTGTGACGCTCTCGGCGCTGATCGAAGATCGGGTGATCGTGGTCGACCTCTTGCAGGGCCACACTGTGATCGAGTTTGGGATTCGTCCTGGCACCGAAATGCGTCTCACCGGCACCGCTCACGGACGCGTCGCTCTGGCGTTCGGGCCAGGATCGCTGCGCACCGCTCAAGGTCACAGCGCGGCCGACCGGCGAGACGCTGCCGCATTGGGACGCCAGCTTTCGGCCATCCAGAAGCAGGGTTGGGCCACTGCCGCCAACGAAGTGATGTTTGGCATGAACGCGCTCGCCGCGCCGGTCTACGGCGCAACCGGCCACTACCTGGGTGCGGTGGCCATTGTGGGCTCCGTGCAGTACATCCCCGCCAAGCCCTCAGCCGCTCAAATCGAGCAGGTCACACGGGCTGCAGCAACCATTTCCTCTCATATGGGCTGGAGACCGACTTGAAAGAGGTTTATTCGCTCGCCGTCGACATCGGCGGCACGTTCACCGACATCGTGCTGCGGGCTGCAGACGGCAGCCTCACGGTCGACAAAACCCTCACCACCCCGCGCAATCTGCTCGAAGGTTTTTTCACCGGGGTCGATGCGGTGCTCCGCCGCCGCGGAATCAGCCCGGCCCAGGTCAATGGCGTGATCGTGCATGCCACCACCGTGGTGACCAATTCGCTGATCGAACGCAAAGGCGCCCCCACCGCCATGCTGGTCACCGAAGGGTTTCGCGATCTGCTCACCATCCGTAACGAGCACCGCTACGACATGTATGACCCGCAGATCGAATTCGCCCCGCCGCTGGTGGCTCGCGAACTCACCTTCGGCGTGAAGGAGCGCACGCTCGCCGATGGCACGGTCGCCAACCCGCCCGACCTCTCGTCCATCGACCTCGCGACCAAGGCGCTCCGCGCGCAGGGCGTCCGGTCAGTGGC
>CAMBZS010000322.1 GCA_945872335.1 Bordetella parapertussis | reverse complement strand
CTCATCCGAAGTGGGATGAGCGTCCGCTCCTGATTGTGGTGAAGAAGCCCGGCGTCGAAGTGACTCGTGCCGAATTGCTTCAATTCTACGAAGGCAAAGTTGCCAAGTGGTGGCTTCCGGATGATGTGCAGTTTGTGGACGCCATTCCGCTTGGTGCCACCGGCAAGATTCTCAAGACCCGTTTACGCGAGCAGTTCAAAGACTATCGGCTGCCCGAACTCTGATCAATTCTTACCTGCGACGGATTCGCAATGAACCAGATCGATTACACCGTCAGCGGCAACCTCGCCCTGATCACGATGAAGAACCCGCCGGTGAACGGTCTGGGTTATGAGCTTCGCCGCAGCATCTGCGACGGCATGCAAAAGGCAATCGCTGACCCCACGATCAAGGGCATTGTGCTCACTGGCGGTGGCAGGGCCTTTTCAGGTGGCGCCGACATCCGCGAGTTCAATACGCCGAAGGCGCTTGCGGAGCCTACGCTGCTGTCGGTGATCCGACTTATCGAGAATTCGCCCAAGCCGGTGATCGCGGCGGTGCACTCGGTCGCAATGGGGGGCGGTCTCGAATTGGCCATGGGGTGTCACTTCCGTGTGGCAAGCCCTGGGGCGCAGATCGCACTGCCTGAGGTGAAGCTTGGCGTGCTCCCGGGGGCAGGGGGGACGCAGCGCCTGCCACGCCTTGTTGGCCTGGAAATGGGCCTCAACATGATCGTGAGTGGGCAGACGGTGTTGTCGGAAAAGTTGGCGGCCACCCGACTTTTCGACCAGATCGTCGAAGGGGACCTGATCACTGCCGCCAAAGCGTTCGCGCGGCGGGTGGTCGATGAAGGAAAGGGCCTGCCTCGGGTTCGGGACATTCGCGTCGAGCACCCTGATGCGCAGGCGCTCCTGCAGTTCGCCCGCAACACGGTGGGCGCCGTGGCGCGCAACTTTCCCGCACCCATGAAGTGCGTCGAGGCCGTGGCGGCTGCGGTCAGCAAGCCCTTCGATGAAGCGATGCGGTTTGAGCGCGCGCTCTTTCTCGAGTTGGTGCAGACGCCAGAATCCAAGGCGCTCCGTCACGCATTTTTCGGTGAGCGCGCCGCGAGCAAGATCCCCGATGTCCCGGACGACACGCCGTTGCGCGACATCCGCTCCGCCGCAGTGATCGGCGCGGGCACCATGGGTGGCGGCATTGCCATGAACTTTGCCAACGCGGGAATCCCGGTCACGGTGCTCGAGGCCAAGGCCGATGCGCTCGAGAAGGGAATCGCCACCATTCGTGCCAACTACGAGAACACCGCGAAGAAGGGGCGCATGAGCGCTGATGACGTAGCTGCCCGGATAGCGCTCATCAGCCAGACGCTCAGCTATAGCGATATTGCCGCCGCCGACATCGTGATTGAAGCGGTGTTCGAAGACATGGGCGTGAAGGAACAGGTGTTCCGCAAGCTCGATCAGGTGATGAAGCAGGGGGCCATTCTGGCTACCAACACCTCGACGCTGGATGTCGATCGCATTGCCGCGTTCACCAACCGTCCGCAGGATGTGATCGGCACCCACTTCTTCAGCCCTGCCAATGTCATGAAGCTGCTCGAAGTGGTGCGTGGCCAGAAAACCGGCAAGGATGTACTTGCGACCACCATGCAGCTCGCCAAGCGACTGCGCAAGACCGGTGTGGTCTCGGGTGTCTGCGATGGATTTATCGGCAACCGCATGGTCGAGCAGTATGTGCGGCAGGCGGGCTTCATGCTCGAGGAGGGGGCGTTGCCGCAGCAGGTTGACCGTGCAATCGAAAAATTCGGTTTCGCAATGGGCCCGTTCCGGATGAGCGACCTCGCCGGCAATGACGTCGGCTGGTATATCCGCAAGCGCCGTTACCAGGAAAAGCCCGACATGAAATATCCGCGGATCGCTGACCGGATCTGCGAACTCGGCCGATTCGGCCAAAAAACAGGCGCCGGCTTTTATCGATATGAAGCGGGTCGGCGAGACGCCATTCCCGATCCCGTGGTCGAACAGTTGATCGTTGATCACCGGGCCTCGCTGGGCCTCAAGCCCCGAAAGCTGTCCGACGACGAAATCGTGCACCGGCTGGTGTTTGCGCTGGTCAACGAGGGCGCTCGAATTCTCGAAGAGGGCATCGCGCTCCGCGCCTCGGACATCGACATGGTCTACCTCACGGGCTACGGCTTTCCCGTGCACCGGGGCGGACCGATGCTCTACGCCGACTTGTATGGTCTCTACAACGTATCGGTGCGCATGGGCGAGTTTGCACGCAATCCGCACGGCGACCCTGAGTTCTGGACGCCTGCGCCGCTGCTTGCAAAATTGATTGAAGCAGGCAAGGGCTTTAACGGCTGATCGGTTCAGCCCATCAGACAACCATTCAGGAGAGAGCCATGCGTGAGGCGGTGATCGTTTCTACAGCACGTACGGGGCTGGCCAAGAGCTGGCGCGGTGCGCTCAACATGACCCACGGCGCAACCATGGGCGGACATGTGGTGCGCGCTGCCATCGAGCGCGCGGGCATCGAGGCGGGCGAGGTTGAAGATGTCCTCATGGGATGTGCCAACCCCGAGGGCGCAACCGGCGCGAACATCGCGCGTCAGATTGCGCTCGCGGCCGGCTGTCCGGTCACGGTGTCGGGGGTGACCGTGAATCGATTTTGCTCTTCTGGCCTGCAAACCATTGCCATGGCCGCGCAGCGCATCATGGCGGGCGAGGCCGATGTATTTGTGGCCGGGGGCGTGGAATCGATTTCCTGCGTTCAGAATGAAATGAACACGCACATGCTGGTGGACAGCCGGCTCGAGCGAAAGAAGCCCGAGATTTACTGGAATATGCTGCAGACGGCCGAGCAGGTGGCACGTCGCTACAGCATTTCTCGTGAGCGGCAGGACGAATACGGCGTACAGAGCCAGAACCGCGCCTGTGCGGCCGCTGAAGCCGGCCGGTTCGCCGATGAGATCGTGCCGATCGCGGTCACGATGGCCACGGCCGACCGCAATACCGGGCAACTGG
>CAMBZS010000321.1 GCA_945872335.1 Bordetella parapertussis | reverse complement strand
GATGCGAACCGCGCCCGGCCGGATGCGGGTGATGAGCGGTGTGTGCTGGGGATAGATGCCCAGCTCGCCCGACTCACCCGGCAGCGCCACAAACTCGGCCTGGCCCTCGAAGATCGAGGCCTCGGCGCTGACGACGTCAACCTGAATGGTGTTGGCCATGGGCCGCTGTCCTTGGCTGGGTTACTGGAGGGTCTTGGCTTTTTCGAAGGCTTCTTCGATCGTGCCGACCATATAGAACGCCTGCTCGGGCAGGTGGTCGCACTCGCCATTGACGATCATCTGGAAGCCGCGAATGGTGTCCTTGAGCGCCACGATCTTGCCGGGGCTGCCGGTGAACACCTCGGCCACGTTGAAGGGCTGCGACAGGAAGCGCTGAATCTTGCGGGCGCGCGCCACGGCCAGCTTGTCTTCGGGCGAGAGCTCGTCCATGCCCAGAATGGCGATGATGTCGCGCAATTCCTTGTAGCGCTGGAGCGTGGTCTGCACGCGGCGGGTGGTGCTGTAGTGCTCTTCACCAATCACGTACGGGTCGAGCTGGCGGCTGGTGGAGTCGAGCGGGTCGACCGCTGGGTAGATGCCGAGCGCCGCGATGTCGCGCGACAGCACCACGGTGGCATCAAGGTGGCCGAAGGTGGTGGCGGGCGACGGGTCGGTCAGGTCGTCCGCGGGCACGTAGACGGCCTGGATCGAGGTGATCGAGCCGGTCTTTGTGGAGGTGATGCGCTCCTGGAGCTTACCCATTTCTTCAGCGAGCGTGGGCTGATAGCCAACCGCAGACGGCATCCGGCCCAAGAGCGCCGACACTTCGGTACCGGCCAGCGTGTAGCGGTAGATGTTGTCGATGAACAGCAGGATGTCGCGGCCCTCGTCGCGGAACTTCTCCGCCATGGTGAGGCCGGTGAGCGCCACACGCAGACGGTTGCCAGGGGGCTCGTTCATCTGCCCGAACACCATCGCCACCTTGTCGAGCACCTTGGACTCTTCCATCTCGTGATAGAAGTCGTTGCCCTCGCGGGTGCGCTCGCCCACGCCGGCAAACACCGAGTAGCCGCCGTAGCTCTTGGCGATGTTGTTGATGAGCTCCATCATGTTCACGGTCTTGCCCACGCCGGCGCCGCCGAACAGACCGATCTTGCCGCCCTTGGCGAACGGGCAGATGAGGTCAATCACCTTGATGCCGGTGGGGAGCAGCTCAACCGAGGGCTTCAGATCTTCAAAGCTGGGCGCCTTCTGGTGAATGGCGCGACGCTCATCGGTGGCGATAGGGCCCGCTTCATCGATCGGACGACCCAGCACATCCATGATTCGGCCCAGCGTGGCGGAACCCACGGGCACCGAAATAGGTGCGCCGGTGTTGGCGACCGCCATGCCACGGCGAAGGCCGTCGGACGAACCCAGCGCAATGGTGCGCACGACGCCGTCGCCCAGCTGCTGCTGGACTTCGAAGGTGAGGCCGGCTTCGGCCAGGCTCGAGCCTGAGTCCTGAAGCTGCAGCGCGTCGTAGATCTTGGGCATCTGGTCGCGCGGGAACTGGATGTCGACCACCGCGCCGATGCACTGAACAATTTGACCCTGTGCCATGTTTGCCTTCCTGTTGCGGGATTCGTGAGGCAGATGTTTGAAAGAGGTGTGAAGCGTCAGACCGCCGCGGCGCCGCCGACAATCTCGGACAGCTCCTTGGTGATGGCCGCCTGACGCGCCTTGTTGTACGACAGCTGTAGCTCGCCAATGACCTTCTTAGCGTTGTCCGAAGCAGACTTCATGGCCACCATCCGGGCACTTTGCTCGGAGGCCATGTTCTCGGCCACCGCTTGATAGACAACAGCTTCCACGTAGCGCACCAGCAGCTCGTCAAGAACAGTTTGCGCATCGGGCTCGTAGAGGTAGTCCCAGGAGTAGTCGCGCGAATCTTCCTGGAGGCGCGACGGATCAAGCGGCAGCAGCTGCTCGATGACCGGTTCCTGCTTCATCGTGTTGATGAACCGAGTGTAGGCCAGATAGACCGCATCGATTTCACCGCGCTCAAAGGCATCGAGCTGGAGTTTCACCGGGCCGATCAGCCGCTCGAGATGAGGCGTATCGCCCAATTGCACGACATGCGACACCACCTTGGCGCCGATACGCGACAGAAAGCCGAACCCTTTGTTTCCGATGGCGCTCGCCTGCACACCGACATTCGATTTCTCGAGCTCGCGCAGACGGTTGGTGACCAGACGAAGCACGTTGGTGTTCAGGCCGCCGCACAAGCCTTTGTCGGTGGTGACGACGATCAGGCCGACGTTTTTCAGCGGCCCGTGTGGCACCAGATACGGGTGGCGGTATTCGGGATTGGCCTGCGCAAGATGCGCGGCGATGTTGCGGACCTTGTCACCGTAGGGACGGGCGTGCCGCATCCGTTCCTGCGCCTTGCGCATTTTGGAGGCGGCGACCATTTCCATCGCCTTGGTGATCTTTCGCGTGTTCTGAACGCTCTTGATCTTGGTCCGAATCTCTTTTGAGCCCGGCATCGATCATTCCCCTGTGAGGCTGGCTGGCAGCGTGTCGCTCATTCGGTATGACATGGACGACACGCGAACCGGCGATCAGTACGAACCGGTCTTTTTGAAGTCTTTGACCAGCTCGTGGAGCTTGGCCTCGACATCTTTGGAAAACTTCTTGTCGCGCTCGACCTCGGTGACCAGCGCCGAGTACTTGCTGCTGGCGAAGTCGCGCAAGGCCTTTTCGGCGGCAAGCGCCTTGGTGACATCGACGTTATCGAAGTAACCGTTGTTGACCGCGAACAGTGTGAGCGCCATTTCCCAGACAGCGAGCGGCTGGTACTGCGGCTGCTTCATGAGCTCGGTGACCAGACGGCCGCGCTCGAGCTGCTTGCGGGTGGCTTCGTCGAGGTCGGAGGCGAACTGGGCAAACGCCGCCAGCTCGCGATACTGCGCGAGCGCAAGACGCACGCCGCCGCCCAGCTTCTTGATGATGTCGGTTTGCGCCGCACCACCCACCCGCGACACCGAGATACCGGCGTTGATGGCGGGCCGGATGCC
>CAMBZS010000320.1 GCA_945872335.1 Bordetella parapertussis | reverse complement strand
CCCAGTTGGCGTTGACCTGCGCCCGCGCAAACAATGACGCGACCCGGGTACGAAAATCAACGAAGCTGTCTGCGGGTGTACCAAAGCTGGAGTCATAGTCGCCCCGCCCGGCGGTCGACAGGAACTGCGCGCCCACCTGAAGGTCGCGTGTCAGGCGATGCGTCAGGAGCCCGGTGAAGCTTGTTTGGCGATGGCCATCATCGTCGATCTGACGGCTGGCACTGCCCGCGCGCGTGACGTCGAACCCGCGCGTGGTGTCGCGCGTACCGGCAAGCGTGTAACGAGAGGTCGCGTCGCCACCAGACAACCGGGCCTGGAGTTGAGCAGTGCCTCGCGAGCCGCCCACCACATAGACCTCGGGACGCACCGCGCCGCGGGTTTCACGCGTAAAAATCTGGATGACACCACCGATTGCACCCGACCCATAAAACGCCGCAGCAGGCCCGCGCACAACCTCGATCCGTTCGATGGCCGACAGCGGCAAAAATTCGATCGGTGCGATCCCTGTGATGGGATCTTCAATGCGAACCCCATCGACCAGAACAACGGTCTGGGCAGTTTTAGAACCGCGCACAAACAGTCCGGTAATGGAGCCAACGCCTCCCTGTTGCGAAATTTCAATCCCAGCGCTTGATCGAAGCAACTCGGCAAGCGATGAGCCCGCCGAATCGCGAATCCGTACCGAGTCGATCACCACCACATCGGCAAGCGCGCGCTGCACCGTTTGATCCGAGCGCGTTGCGGTCACCACCACCTCGTCGAGACGCTGCGCAATGGCCGCCTGGGTTGTCGCCAGAATGGCGCACATCAGTCCGGATATGTTCAGAACGCGCCGAGACGACGCGAGACAGGGCTTGCGCCCAAAAGAAATGGAAAGCATGAAATCTCCAACCCTCCCGCCCACCGCGGGATCCGGTTCGTGAAATGAACCCGCGCGAAAAACGCGGGCCCGCCTCTTCGGCCGGTATCCGGGCTGGCAATGGTCCTGAGCGGCATGCGCTCAGGGTCGGCGGACCGCCTTCCCGGGATCGTCGGGCATGAGTGCCCGGGCGATGACCCAGTGGCTGCGTGGTGCGCCGGCGGCCCGTTACCGGACCGCGTCACTGCTTACCGTTGCGGGGGCAGCACAGGTTGGCTTGTCGCGTGCAGCGCAACTCGCTCCCTGTTTCCCGTTTAACCGCATGTGAAGACACCACGTGCGGCACCGAAGCCCTATAAGTCTAGTCGGGTATAAGCGGGCGCGCAAAACGGCCGTTCCGCGAAGCCAGGGAACGCCGCTGAAAAGCGCGAGGCGCCGCGGCTATTTTTTTGGCGGGAGCGCGCCGAGCGCTTCGGTCACGATGCCCACAGTGAGGATTTCAGGCAGCACGCGCGGCGCTCGCCCAGCGGGGTCATACAACAGATAGAGCGGCACGCCATTACGCCCGTGGCGGGCAAGCTCGTCGGTGATGGCCGGGTCGCGCTGGGTCCAGTCGGCTCGCAGCCTCAGCACGTTGTAACGCGCCATCTGCGCAACCACCGCTTCGCGCTCGAGCACGAGCTTCTTGTTCGCCTGGCAACTTACGCACCATGCTGCGGTGAAATCCACGAACACCGGGCGACCGTCGGCGCGCGCCTGCTGCACCCGCTGCGGTGTCCAGGGCTCCCAGGCCCCGGCCTCGCGAACCGCGCCCGCAGGCGTTTCATCGGACAAGCGCGGAGCGGGTGGCCGGGACTCCGCCGCGTAGTGCACCGCCAACCACGCAGCCCCGACGAGTGCTGCCACCCCGGCAAACGCCGCGAGCCGCGCCTGCGCCCAGCCTCGCACTTGTACGAAACGACCCAGCAGCCAACCGCTCAAGCCGAGCAGCACAGCCGCCACTGCGAGCGCAAACACCGCATCGATGCCCGCCTGCTGACCCAGCACCCAGGCGAGCCACGCGGCGGTGGCGAGCATGGGAAAGGCCAGGAACTGTCGCAGGCTTTCCATCCAGCGCCCAGGTCGGGGCAGCCAGCGCAGCCAGGCAGGGAACCAGCCCAGCAGCAGGTAGGGAAGCGCCATGCCGATGCCGATGGCGGCGAACACCGCGAGCGATTCAAGCGCACTGCTTGACAGCGTAAAGCCCAGAGCCGACGCCATGAACGGTGCCGTGCAGGGCGTGGCAACCAGGACCGCAAGCGCACCCGATCCGAGATTGGCGAGGAGCCGACGCGCCCCAGTGGGTGGCGCATACGCCGCTGAATCCAATCGGCCCAAACGGGTGAGACCAACGCCCACCTCAAAGAGACCCGCAAGGTTCAGTGCAATCGCAACGAACAGGAGGGCCATCACCGCCACGAACACTGGCGATTGCAACTGAAAGCCCCACCCGGCCGAGATGCCGGCTGCCTTGAGCGCAAGCATGAGAAGACCGAGCAACAGGAAAGACAGGACCACGCCGGCAGCAAACGCGAGCGCAGCGCGGCGCGCGCCGTGATTGGGTCCAGCTGGCAGCACGAGGCGCCCGGCCGACGGGTCATGCGCGTGCTCGGCAAACGCCAGCACCTTGAGGCCGATCACTGGAAACACGCAGGGCATCAGGTTGAGAATGAGGCCTCCCAGCGCTGCGAATACCAGCATCAGCGCGAGGGTGCGACCTGCCTGCACGGAAGCGCCGGCGACAGCCTGCTGCCCCCCGCCGGGTCCAGAGCTGGCGACACCGGACAGCGCTCCGCCTGAAGAACCAAGCCCGATGATGGACAACAGCCCGCCCGACCCGCTCGCGCGCGCCATTGCCCCGGCGCCCTGCTGCGGCAGCACGACCGGTTTCGCATCGAGCCGGGCGAGTTCGGCCCCCGGGGCGACGTAAGGCGCCGCCCTGGCAATCACTTCGATCACCTGACTGCCCACCACCAGAACACCGGCACCCAGCGTTTTCGCCGCCTCGCCGGGATCCTTCCTGGCAAAGGACTTGCCGTCGTCGTTCAGGGCAAGCTCGATCCGCGCCGGCCGGTCAGGCGAGCCCGGCGCGGCGTGGATACGCTGCGGTGCCGCATGCAGCAGACCGCTCTCGGCGTACG
>CAMBZS010000319.1 GCA_945872335.1 Bordetella parapertussis | reverse complement strand
AATGTCGCAAGCCTGGTCGACTCAACCCAAGCGGTATCGGTTCAGACGGTTGGCGTAAATGCCACCACCAGCGTAAGCGGCGAGGTCACACAGAGCGATATCGTCACCCTGGGCACCAACGGAGCGAATGGCAGCATCGTGGTTCGCACCGTGGCGGGCACCGTCACGCTCTCCGAGGGCACCGCGACCAGCGATCCGGACAGCGACGCAGCGGTGGTCGCGAACGGCGCGGGCAACATCCTGCTGCAGGCAGGAGGCGCGGGCGCTGATCTCATCGCCCAGGCGAACGCCGATGTGCAGAGCACCACTGGACACATCACGCTGAAGGCAGCGCGCGCGGTCGACCTCCGGGCCGGTACCGACGTATTGACGACCGGCGCGGGAAGTCTTGATCTTCTTGCGACAGGCGGCAGTTTCACCATGGCTGCTGATGCCTCGCTCGGTACAGTCAATGGCGATATCCGGGTCGTGGGCGGAAGCGACGTATCACATCAGGTCTCGGTCGGCGTCATCCGCGCAGCGAATGCCAACGTATCGATTACCGCATCGGGCTCGGTGCTTGATAGCGATAGCGTCACCGCACAGGCCGACGACGCCACCGTTGACATCGAGGCGCTGGGGCTGCGAATCGATGCGGGCAAAGGCTTCGGTCTGCTGGCTGGCAACAGCCTCAATCTGAATGTCAATGCCATCGAGACCAAGGTTGCAGTGCTGTCGGCCATGGTGCGCGGATCGGATGGCATGAACATCCGCGAATCAGATGGGCTCCGTATCGACGATGTGTTGAGCCTGGTCGACGCCGATGGCAACCCCGCCACGCAGTTCGCCGCATCGGTCTATTCGGTCAAGCCGGATGCCGGCACCCAGGTCGCAACCGACGCGGCGCAGAGCGATCTCACGACCGCTGCCAGTGAAGCGGGTGGAGCCAACGGCACCGTCGTGCTCCGCACGGCATCGGGCGATCTGGTGCTCGAGGGCGGGATCAGCACGGGCGCAGGGTCAGCGGTCACGCTGAGCGGTAGCGGTGGACTGCGGCTCGAGGCGCTTGCTGGCGCGATCCGGATCAATTCCGACATCACCAGTGCGTCCGGCCATCTCACGATGCTCGCGGGCTCTGGAATCTCGGTCGGATCGACCACTGCTGCAGGGGTCGACATCCGCTCGGCAGGCCAGGGGTCGGCGCTGCTTGACGCGGGCGCGGGGGCGGTGGCGTTTGATGGCTCCGCGTCGCTCGACATGGGCGGCAATGTTCAACTGCGTGCGGGCACGTCGATTACCCTCGCTGCGCTCAAGGGAGCGTCGGTCAGCCTGTTGGCTGCGGGCGGCGCGATTTCGCCGGCCACCAACTACGCCGGTCCTGCCTGGGTGATCACGGCCGATGCGCTCAAGCTCGACGTGGCCGGGTCGATCGGCACGCCGACTGCGCCCTTTGCGCTCGATGTCGGGAAGCTTGCGGCGCGAACGGGTGGCGCTGGCAATGCAGGGCTTTTCCTGCGCGAGCGCAACGACCTGGTCGTCGACAGTGTGAGCGCTCCGCTCAAACTTGTCGGTATCGATGGCCAACTCACTGACCGGTCCGATGCTGGAACGGGTGATCTGGTGGTGGCTGCGGGCACGGGGGCGATCGTGCTCACGACCGAGGCAGGTTCGATCGAGCTTCGTGAAGGGCGCTTGCCTGACGTGACGACCTCTGTGACCGATGCGGGCACTGCGGTAAGCACCCCAGGGTCGGGAAATATCCTGATCCGCGCCAATGGAACGGGTTCCACGTTGACTATCCGGGGCGATGTTCGCTCGGGCTCCGGCGACATCACCCTCATGTCCGAGGGTTCGCTGTCGGTGGGAAGCGAGGCGATCCCGGGTGTGGACATCGTCACCGGGCAGCCTGCTCAGGGCGTTGCGGCTTCGACGGTGCTGATGGAATCCAGGGCGGGTTCGGTTCTGATGCGCGGCACCAGCGCGGTCGGGGCGCCGGGCGACGTACTGATCCTGGCAGATCAGGATATTTCGCTGGGCAGCGTAAGCGCCGAGGGTTTCTCGGCCAAGGCCGCCAAGGGCAAGGCGTCCGTCGGCGAAGGCGGGGCGCCGCAGACGAGGGTGTCCGAACTCCTCCTCGCTGCAGTCGGCAGCATCGGCACGGCAGCCTCGCCGCTGCGGGTAGAGGGCGGGCGCCTGAGCGCACAGTCGGAAAGCGGAGATATCTACCTGCAGTCGAAGGGCGAATTGCGGGTGGTACAGGTGGGGATCGATGTTCGTGAAGTGCAGGCCAACGGCTCGAGCGTGACAAAGCCCACGCTCTCACAGAACGGCATCCGCAGCACGACCAGTGCGCCTTCCACAGTCGGTATCGACGTCGAGCAGGGCAACCTCGTCATCGATACCGGTCTGATCCGGGCCGATACGGTAAGAATCACCACGCGTCAGGGCTACGTCGTTGACGGTAATGACGGTTCATCGGGTAATTTTGTCGACGCCGATCTTGATGTCGATGCCCGCCGGCTGATTCTCGATGCACCGTGGGGGGCGCTCGCGCAGCAGAACAAGCTGGTGCTGCTCGACGGATTCGCCAGCCGTCCTACGCTTTCTGATGGCACCAATGCAGGCCAGTTCCTGTTTGGCGCCATCGGTGACAACGACTCGCTCGCGGCGATCGAGTACGCGGTCGCGTCACAGACCGAATACGAGTCCTGGCTTTATCCGAACAAGGTCGGCAACGACAACGGGCCGGCGGATATTCCGAATCTTCGGAAGTACGCGCGAACCCTCGAGTTTGTTGCCGACCGCGAGCCCGCGCGTGCCATCACGCTCGCTGCAATGAACAACCCCAATCGCGTTGACGACCGGGGCGAGCTGCGCACCACCGGACTCAAGGTCACCGGCACCACGGTGAGGTTCGAGACCGCAGTGGTGGCTGACCTCATCGATCTCGACGTCGGTCCGGTGAGCGGCGGCGACAAGGGCCTTCTGGTCCTGAACGGAAAGTTGAAGGCTTCCGGTCTCGGCGGTGTCAACTTCTCGGATCGCGCGTTCGATGTTCAGGTCCCGTCCACGTTCCGGGTGGCAGCTAACCCCGCG
>CAMBZS010000318.1 GCA_945872335.1 Bordetella parapertussis | reverse complement strand
CGCGAAGCTGGTGGTCCACGGGCCAGATCGGGAATCCGCGCGTCGCAAGATGGTGGCCGCGCTCGCCCACCTGCAGGCGTTTGGCGTGGTCACCAATCGTGACTTTCTCATTCGCTGCCTCGAGCATCCCGTGTTTGTGGCGGGCGATGCCGACACACACTTTGTTGAGGCACACGCTGCCGCGCTGGCAGCGCCCGACGCCGCTGCCGGCGAGGTGCTGCTCGCGGCGGCTGCATGCCTCTACCAGCTCGCGCCCAATGAGTTGTCCGGGGCGAGGCTTTTGCCGCTGCTGCCTGTGCCGTTGTTGCTCGAGGCCGAGGGTCGCCGGTCGGCGCATGCGGTCCGGCGTCAGTCGCCCGGGCGTTTCAATGTAATTTCGGAGGCCGGGTCGCTCGATTGCATCATCCTGCGCGCAGACCCGCACGACACCCACATTCAGGTGGGAGATCAGTTTCTTCACTGTCACTGGTGGCGGAGGCGGGGGGAGCTCTGGCTTGCAACCGGTCAGCGCACCTTGTGCGTGCGCGACCGCAGTCTCGAGCCCGCCATCATCGCTTCCGAAGCCGCCGATCCCCGTGCTTCGAGCGGAGAGGTGCGCTCGCCAATGAATGCGCGGGTCTCCCGCGTATTGCATGCAGCCGGTGATTCTGTGGCCGAGGGAACGGTGCTGGTCACGCTCGAGGCCATGAAGATCGAGCATCAGGTGGTCGCCCCCCTCACCGGCAGGCTGCGCCAGGTCGACGTGACGGCTGGCGGACAGGTGCAACAGGGCGCGCTGCTGCTCGTGATTGAGCCGGGCACGCCCTGACTGCGGGCAGGTGCTGGCGGTACGCCCGATGCCGGGCGGCCCGCCAGCAGTTCAGCCATTCCGTCGCGGATTCGCCTCGCCTCAGCTGGCAGCCAGCGCCTGCTCAAGGTCGGCGCCGTGCTGTGCGTTGTCAAACGAGTAGGCGACGGTCTGATAAATGGGTACTGCAACCGCCTTGGTGGTGGGCTCGGGCGTGTAGCCGGCGTGTACCGCCAGGGTTTCAATCCGCATGGTCAGTCTCCTTGTGGTGCAAGTCGGACTTTTTGGCAGAACGGAATACTGTGCCAGAATTTTCCGATGCTTCGACAAGCCTTCTGGTGCTGCTGCCTCATTGTGCTGGTTCTGTCGCTGCCCCCCACCGGCGGCAGCGACATGGATCTGTCCGGCTTTTGGGGGAAAGTCCAGATCTCTGCGACCTTCGCCGCACTGACCGTACTTGGGCTGATCGCCTATCCAGGCAGCCCCAGGTGGCTGGTCATGGGGCTGATCGCGATGGGCTTGCTGATTGAACTCATTCAATCGTTTGCCCCCTGGCAGTACGCCGAGCCCGATGATCTGTTGGCGGTGATGACCGGAATCATCATCGTGAGGGTGGTGTGGGTGGTGGCCTTTCGCCGGTAGCCCGGCGGATCGCCTCCTGTCAGTCAGACAACCAGCGCTCCACCAGACGAACCCAGAACGCGGCACCGGTGGTGAGGATCTCATCGTTGAAATCGTAGCGCGCGTTGTGAAGCATTGCACTTGATTCGCCGTTACCGATTCGGAAAAAGCAGCCAGGTTTCCTCTGAAGGAAATAGGCGAAGTCCTCACTCCCGGCCACGGGGGGGAAGGGCATCACGACCCGCTCTGCGCCCACCAGCTCGATGGCCACCTGCCGGGCAAATTGCGTCTCCGCCTCGCTGTTGACGAGCACCGGGTATCCCCGCTCATAATCGACGAGGGCTTCGGCGCCATAGCCTTCAGCATGGCCTGTGACCAGCGCGCGGATCCGTGCTTCGAGCCGATCGCGTACCGCCGGATCGAATGAGCGAACGCTCAATTCCAGGCGAGCACTCTCGGGGATCACGTTTGCAACGGTTCCTGCCTGCAGTACCCCGATGGTGACGACCGCCGCGTGCATGGGGTCGATGTTGCGCGACACAATGCTCTGGAGTGCCATCACCAGGCTGCCTGCCACCAGAATCGGGTCGACGGTTTGATGTGGCCGCGCGGCGTGTCCCCCGCGTCCGCGGATGGTGATCCTGACGGTGTCGCAAGCGGCCATGAAGGGGCCCGTGCCGAACAAAAAAGTGCCGGCCGGCATGCCTGGGTGGTTGTGAAGCCCGAACACCGCGTCGCAGGGAAAACGTTCGAACAGCCCGTCTGCGATCATGCGCTCTGCACCACTGTCTTTCCCGGACTCTTCCGCGGGTTGAAAGATCAGTCGAACCGTCCCGGAAAAGTTGCGCGTTGCAGCCAGGTGCTGCGCGGCGCCAAGCAGCATGGTGGTGTGGCCGTCGTGGCCACAGGCGTGCATCACGCCGGGCACCGTGCTGTGATGGGGGCGATCCGTCTGTTCCTGAATGGGTAGCGCATCCATGTCGGCGCGAAGCGCGACGGCCCGTTCGCCCGCGCCCGCCCGAAGGCTTGCCACCACCCCGAAACCGCCAACGCCCGTGGTGACGTCCCAGCCCCAGCCGGAGAGTTTTTCGGCGACCAGTGCGGAGGTGGCTTCCTCGCGGTACGACAACTCGGGATGACGATGGATGTGCCGCCGGGTGTCGCGAAGCAACGCGCCGGCGCCAGCCAGATCGCCCAGTTCGCAGAAACAGCGAAATGCGCCCGCCATGAGTGCTTCCTCATTGCTCAAAGCCCTGGACGGTATCACGTAGAATTAGTGGTCTACGTCGCTATTTACTCCCTACAGGGAAACCCTTCCTTGCGCGCATCGTTGTTCATGCGATTTCCACTGGTTACGCGTGTGTCGTCCTGGTCGTCCGTCCTGGTGATGCAGGCCGCCCTCGTTGCGGGCCTGACCGGGTTGTCCGCCGCCCAGGGGCAGGAAGCGCCGTCAGCGGGTCCTGCGACCGCCCAGTCTGGATCGTCCGATGGGGCCGCTGCCCGTACCGCCCCAGGGCGCTTGGCCCGCATCGGGTCGGCTGGTCCCGTCAGTCTTGCGCGACTGCTCGAGGCTACCGTTTCGGTTCACCCCAGCGTGCGCGCCAAGCAGGGCGAGTTGCAGGCCGCTGGCTTTGACCTTGACGGTGCAAACTGGGGCTGGTTCCCGACGGTCTCGAGTGAAGTGCAG
>CAMBZS010000317.1 GCA_945872335.1 Bordetella parapertussis | reverse complement strand
CCTGGTTTTGTGATGTCGCTCTTCGGGCTCTGGCTTGCCCGACCCGACGCCGACCGCGAAGCGGTGCTCGATGCGCTGTCCGGCAATCTCTGCCGATGCACCGGCTATCGGCCGATCATCGAGGCGGGGCTCGCGATGAATCAGCTTCCGGAACCGGTCTCGGTCTGGAACCGCGCAGAGGCGCAGTCGCCCGAGCGGCGCGCGCGGCTTGCTGCAATCGCCCGCGATGACACGCTCAGCATCCGTGCGGGGGCGGGCTTCACCGCGCCGCGAACACTCAACGAGCTGGCCAGCGTGCTCGAGGCGCAGCCGCAATCGCTGGTGCTGGCCGGAGGCACCGATGTGGGTTTGTGGGTCACCAAGCACCTGCGAGACTTGCCGCATGTTGTCTACCTGGGTGAAGTCGCCGAACTGCGTACGATCACGCAGGACGCGATGGGCTACCGGGTGATCGGCGCTGCGGTCCCGCTGACCGAGGCGTTTGCCGTGCTGCGCTCTGATTGGCCCGAGCTGCACGAACTCGCACAGCGCTTTGCCTCGCCGCCGGTATGCAATTCGGGCACGCTGTGCGGCAACATTGCCAATGGCTCGCCGATCGGCGATTCCATGCCGGTGCTGCTCGCGCTGGGCGCAGAGCTCGATCTGCGCCGCGGCGCACGCACCCGGCGGTTGCCGCTCGACCAGTTCTATCTCGACTACCGCCGCACTGCGCTCGAACCCGGCGAATTCGTCGCTGCGGTTCGCGTTCCCCCGCGTGGGCCGGGTCAGCGTCTCTCGGCGTGGAAAGTATCCAAGCGCTACGACCAGGACATCTCGGCGGTGTGTCTTGCTGTCTGGCTCCATGAAAACGATCGGGCAGTGGTGGGGGCGAGGGTGGGGGTTGGCGGCATGGCGGCCACGCCCAAGCGCGCAGTGAGGGCGGAGGCGGCGCTCACCGGACGGCCGCTAGACCCTGATTCGGTCGAGGCTGCCATCTCAGCGTTGGCTCAGGACTTCTCACCCATGACCGACATGCGGGCAAGCAGCGCCTACCGCATGCAGGTGGCCGGCAATCTGTTACGGCGCCTGCACCTCGCGCGGCAGCAGAGCGGAGCGGCGTTGAGGGTCGAGCAGGTAAGTGCCTCGTGAACCGGCTCGCCGCAGAACCGTTGTCGAATCCGTCGCTGATTGGCGAGCCGCAGCCGCATGAAAGCGCGCGGCTGCACGTGACTGGCCGCGCCCGCTATCTCGATGACATCGACTTGCCCGCAGGCACGCTCCACGCGGCGCTGGGTATCAGCCCGGTGGCGCACGGGCGCCTTGTCGGGCTGGATCTGCAGGCCGTGCGTGATTCGGCCGGGGTGATTGACGTCATCACCGCGGCCGATCTGCCGGGTGCGAATCAGTGTGGGCCGGTGCTCGATGACGATCCCATTCTCGCGGAGAGCGAGCCGGTGTATGCCGGTCAGCCGGTGTTTGCGGTGCTTGCCACCTCGCATGATCTTGCGCGGCGCGCAGCGCGCAAGGCAAAGTGGAACATCGACCCGCTTCCCGCCATTCTCGATATCCGGACTGCTCTGGCAGAGCAGAGTTTCGTGCTGCCCACCCAGACGCTGGTCAGGGGGGAGCCGCATGCCGTGCTGGAGCGCTGTCCGCTTCGGCGCACCGGCAGCGTGTCGATTGGCGGTCAGGACCATTTTTATCTCGAAGGCCAGATCGCGATCGCATTGCCGCAGGACGACGGCTCGATGCTCGTGCAGAGCTCCACCCAGCATCCCAGCGAGGTGCAGCATCTGGTTGCGCATGCGCTGGGTCGCGCGTCCCATGATGTGACCGTGCAGTGCCGTCGTATGGGCGGCGGATTCGGCGGCAAGGAAAGCCAGCCCGCGCTCTTTGCCTGTGTGGCGGCGGTGCTGGCCGCCCGCACCGGTCGTCCGGTGAAACTGCGTCTGGACCGCGACGATGACATGCTGATCACTGGCAAGAGGCATGACTTCATCGCCGATTGGGAGGTCGGTTTCGAGCCCGACGGCCGTATCCGTGCGCTTCGCATCATGCTCGCCTCGCGCTGCGGGCATTCGGCTGATCTGTCGGGGCCGGTGAACGACCGGGCGATCTGTCACGTCGACAATGCCTATTTTCTCGAGCATGTGGAGATCGTGTCGCACCGCTGTCGCACGCACACGGTATCGAACACCGCGTTCCGCGGGTTCGGTGGACCGCAGGGCATGATGGCGATCGAAGCGGTGATCGACGACGTCGCGCGCGCGCTGGCGCGCGATCCGCTCGATGTGCGCCGCCTCAATTTTTACGGCTCGGGTGAGCGCAACATCACGCCCTACCTGATGGAAGTGGAAGACAACGTCCTGCCGATTCTTGCCGACCGGCTCGAGGCGACCAGTCGTTATCGTGAGCGGCGCGAGGCCGTCGCGCGCTTCAATGCCACGAGTCCTGTGATTCGTCGCGGCATCGCCATGACGCCGGTCAAGTTCGGCATCTCGTTCAATGCGCAGATGTTCAACCAGGCGGGTGCCCTCGTACATGTCTACAACGACGGTTCGGTCATGCTCAATCACGGCGGCACCGAGATGGGGCAGGGGCTGCATACGAAGGTGATGCAGGTGGTGGCCAATGTCTTCGGGCTGCCGATTTCGGCGGTGCGGGTGAGTGCCACCGACACCTCCAAGGTGCCCAACACCTCGGCGACCGCTGCGTCGTCGGGCACCGACCTCAACGGCAAGGCGGCAGAAGCCGCAGCCCTCACGATTCGCGAACGGCTGACCGAGTTTGCTGCCAGCCGTTATCAGGTTCCCGCGTCGGCGGTGAGCTTTGGCGAGGGGCAGGTGAGCCTGGGCGATGGCCGGCAGGTGCCGTTCGCGCAATTGGTCCGGGCCGCCTATGTTGCACGGATTTCTCTTTCCTCAACCGGGTTTTACCGAACGCCGAAAATCCACTGGGATTCCAGGACGCTCACCGGCAGGCCGTTTTTCTATTTCGCCTACGGCATGGCGGCGGCCGAGGTGGCGGTCGATACCCTTACCGGCGAAACCCGCGTGTTGAGGGTGGATGTACTCCACGACGTGGGCAGCTCGCTCAACCCGGCGCTCGATATCGGACAGATCGAAGGCGGACTGCTGCAGG
>CAMBZS010000316.1 GCA_945872335.1 Bordetella parapertussis | reverse complement strand
TTTTTTCTTTACGCCACAGGTGTGGGCACCCGCACCATGGCGGGGTTGCTCATTGGCCACACCTTGATCACGCTGCCCTATGTCTTCATCAACGTCAGTGCCTCGCTCTACAACTTCGACCGCTCCATCGAGCAGGCGGCTCGCAGTCTTGGCGCGAACCCGTGGGTCTGTTTTCGACGCATCACGCTGCCCCTCATCAAGCCCGGGCTCATCACCGGGGCGTTGTTCGCGTTCATCATTTCGTTTGATCTGTTCAATCTGTCGCTGCTGCTGAAGGGCGTGGGGATGACGACGCTTCCCCTTCAGTTGTTTGATTACCTGCGCTGGGACTTCGATCCCACCGCTGCGGCCGTGTCGAGCGTGAGCATCGTGATGACGCTGCTGGTGGTGCTGATCATTGATCGCACGGTGGGGCTGCGCTCGTTGCGGTTCGGATGAGCGCCGCCCAAGCTGGCTGTCCGATCGCGGCGCCCGTCCACCCTGCGCTGTGCCTTGCCGTTTGACGCCAATCTGGAGAAGCTGCCCATGTCGCATGCCGTTCACCATCTCAAACATCCCCTGATCCAGCACAAGCTCACGCTGATGCGTCGCAAGGAGACCAGCACCAACAGCTTCCGGCGGTTGCTGCACGAAATCGGGATGCTGATGGCGTATGAGGTGTTGCGGGAGATGCCGGTTCAGGAAATCAGCATCGAAACCCCGCTCGAGACCATGCTGGCGCCGGTGATTGATGGCAAGAAAATCGTGCTGCTCGCCATCATGCGGGCGGGGCAGGGATTTCTGGACGGAATGCTTGACGTCGTGCCGAGCGCACGCGTCGGTCACGTGGGACTGTTCCGCGATCCCGCCACGCTCAATGCCGTCGAGTATTACTTCAAGGTGCCGCAGGACATGGAGGAGCGCGATGTCATCGTGCTCGACCCGATGCTTGCAACCGGAAACTCGGCGGTGGCGGCGGTTGATCGGGTGCGGGCGACCGGACCGCGCTCGATCCGGTTTGTGTGCCTGCTTGCCGCGCCTGAAGGACTGGCCAATTTCCACCAGCATCACCCCGATATCCCGGTTTACACGGCGGCGATCGACCGGGAGCTGAACGAGCATGGCTACATCGTGCCCGGGCTTGGTGATGCAGGTGACCGGATCTTCGGGACCAAATAAGGGTCTGCCGGCGCCGGACAGGTAACGCTTTCATCGTTGCCGGGGTCGACTTACAATGAATCGCCGCGATCTGCCGGGCCGAGCCCGGGCCAGTCCGCGAGCAGATCGATCCTAATAACATCGGAGACCTTCATGAAACGACGCCTGCTCGGCGCGCTGGCGGGTGCAGCGCTTGCCGCCTCCACGCTGCTATCTGCGCCTGCGATCGCCGCTTATCCCGATCGCCCCATCACCATGATCGTTCCCTGGGGAGCGGGCGGGGGCACCGATGCGGTCGCACGCTTCGTTGCCGCCGAGCTCGAGAAGGCGCTGAAGCAACCCGTCAATGTGGTCAACCGCACGGGCGGAAGCGGCGTGGTGGGCCATCAGGCCATCGCGTCGGCGCCTGCCGACGGCTATACGGTTGGCCTCATCACGGTCGAGATCGGCATGATGCGGCACGCTGGCCTGACCAAGCTGAGCCATAACGAATTTACCGCCATTGCCCTGGTCAATTTCGATCCCAACGCGGTGATGGTGCGGGCCGATTCGCCCATCAAGGACGCGAAGGCCCTGCTCGACGCTGCGCGTGCCAACCCTGGCAAGCTGAAGGGGAGCGGAACCGGGCAGGGGGGCATCTGGCATCTGGGGCTCGCAGGCTGGCTGGTCGATGCAAAGCTTGCTGGCAATGCCGTGGCCTGGGTGCCCAGCCAGGGGGCGGCACCAGGTCTGCAGGATCTCGCAGCGGGCGGGGTGGATCTGGTGTCGGCGTCGCTTCCCGAAGGGCGCTCGCTGATCGAAGCTGGGAAGGTCCGCGCCATTGTGCTGATGGCCGACAAGCCCGACGGCCTCTTCCCCCAGGTCCCACTCCTGAAATCGGTCGGGAGCAGTTGGACCAATGGCGCATGGCGCGGGGTTGCAGGGCCCAAGGGCATGCCCAAGGACGTCGTCGATCGCCTGGCCTCCGCCGTCAAGCAGATCTACGATTCCAAGGCCTACAAGGACTTCCTTGCCGCCCGTGGGTTTGGCGAAATGTGGGCCGGCCCTGCCGATTTTGCAGCCTTCATGGCACGAGACGACGCGGCCAAGGGTGAAGTCATGAAAGCGGTCGGCCTAGCGAAGTAGGTTGGTATGGCGCGACTTGGCGACGCGCCGATCGGCGCGGCGTTCCTGGCGCTTGCGGGCGCGGTGCTCTGGCATATCCGCGACTTCCCGCCTGCGCCAGGCCAGCCGTATGGCCCGGCGCTCTTTCCGGGGCTGATTGCCGCGGGTCTGGCCGTGGCGTCGGTGCTGCTGATCGCATCGGCATTTCGATCCGGCAGGCGCGCGGCCGCGTTCAGCGGGAATGCCGGGGAGGCGGAGGGCGCCCCGGCCGCAGCCGGCCTCGCGGGGCCGGCTGCGCGCCGCTGGTTGCCCTTTGCCGCAACCGTGGCCACCCTGATTGGTTATGTGGCCTGGGTGGACAGGCTGGGTTTCATCATCACGGCTTTCCTGATGCTGTGCGTGCTGTTTGCGGCCTATCGGGTCCGGCTCGCCTGGATCGTGCCGGTTGCAGCGGTCTCGACCCTGGTGGTTCACACCGCGTTTTACAAGCTCCTCAAGGTGCCGCTGCCCTGGGGCTTGCTGTCCGGGTGGGTATGGTGACCCAATCCCGATCACCGGAGCGCTGACATCGACGCCCTCTGGACCGCCTTTCAGATGGTGTTCAACCTTCAGACCCTGGTTGTGATGGTGCTCGCCTCGCTGTTTGGCCTCTTTGTGGGGGCAGTGCCGGGATTGACCGCCACAATGGCCACCGCACTCCTGGTGCCCATCACGTTCTTTCTGCCGCCGATTCCGGCGGTTGCGGCCATGGTGACAGCAACCGCCATGGCCATTTTCGCGGGTGACATTCCCGGGTGTCTGGTTCGAATTCCTGGAACGCCGGCATCGGCTGCGTATGTCGATGAAACCTATCGCATGACGACCAAGGGGTATGCCGAGACAG
>CAMBZS010000315.1 GCA_945872335.1 Bordetella parapertussis | reverse complement strand
CGCCTGGTCGGTCGCGAGCGCCAGTGTCGAGGAAATTGACGCGATCAACATTCTTCAGGCCACGCTTCTCGCCATGCGACGCGCAGTCGAGCGGCTTGCTGTTGCCCCCGACCTTGCCCGTATCGACGGCAACCGCGCACCGATCCTCCGCTGCGCGGTGGAAACCCTGGTCAAGGGTGATGCGCTCGACCCAGCGATTTCAGCGGCCTCCATTCTTGCCAAGACCGACCGCGATGCCGAGATGGAACGTCTGCATAGCGACTATCCGCACTACGGCTTTGATCAGCACAAAGGCTATCCCAGCCCGCTGCATCTTGAGTTGCTGCGAGCTCACGGCCCGTGCCCCGCGCATCGCAGAAGCTTTGCGCCGGTCCGGCAAGCGCTCGTGCAGCGCGGCCTCCGATGAGCGATCGGCAGGTTTCGCCCCGATTGGAGATCCGTTCGCCCTCGAGCGAGCGGTTTCGGCGCCTGCTTGCGCTGTCGCGGTCGTCTCGTGAGCGGGAGGCGCTGGGCCTGGCGATCGTCGAGGGCGAGCATCTCCTTGAGGCTTGGCTCGATGCGGGTGGCTCGATGGCGCCCGAGGCGGTCATTCCGCGTCGATCAAGCAAAAGGGAGGCGATCCTTGGGCTTTGCGAGCGTGCCGCACATCAAACGCTGGTTCTCGATGATGCGCTCTTCGACCGGCTGTCGCAGGTGGTCAACGGGCCTGGCCCGCTGGTGACAATTCCCATCCCGCAAGCATCGCTTCCCGAGGCGCTCGATCAGGATGCGGTATTCCTGGACGGCATTCAGGACCCGGGAAATGCCGGTACGCTTCTCCGCAGTGCCGCAGCCTTTGGTGTACGGCTCATCGTGAGTTCGCCTGACAGCGTGAGCCTGTGGTCCCCCAAGGTTGTCCGAGCGGGCATGGGCGCGCACTTTGCACTGCAGATCTGCGAAGCGATCCCAGTGTCGTCGCTCATCAGTGTTCGGGGCGCCGCCCGCTGGACAGCAGCTGCACCCCGGTCGCCGCGGTCGATCGACGAGGCAGACCTGCGCGGGGCCCGGGTATGGATCTTCGGCGCGGAAGGCAAGGGACTCTCCGCGGAGCTGAGCGCCATGAGCGCCATTGATCGGCTGGAGATCCGGCACGAGGTCGGCATCGAGTCGCTGAACGTGGGTGTGGCGGCTTCGATCTGTCTGTACGAGCAATTCACACAGCGGCAGGCGGCTGCGCGTCGTTAGCTTGGGCTGCGCGCTTCAATCCGCTGAAGCACGGTGGTTGCAATTTCCTCGATCGATTTTGTGGTGCTGGACAGCCACTCGATTCCTTCCCTGCGCATCATCGACTCGGCGGCGATGACCTCCTGCCTGCAGTTGTCAAGTGATGCATAACGACTGTTTGGCCGCCGCTCCTGGCGCACCTCGGCCAAACGCTCTGGCGTAATGGTGAGCCCGAACAGCTTCTTTCTGTGCCGGTAGAGCACTTCGGGAAGTCGCTGCCGATCGAAATCTTCCGGAATCAACGGATAGTTGGCGGCCTTCACCCCGTGCTGCATCGCGAGGTAGAGACTGGTGGGCGTCTTGCCACTCCGTGAGACGCCGACCAGGATCACATCCGACTCTTCCAGATCCTTGTCGGTCTGACCGTCGTCGTGCGTGAGCGAGTAGTTGATCGCGGCGATCCGGCGGCTGTAGGCCTCGAGATTCGATGCGGTATGCGACTGGCCGATTGCGTGGCTGGAGCGAACGCCCAGTTCCTGCTCGAGCGGTTCAAGAAAGCTTGCGAACAGATCGAAGAATCTGCAGGTGGCCTGCCGGACGATATCGTTGATCGGCGCATTAACCAGCGTGCTAAACACGATCGGAGGCTGGCGATCGAGCTGCGCCTGACGGTTGATACGGCGCAGTGCCTCCTCAGCCTTTTCCGTCGAATCCACGAAGGGCAATCGCTGCTGCCTGAGGCGCACAGAGCCGAACTGGGTGAGAAGAGAATGACCAAAGGTCTCGGCCGTGATGCCGGTGCCGTCTGAAACATAAAAAACGGTTCGGTCGTAAGGCGTCTGATCGGTGGAATCGGGCACGTTTACCTCAACGGAATGGGCAGCCATAAGCGCCTTGATCGGGCGGCCAGCGGGCGTCGGGCAGGTAAAATACCAGCATTGCGCGTTGCGCCACCGGTTTTCAACCATGCCAGGACCTATCCATGAACCTCACAACCGAGCGCCGTGTCATCGCGTTCGAGTCGCTCCGCATGAGCGATGTCGACGCGGTGGGGGGCAAGAACGCCTCCCTGGGCGAAATGATCAGCCAGCTGGCGGCGGCTGGCGTACGAGTGCCAGGGGGGTACGCCACCACGGCGTCAGCCTTTCGCGAATTTCTCGCCCACGACGGGCTTGCGGAACGGATCGCGAGGCGGCTCGACACCCTCAACGTCGATGACGTCAAGGCGCTGTCTGAGTGCGGCGCCGATATTCGCGCCTGGATCTGCTCGGCGCCGCTTCCTGCAGCGCTCGAGGCTGACGTTCGCGCGCATCACGCGCTCCTCACTGCCGAGTCCGGTCCTCTCCTGCCTGTCGCCGTGCGATCGTCAGCAACTGCCGAGGACCTTCCCGATGCATCCTTTGCGGGCCAGCAGGAAACCTACCTGAACGTCTGCGGAATCGAGGCGGTGCTCGATCGGGTGCGGCATGTGTTTGCTTCGCTCTACAACGACCGCGCCATCGCCTATCGGGTGCACAAGGGCTTCACGCATGCCGAGGTGGCGCTTTCCGCCGGCATCCAGCGTATGGTCCGAAGCGATCTGGGGAGTTCCGGTGTCATGTTTACCCTGGATACTGAATCTGGGTTCCGCGATGTGGTGTTCATCACCAGCGCCTGGGGCCTGGGTGAGACGGTGGTGCAGGGCGCTGTCAACCCGGATGAGTTCTATGTCCACAAACCCATGATCGGTGTGGCGCGTCAGCCCATCATCCGGCGCGAAATGGGTTCCAAGTTGATTCGCATGGAGTTCTCCGACCAGCCGGGCCAGAGCGTCAGGACGGTCGACACGCCGGTTGATCTGCGCAACCGGTATTCCCTCACTGACGCTGAGGTGCTCGAACTCGCGCGCTATGGCATCACGATCGAACGCCACTACGGGCGGCCTATGGAC
>CAMBZS010000314.1 GCA_945872335.1 Bordetella parapertussis | reverse complement strand
TGATTTCGGTCAACAGCTCGGCCGCTGTGGCACCGGGCAGCGCCCGGATCTCGAGCAGGAATTCGCAATCCTTGGCGGTGATGTTGTGTGCCGTGCCGCCCTGGATGCGGCCGACGTGAATGCTGGTGTGCGGAAACTCGAATCCGTCGTGCCGCGCGGCTGCCCGCATGCGATCCTGAATCTGCTGGCAATAGACGATGATGCGCGCAGCCACCTCAACCGCCGACACACCGCTGTCGCGCAGCGATGAATGCACGGAGTGGCCGCGCACGCGAACCCGGTAACCGGCTGCACCCTTGTTCGCCACCACAACCCGCATCGACGTGGGCTCGCCGATGATGCAGGCCTGCGGTCGGGCCGGCGCGCTAGCCAGCTGCCCGGCGAGCTGGCGCATGCCGCCCATGTTGGTCTCTTCGTTGTAGGAAAGCGCGATGTGGATCGGTGTGTCGAGGCGGGCGTCGATGAAGCGGGGCACGGCCTCGACCACGCAGGCGATAAAGCCCTTCATGTCGGCCGAACCGCGTGCATAAAGACTGCCTTCTCGTTCGGTGAGAGAAAACGGATCGGTGGACCAGGCCTGCCCGGCGACTGGCACCACATCGGAGTGACCTGACAGCATGAGGCCGCCCCGATCGGCCGGCCCGATGGTGGCGAACAGATTGGCCTTGCCGGGCTCGGGCGCGTGCTGCACGGTGGCGCGAACGCCGTGGTCGGCCAACCGGTTGGCCACCCAGTCGATCAGGGCCATGTTGCTGTTGGCGCTGACGGTGTCAAAGGCGACGAGCGTACGCAGCGTGTCGATGGTGGCGGGAAGCGTCATGCGGGCTCCTGGCGGGATGATCCGCTGGGCAGTTTCGGGCTTTCGGAATAGTATAGGAGGCTCTTAGACGTCACCCGGAGACCCCCTGTGAACGCCCCGGACAAAACCCCGCTCCATGCAATGACCACCCCCGACCTGTCGTCGTGGTGGATGCCCTTCACGGCCAATCGCAACTTCAAAGCGAACCCGCGCATGCTCGCGCGCGCGAGCGGTATGCATTACTGGACCGATGACGGTCGTGAAGTTCTCGACGGCACCGCGGGCCTGTGGTGCGTCAATGCCGGGCATGGTCGCGAGGAGATCGCGCGCGCTGTAGGCGAGCAGGCGTCCATGCTTGATTTCGCGCCGTCGTTTCAGTTCGGTCACCCCATCGGCTTCGAATTCGCCACCCGGCTCACCCGTATCGCGCCAGAGGGCTTCGGCAAGGTGTTCTTCACCAACTCGGGCTCCGAGGCGGTAGACACTGCGCTCAAGATCGCGCTTGCCTATCACCGTGCACGCGGGCAGGCCCAGCGCACCCGACTGATCGGTCGCGAGCGTGGCTATCACGGGGTGGGCTTTGGCGGCATCTCGGTGGGCGGTATCGTCAACAACAGGCGGGCGTTCTCGGGCAATCTGCTGGGCGCGGTCGACCATCTCCCCCACACCCATAGTCTGGAACACAACGCCTGGTCACGCGGCCAGCCGGCGTGGGGAGCACATCTGGCTGATGAACTGGAGCGCCTGGTCACGCTGCACGGCGCCGAGACCATTGCGGCGGTCATTGTCGAGCCAGTGGCCGGCTCCACCGGAGTTCTGGTGCCGCCCAAGGGCTATCTGGAGCGCCTGCGCGAACTCTGCACGCGCCACGGCATTCTGCTGATTTTCGACGAGGTCATCACCGGCTTTGGTCGTCTCGGTGCGCCGTTTGCCACCGACTACTTTGGCGTGAGCCCCGATCTGTTCACCACCGCCAAAGGACTCACCAACGCCACCGTGCCAATGGGCGCGGTGTTCGCAAAGAACGAGATCCACGATGCCTTCATGCAGGGGCCAGAGCACCTGATCGAACTTTTTCACGGATACACCTATTCCGGCCATCCGCTTGCTTGCGCGGCCGGCATTGCCACGCTCGACATCTACGAGCGTGAGCAACTGCTCACCCGGGTGGGCACGGTGGCCGAGGTCTGGGCCGATGGTGTTCACAGCATGCGCGGCCTGCCCAATGTGATCGATACCCGCAATATCGGTTTGATCGGCGCGATCGAGCTCGCACCGCGGGCCGGCGCACCGGGCGCGCGGGCCTTCGACGCCATGGTTGCGGCCTTCGAGGCGGGTCTCATGATCCGTGTCACGGGCGACATCATTGCGCTGTCGCCGCCGCTCATTATCGAACCCTCGCACATCGATCGCCTCTTCACCACGCTGCGCACGGTGCTGTCCCGGCTCGCGTAGGGCGGGGTGAGCCGGGCGGCGGGTTGGGCGCACCGGTGAGCCCGGCGGTGAGCGGCCGGTGAGCCTGCCGTTGGGCCTGCTGTTGGGACGGGTGGCGCGCGGCCACCCCGATCCCATCTCTCCTTATTTCTTTTGGTAATCAGAATATCCGTATAAAGTATTTTTCGTAATCAGTGGCGTACTCCAGAATTGGCGCTTTCCTCTTTGCCGGTTCTCTTGCCATGAAATCCGTTTTCGCTTTTCTCGCCTCGTTGCTGTTTGCCTTGTCCGTGTCGGCCGCATCACCGCTCATCACCCCTGCCGACCTACAGCCGCTTGTTGCAAGCGCTGCGGTGCGGGTGATCGATATCCGTGACCCCAAGTCCTATGCGGCCGCGCACATTTCGGGCGCGCTCAACGCGCCCTATGGTTCCTGGCGCGGTCCCGCCTCCAGCCCGGGTGAGTTGCCCGAGCTCGCCAAGCTCACCGCGCAGGTCCAGCGGCTTGGGCTCACGCCCGCCACCCGGACCGTGGTGGTGTCCAGCGGCGCCGACGCCACCGATTTTGGCGCAGCTGCCCGCGTCTACTGGACGCTGAAGGTGTTGGGTCTGAAGGAGCTTTCTGTGCTGAATGGCGGCGTGAAGGCGTGGGCGGCTGCGGGTCTGCCGCAGGACGCCAACCCGGTGAGCGTGGCGGCGAGCAACTTTCAGCCCACGTTGGACGGCTCGATGATTGCCACGCGCGACGAAGTGGCGCAGGCGATCGAACGCAACAACGCCGCGCTGGTGGACGCGCGTCCGGCCGATTTCTTCAATGGCCAGACTCGCCACGCCGCTGCGCGCAGCGCCGGGACGCTCAAGGGCGCAGTCAACGTCGAACACGCCAGCTGGTTTGCTCAGGGCAGCTCCACCTTTGTGTCCACCGACGAAGCGCGCCGCATTGCCGCAGCCCT
>CAMBZS010000313.1 GCA_945872335.1 Bordetella parapertussis | reverse complement strand
GCCTTGACGTTGTGCTCACCCACCACCGGCGACAGAATCTGCATCACACGTGTGCGGTACTCGCGCTCCACCTGGCGTTTGTGCTGGAGTTGCGCATTCGTGAGCCCCATTGCCGCTTCGCTGGGAGCGTCGCTCAGCAGATTACCTTCGTCATCCACCACCGACACGTTCTCGGCGGGAAGATAAGGCACACTCGAAGAGATCAACTGAACGATGGCCCTCACCTGCGCCGGCGACACCATCCGTCCCTGATGGGGCGTCACGACCACTGAAGCTTTGGGCGCAATCCGCTCTCGAATAAACGGGCTTTGCCGCGGCATTGCCAGATGCACGCGCGCCGCACGAATGGAACCTATCGTCATCACGCTTCTTGCAAGTTCCTGCTCGATCGCAGCGTTGAATCGAACCTGTTCCATGAACTGGCTGGTGGTCATTGCCGATTGACCCTTCAGCGAATCCAGCCCACCCGATACGGCGCCCTTGGGCAGGCCCTGCGAAGCGAGCAGCATCCTCGCTTCGTGATAGCGGGCGGGCGGTACGATCAGGTTGCCGTTTTCAGGGTCGACCTTGGCATCGAAGCGGCCCGCCTTGAGTGCTTCCAGGGCCGCCTGACGATCGGTCTCGCTGATGCCCGGCATCAGCACACGCCACTGAGGCGACGGCGTCTGAATCCAGAGAAACATGGCGCCGAACAGCATCAGTACAAGGACCGACAGGATGACCGGCATCGACTTCTTGACCGCCGGCTGCTTGAACAGATCGCCCATGCCAGCGAACGCGCCAGCAGGAAAAAACGCCGGCAGGCGAGAAAGCGCAGAGGCTACGCCACCGGCCGGCGGCGCGCCGGCGTTGACCGCAACGGGCGATGAAGCACCCGGCCGGGGAACCGGCAGTGAATTTTCCGTCGGCGCGGGCGTCTGGGGGTCATTCGGACGGGCGGGTGCCTGTCCGGGAGCAGTCGTTGTAGCCATGATTCAACTCGGATAATTGTCGCGCGTCAGACCGGCATGTTGAGGATGTCCTCATACGCCTTGAGGACCTTGTTGCGAACCTGCAGCGTGGCTTCGAATGCGAGCGATGCTTTCTGCATCCCCAGGACCACCTCGGCGAGCGGAATCTCTGCGCCACGCTCATAGGCTTCGGCTGACGCTCGCGCATTCGCCTGCGATTCATTGACCGCGGAAATCGCATTCTTGACCGCGTCGCTGAATCCGGCTTTTTCAACCGTCCGGGTCTGCGGTCCGGAAGCAATCGCAGAGGCCGTATCAGCCTGGGTGCTGATCTGCGTCTGAAACTTTCTGATCTGGCTCAGCATCGATTCGACGTTGGCCGCATGGGTACGTTCGATCATCATGCGACTCCTTCGCCAAGCGCCACCATGCCACTACCCATCGGGTCGCGAAGTCGGGCGAGCTTGTAGCGCAAGGTCCGGGGACTGATCCCGAGCCGCGCGGCCGCTTCATTGCGGCTGGTGCTGCCACGGATGGCATTCATGATGGCCTGATACTCGGTGGCGCGCACGCTGGATTGAAGCCCCTCGTCCGAGGCGGGCATCGACAGGGGATGCGCGTGCGCATCGCCACCCATCATCGAATGGCCGCGCATCGGAGCGGCTCCCGCGCCCCCCATCGGCGAATAAGCCGACACCGGCTGCACCATTGCAGGCGCTTCCGCGCCGTAGAGGCCACCCGCGAATCCGTCGGTCGCGAGGTCGTCGAACACCAGATGCTCACTTTCGACGAGGCCGCCCGTACAGAGTACGAGCGCGCGCTGCATGACATTTTCGAGTTCGCGAACATTGCCCGGCCAACGGTAGGCGAGCAACGCCTCACCGGCGGGCCTGGACAAGAGCGGCGGCTGGGCGCCATTCGAATGCTTCACCAGGAACAGCGCCGCGAGCGGAAGGATATCGCCCGGCCGATCGGCCAGCGCGGGAATCGCCAGCCGAAAGGCGCTCACCCTGAAATAGAGATCTTCGCGGAACTCACGCGCGGCAATGCCGGCCCGCAGATCGCGGTTGGTCGCTGCCACCAGACGGAAGTCGAGCTTGACCGTGTGGTTGCTGCCCAGACGCGTCAATTCGCGCTCCTGAAGCACGCGTAGCAGTTTCGACTGAAGCGGATACGGCATCTCGCCGATCTCGTCTAGAAAGAGCGTGCCGCCATTGGCCTGCTCAAACAGCCCGACGCGACTCTGCGCGGCACCGGTAAACGACCCCTTCTCATGACCGAACAGGATGCTTTCGATCAGCGACTCGGGCAGCGTCGCGCAATTGAGCGCCACAAACGGTGCCTTGCTCCGCGGCGAAGACTCGTGCAGCACCCGCGCCATCACCTCTTTACCGACCCCGGTCGGGCCCGAGACCAGCACCGAGATGTCCGAACGCGCGACACGCTGCGCAAGCGCGAGCAGCGTCTGACTGTTCGGGTCGGTGAAGACGTAGGTCTTTTCGCGGCTGGCGGTGCTGGGCATGACTGCAGCACGAGGCCGTTGCTTCCAGGTGGCGGTCGAAAAGTCATCGGCAGCGATGACATTGTCGGCACCGTCACGCATCGCCTGAACCGCGAGCTCGAAGCGATCACGGTCGATGCGCGCAATCAACGCTGGCCGTTTGCCAAGTTGGGCGAAGCGCTTGCGCAGCTCGGCGATCACTGCCGTGTCGTCAACCGGACGAACCACCACCCGGTCCACCGACGGCGCGAGCGTCACAGCCTCGGCAATGTTACGAACTGGAAGCGGCCGCAAACCGGCCTCGATCAGTCGTTCCCTCTCGATTTCGCCCAGTCTTTCAACCAGGTCGAACCAGACAATGCTTGCAGACTGTTCAGACATCGATACCACCCACGTCCTGAATTGGTTTTCCCGAGGACGGAATAGCAATCGACGTGCCAGCGCATAAATATCAATCTAAACAGACACTTACAACAGGCCAAAGGGCGGAGCCGGGAATCCGACAACCCTTCAGCTTCTGGCGGCGAAAAGACGACAGGGGTGACCGTCGGCCTGCAGCACCTCGTGCGCAGGCAGAACGCGACTCTTGAACCCGAAGCCGCGGCAGAGGTAGGGAACCGCAGGGTCCCAGGAGACGGCAAAGTGCTGACATCGACGGCAATCGGGCTGGCCCGCCAAATTGCCGGCAACCGGGCTCACGCCGGAAGACGAAGCTGCCCTCACGCCGCGTGCCGCTTGAACGCTACGCACG
>CAMBZS010000312.1 GCA_945872335.1 Bordetella parapertussis | reverse complement strand
CTGTGTGGATGCTCATCATTGGGGCGCGCATCCGCACCCCCGCCACCAGGGTGTCAAACGCACGCTCAAACTCGCCCGCGTAATGCGAGACATCGGTAGAAGTTCCGCCCATGTCGAAGCCGATCACGCGATCGAACCCTGCAGCGCTGCTGACTCTGGCCATCCCGACAATACCGCCCGCTGGCCCGGACAGGATGGAATCCTTGCCCTGAAACGAATGCGCATCGGTCAGGCCGCCATTCGACTGCATGAACTGAAGACGAACGCCCGGCATTGCTGCCGCTACCCGGTCAACGTAGCGTCTCAACACCGGTGACAGATAGGCATCGACCACAGTCGTGTCGCCACGCGCCACAAAGCGAATCAGCGGCGAGACCTGATGAGAGACAGAGACCTGCGTGAAGCCCACCTCGCGAGCGATCTCGGCCAGCCGCGCCTCATGCGAGGGGTATCGGTAGCCGTGCATCAACACGATCGCCACCGACCGCAGGCCACGTTGATAGGCGGCCTGCAGCCCTTCGCGCGCTGCGCGCTCATCGAGCGCCTTGAGTAGCGCGCCGTCGGCGGCCACGCGCTCATCCAGTTCCAGAACCTCGCGATACAACAGCTCGGGCAACACGATGTTGCGGTCGAAAAGGCGTGGCCGGTTCTGATAAGCGATTCGGAGGGCATCGCGAAAACCGCGTGTGGTGGCCAGCAGCAGCGGCTCGCCCTTACGCTCGAGAAGGGCGTTGGTGGCCACCGTAGTACCCATCTTGACTGCCTCGACGCGAGCAGCAGAAATCGGCTCGCCCGATGCGAGCCCAAGGAGCCTCCGAATGCCTTCGACCGCTGCATCGGCGTACTGCTCGGGGTTCTCCGACAGAAGCTTGGCCGTTACCAGGCTTCCGTCCGGGCGCCTGCCGACGATATCGGTGAATGTGCCGCCGCGATCGATCCAAAATTGCCACTTTCCGTCATCAACCCTGACCACGACCCACCCCTTGATATGTATTCGCCTGAGGCCTGAAGTCTGCCCGATTTTGCGCCCAATGACCGTGCTGTCGAACCCGGCTGCCAGCACGGCTTGACTCATCGCCCGCCTGGGGTATTGTTTGCGACATGGACACCTTTTCGATTTCCTCGCTGATCATCCTCGCGCTGGCCGCGTTGGTGCTTGTTACCCTGCGCGGCGCCATCAAGATCGTTCCGCAATCAGAAAACTGGCTGGTGGAGCGGCTCGGCAAATACCACCGAAAGCTGGATGCAGGGCTCCATCTGCTGATCCCGTTCTTCGAGACCGTGCAGCACAAGGTTCCGATTCAGGAACGTCAGCTGCCGCCCCGCCCCATTAACGCCATCACGCTCGATAACGTCACGATCTCCATTTCGCTGGCTGTGCTTTACCGGATCGCCGATGCCTCGCGCACCGTATACCGGATCGCCAACGTCGATGACGCCATCATCACCATCGTAAACGGCACAGTAAGAAGCGTCATTGGCAAGACCGACCTCGACGGCGTGCAATCGAACCGCCGTCATCTGTCAAACGAGATCGAGGAAGAACTGCGTACTGTGTCAGAGGAGTGGGGCGTGGTGCTCACCCGCGTTGAAATTCTCGAGGTGGACGTTGACCAGGAAACACGGCAGGCGATGCAGCGTCAGATCAATGCCGAACGCGATCGACGCGCTTTGGTGCTTGATGCCGAAGGAAAGAGGAAGGCCACCGAGCTCGACGCTGACGCCCAGCTTTACGCGGCCTTGAAACAGTCTGAAGCCATGCGCATTCGCGCCGACGCCGAGGCCTATTCGGTGGGCGTGGTGTCCCGCGCCATTGCCGACGGCGGCGCCACAGCCGTCGAGTTCGAGATCCGGAAACTTCAGGCAGCGGCCGTTCAGGAGCTTTCCCAAGGCAGCAACGCCAAGATTGTGCTGGTGCCGACCGACGTTCTGAACGGCTTGAGTGGCGCCCTGTCGCGGCTAGCCAACAAGCTCTGATTTCGGGTGCCACCATGGATAGCTGGCAGATCTCTCTCTTGATCGCTGTGTTGCTTGCCATCGCAGAGATCTTGTCGATGTCCTTTTTGCTGCTGGGGCTTGCCATTGGCATGGTCGTCGTGGCGTTGCTGCAGTTTGTCGGCGGCGGCTTCGCCCCCGCACGAGATGTGCTCACGTTTGCCATCGCTTCGTTCGTGGCAGTCGTCGCAGCTCGAAAGATATTCGGGAAGAAAACCGACCAGCACAAGCTGGACCAGGACGACATCAACCGCTATTGACGGCAATCGGAATCACGCATGCCGTCGCTTTACACAACCGCTCAGATTCGCCGCGCTGAACTTCGCGCGCAGGCCGGGTTGGAGCCCCTCGCGCTCATGTACCGCGCCGCACACGCAATCTCCGATGCCTGTGCGGCCGAAGCTCGCGCGCTGTTGTCAAATGCACCGATCGTCGCGCTGGTCGGTCCCGGCAGTAACGGCGGTGACGCACTTCTTGCCGCCATCCACCTGCGCGGACGGGGCTTCAATGCACAGGCACTCTTGTTGCAGCCCGAGGCGGGCGGCTCGCCTGATGCAGCGGCCGCGCTTGCAGCAGCGCGCAAGGCCGATCTGCCGTTTCTGTCGTCGTTTCCGGGTGATTCGGGGGGCCAGGCGCTGTTCATTGACGGCCTGTTCGGCATCGGCTTGGCGCGCCCGATCGAGGGGCGTGCAGCCCAGTGGGTCACAGCGCTCAACGCGCTGTCCTCGCCCGTCATCGCAATCGATGTACCCAGCGGCATCAGCGCCGATACCGGCGCAGTGGTGGGCGACACACGCGGCGTGGCTGTGCATGCTCGGCGAACCCTGACCTTTCTTGGCGACAAGCCCGGGCTTAGAACCGGCCCCGGCCGCGCCCACGCGGGCGAAGTGCAGGTGGAATCGTTGGGGGTTGCAGCAGATTCCGCCAGCGGAACCCTGGTCGCTGAGCCTGAAGCAAGCCGGCTGGCCGCGCCACTCGCCCGCTCATTGGACAGCCACAAGGGTCGTTTCGGCCATGTGGCAATTGTCGGTGGTTCAGCCGGGATGCGGGGCGCGGCGCTGCTCGCGGCGCTGGGCGCCCAGCGGATCGGCGCTGGAAAGGTGTCGGTCGGATCGGCTGATGGCTGGCGCCCCGATCCCGCGCTTCATCCTCAACTCATGGCACTGCCCGCCCCGGCAACTCGTGCCGGGGCCTATGACGCCTGGGTAATCGGCTGTGGAAT
>CAMBZS010000311.1 GCA_945872335.1 Bordetella parapertussis | reverse complement strand
CGGGTGGGGGGGCGACTGGCGGGGCTGCGAGCGGATGAGAGCGCTTTGCCGCTTGGTGCTGCGCGACCTCTGCTATGATTTCGGTTTGCAGGCGCGTAGCTCAGCTGGTTAGAGCACCACCTTGACATGGTGGGGGTCGTTGGTTCGAGTCCAATCGCGCCTACCAGCACAAACCTCCGGTGAGTCTTTGATTTGCCGGAGGTTTTTTAGTTGGGGAAGCTGACGCGCTCCGTGCGCGCTTACCCGCCACTGACGCGGGCGACGGTGAATCCCTTGGCCCGGCCACGCAGTTGCGTGGTCGCCCGGCGCGGACCAGCGTTGTGACGCATGAGGCAATCGTGATGCGCGAGCAAGTTCAACCAGCGCGGAACGACAGTAGGGCGGATGCGGGCCGCGGGCGCCCGAGGCGACCAGCGCTGGCACTATTGGCGGCATGGTCGATGATGTCGATGATCCCAGTGCCTGCGCAGGCGCGCCGATTGGCTATTCAGATCTGGAAAGACCCCAATTGTGGCTGTTGTAGCGAGTGGGTGAGCCATCTTCAATCGCACGGGTTTTCCGCGACGGTGTTTGACGAGGGCAATACTGCCGCGCGGTCGCGACTGGCCATGCCGAAGCGCTATGCGTCGTGCCATACGGCCCTGATCGAGGGGTATGTGGTCGAGGGCCATGTCCCGGCAGCCGATATTTTGCGGCTGCTGAATGAAAGGCCTGTGGCACTCGGTCTGGCCGTTCCGGGCATGCCGATCGGATCACCTGGGATGGATGGGCCGGAGTACGGCGCTCGCCGAGATGCCTACCAGGTTCTGCTGATCCACAAAAACGGCGTATCGACGGTATTCAACACTTACCGTTGAAGCGGTGGGCCCATGTCGTTTGGCGCGCGCGCGGTTCTGTCGGAAAATCGCGGCTGTTTCAGTCGCATTGAGCGCACATGATCATCATCACGCTTCCGGACGGCTCGCGCCGAGAATTTTCTGCCCCTCCCACCGTGGCCGAGGTGGCTGCTTCGATTGGCGCAGGCCTGGCGAAGGCCGCACTGGCCGGGCGTATCGAGGGTCGGCTGGTCGACACCTCACACCGTATCGAGTCTGACGCCACGCTGTCGATCGTGACCGATCGGGAGCCCGACGGCGTGGACATCATTCGACACTCCACCGCCCACCTGCTTGCCTATGCGGTCAAAGAGCTGTTTCCCGATGCGCAGGTGACCATCGGCCCGGTCATCGAAAACGGCTTTTATTACGACTTCTCCTACAGGCGGCCCTTCACGCCCGAAGACCTTCAGGCGATCGAGGCCAAGATGGCTGAGCTCGCGAAGAAAGACGAAGCCGTGTCGCGCGAGGTCTGGCAGCGAGACGACGCGGTCAGGTATTTCGAATCGATCGGTGAAAAATACAAAGCCGAGATCATTTCATCGATTCCCGCCAGCGAGCCGATTGGTCTTTATCGCGAAGGCAATTTCATTGACCTGTGCCGCGGGCCTCATGTGCCCTCTACTGGCAAACTCAAGGTCTTCAAGCTGATGAAACTCGCCGGTGCCTACTGGCGCGGCGACTCCCGCAACGAGATGCTGCAACGCATCTACGGCACGGCCTGGGCCAAAAAGGAAGACCAGGACGCCTATCTGCATATGCTTGAAGAGGCCGAACGGCGCGACCACCGAAAGCTCGGGCGCGAACTCGACCTGTTTCACATGCAGGACAACGCCCCGGGTATGGTGTTCTGGCACCCGCGTGGATGGACGCTCTGGCAGCAGGTCGAGCAGTACATGCGTCGCGTTTATCAGGATAACGGCTACCAGGAAGTGCGCTGCCCCCAGATTCTCGACCGTTCCCTATGGGAGCGCTCCGGCCACTGGGAAAACTACAAGGACAACATGTTCACCACGGCTTCGGAAAATCGCGACTATGCGGTGAAGCCGATGAATTGTCCTGGGCATGTGCAGGTGTACAACTCGGCGCTGCGGAGCTATCGCGATCTGCCGCTTCGCTATGGCGAGTTTGGTAACTGCCATCGCAATGAACCTTCGGGCGCGCTGCACGGCATCATGCGGGTGCGCGGCTTTGTGCAGGACGATGGCCACATCTTCTGCACCGAAGAGCAGATTCTCGACGAATGTGTGGCCTACACCGAACTGCTCCACCAGGTGTATCGCGACTTCGGGTTTGAGCAGATTCTTTACAAGGTTGCCACGCGGCCGGAAAAACGTGTGGGCGATGACGCGCTCTGGGATCGCGCCGAGCACGCACTCATGGAGAGCCTTCGCCGGTCGGGCGTCGATTTCGTGATCGCGCCGGGCGATGGCGCGTTCTATGGACCGAAGATCGAGTACACCCTGAAAGATGCGCTGGGGCGACCCTGGCAGTGCGGCACCATGCAGGTTGACTTCAACATGCCGCAGCGACTCGGTGCCGAGTATGTGGCCGAAGACAACACCCGCCGGCATCCGGTCATGCTGCACCGTGCGATCGTCGGCTCGCTCGAGCGTTTCATCGGCATCCTGATCGAAAATCATGCCGGTGCACTGCCGATGTGGCTCGCGCCTGTGCAGGCAATGATCCTGACCATCACCGACGCACAGGCGGATTACGCGCGACATGTTGCACAAGCGCTGAAAAAACAAGGGTTTAGGGTTGAGTCCGATTTGCGGAATGAAAAGATCAACTATAAAATCCGGGAGAACAGTCTGCAGAAGCTTCCTTATCTCCTGGTCGTAGGCGACAAGGAGCGTCAGGCTGGCATGGTGGCCGTGCGTGCGCGCGGCGGGCTTGACCTGGGGTCCATGTCGATCGCGGCGTTCGCTGAGCGCCTGGCGCTTGAGGTGGAAAACAAGACAAGTCAGCCGAAGTGATGCCGGTCTGGCCGGGCAACGCGTGGAGGCGTTGTCGGGTCAGACTCCCAGGCGTCCTGCGTGTTGCACGGTCGTTTGTTTTTTGTTCCGGAGGATCCCAGCATCGTTACAAAAGCGCCCATAGCCGCTGAACGCGAGCACCGCATCAACGGCGAAATCACTGTTCCTGAAATCCGGTTGATTGGCCCGGAAAACCAGCCGATCGGCATCGTCAGCACCCGCGAGGCGCTGCGAATGGCGGAAGAATCTGACGTCGATCTGGTCGAGATCGCGCCAACCGCCGTGCCGCCGGTCTGTCGTCTGATGGACTACGGCAAGTTCAAGTATCAGGAACAGAAACGAGCCCACGACGCGCGGCTCAAGCAGAAAATCATCCAGGTCAAGGAAGTGAAATTT
>CAMBZS010000310.1 GCA_945872335.1 Bordetella parapertussis | reverse complement strand
GCCCCGTTGATTGACCGGTTGCCGGGGTGGACGGCACCACGACCTGCAGCGCACCACCGCCGGGGGACTGGGCACCGAACGGTCGAGCAGACAGGGCGCCACGAAGTACTGCGCCGGCCGAAGGTGAGACGACTGCTTTTTGCGAAGGGGCCACAGCCGAGGGGGTATCACCGCCCGCGCGCCCGGGCGGACCGTCCGGGCCAGAGGGCCCCCGCGGGCCCGCAGGCGCCGACGCGCCCCCGGAAGCAGATCCTCCGCCCGCGCCCAGCACCTTGTCGCGAGGACCATCGGCCACGACCTTGCCCTGATCAAGCACGATCACACGATCGACCAGTTCGAGGAGGGTTGCCTTGTGAGTGATGACGACGAGTGTCGAGGTACCGATGACCGGCTTCAGCCGCTCGATGAGTTGCCGCTCTGCATTGATATCCATCGCACTGGTGGGCTCGTCCAGCAGCAGAATGGGGGGCTGGCCAACCAGCGCCCGCGCAATCGTAATGGCCTGGCGCTGACCGCCAGACAGCCCTTCGCCCCGCTCTCCCAACCGGAGGTTGTAGCCCTCCGGGTGAGCGCTGATGAAATCGTGTACGCCCGCAATCTGAGCGACCTCGACGATTCGTTCGTCGGCGGGGTAATGCGCGCCGAGCGCGATGTTCTGTCGCACCGTACCCGTCATCAGCCAGATTTCCTGCATGACCGCGCCGATATTGCGACGAAGATCGGCGGGATCAAGCTGCCGAACATCCGCGCCGCCCACCAGCACCGCCCCAGCGCTGGGCGCATAGAGTCCGAGCAGCAGCTTCGAGAGCGTGGTTTTACCGGACCCCACGCGACCAACAATGGCCACCCGCTCGCCTGCGTTGATTTTCAGACTGACGCCGTTGAGACCCCCGGCCTGCTGCTGCGGATAAGAAAAAGACACGCCGCGCAACTCAATCGTGCCATCGAGGGATTCACGCGGCATCAGCTGGCGCGAAGGTTGATGCTCACGGGGTTCGTTCATCAGCTTGGCAAGCGCCTTGTAACTGGCGTAGGACTGATTGGCACGCGTGAGCAACTGGGCCAGCTGCGCAAGCGGTGCAATCGCCCGCCCCGCCAGGATGGAACAGGCGATAATTGCACCCATTCCGATTTGTCCCTTAGCCACCAGAAAGACGCCCATCGAGACGATGGCCACCTGCGAGACCTGCGATACGAAGTTCGCGAAATTGCCCGCAAACTGCGCCAGAAAGCGGGTTTTGAGCCCCACCCTTGCCTGATGGGCAATCGCCCGCTGCCAGCGGCCGCGCATCACGGGGCCAGCACCGAGCGCCTTGATGGTTTCGAGCCCCGCAATGGATTCAACCAGCACGGAATGCTTGGTCTGCCCGTCTTCATAGCCCGTCTGCACCAGCCGCCTCATGGCCGGTTGCAGCGCAACGCCAACCAGCAGCATGGCCGGGATGAGGATGAGCGGCACATACACCATGGGCCCACCGATGGCCCAGATGACTGCAACGAACAGCAGCGCAAACGGTATGTCGATCACCGTGGTGAGCGTGGCCGAGGTCAGGAACTCCCGAACGGATTCAAATTCCTTCATGACGTTCGCCAGCGACCCGGTTGAGCCTCGCCGTGCGCGCATCTCGAGGTCAAGAACATGGTCAAAGAGTGCATCGGCGATCGCCATGTCCGCACGCGACCCCGCGACGTCAAGAAAATAGCCACGCAGGCTGCGAATGATGAAGTCGCTAACAAACACGATAGCGATGCCCGCCATCAGGGCGATAAGCGAATCGATCGCGTTATTGGGCAACACGCGGTCGTAGACGATCATTGTGAAGATCGAGGTGGCAAGCGCGAACACGTTGGTGAGTAGCGCAGCGAGCACCACCTGAACATAGAGCGGCCGAGCGGTTGAGAGCGGCCCCCAGAACCAGTGCCCGAACCGGCCTCGAGGCGCATTCACCTGGTCCGACGGCACGCGAAGCGGAGGACTCACCGCAACGAAAGTGCCCGAAAGCATCTGTTCGATACGGTCAGGATCAGGATCTGCCCTGAATTCGCCCCCCCTGGAGGCGGGATCGAACAGCGACAGGCCACCGTCGTGCCCGCGAGAAAGAATCGCGGGTCGATTGTCCGGGTTTAGGAAAACAAGCGCAGGCAGGCCCGAACGCTCGACCTCAGAAAATTTACCGCTTTGCTGCTCAGCGACGAACCCCCGGCTTGAGAGTGCTTCAATGAACTGTTCGAGCGTCCACGCCCCTTCGGGTCGCAGCACCTGAGCATAGAGGGACGCCCGCGAGAGCGGCACCTCGTGCAACGCAAACAGATGCAGAAGGCATGACTCGAGCGGATCGTATACAGCAGGGGTCGGGGGAATGCCCGAATCGGAACCAGTCACGGTATTGGCGTAGAGCGCCCATCAAGCAAATCGCAGGGTCAGGCAGTTTAACCCAGCCACCTGCCTGTGCACCCAGTCAGCGCCCGGAAAATTCCCGACACGTCCTCTGTTCAAGCGTAAAGCTGGCCTGCGTAGTCGGACAGCGGCATGTAGAGATCAGGAAGCATTTTGTCCGCGAGTTCCTGCATGGACGGCATCTCGATCATCCTCGCGGCTGCGGCCGCCATTTCAGCCGGACCGACCAGCGCCGCGCTGAGGCTGCTTCCTGCGCCGAAAGAATCGATCGGCGCGGCTGTACCTGCATGGTTGTTGCCCGCTGTAACCGCTTGCAGCCCGGCGATGTAGAGCCCGTCCAAAGGAATGCGATAGTCTCCGGACACCGCAACGCCGGCTGGCAACGAACCAACCGCTGCAATACCTTCCGCACTGGTTCGCAGGGCCGACAGATCCAACCCGTCCGCGGTGGTCAGGTCAGCGATGAAGGCGTTGACGCTGTGAGGACTGTCGACGCCGCCTGACGAGTCGCCCGCCATAGCACCATTTCCGCTTGCAATCCTGAACACATCGGCACCCGACCCTCCCATCATGCGGATAGGCCCCGGGTTCGCCGACGGACCGGCGACCAGCAAGTCGTTCCCGGAGCCGGCGATGAGAATGTCACCAGAGGGCGCAGCATCCATTGATAGCAGGACGTCGTTGCCCGATCCGCCAAACAAACGGTCCGCCCCTTCGCCACCATCCAGCCAGTCCCGGCCCGCCCCGCCATAGAGTTCATCATCGCCCTCCTCGCCGAGCAGCCAGTCGTTCCCACCGCGGCCATCAATCAGGTTGGCGCCGTCATTACCGATGAGCACATTGTCAAAGCTGTTGCCGATCAGATGCGCAGCACCGAGCCCGAAC
>CAMBZS010000309.1 GCA_945872335.1 Bordetella parapertussis | reverse complement strand
TGGGCATCACGGCGGCCCTTCTTGGTTGGATCGGCCCTGTCCAGGCAGCGATGTTGCACTTGGGGCCAGACGTGCTCGTCTTCGTAAACTCCGTGAAACTCTTGCGGATACGGATAGCGGGGGCCTAAAGCCCGCGCCTCTGAGTTGAGCCTATCCCTTTTCGTGGCTGCGACCAGGACGGAAAGAACACCCGAGAGTGGGGGCCTACTCGTGCTCGGGGCTCCACTCTCTGACAGGGCATGGTTTCCTTAGTCGCCCAGTTTGGAGAGCGAAAGCCCGGTTTGTTGCTGGGTCGTCGATTTCGTCGACCGCCTGGGCTATCCATTGGGTTCGCACGCTCTTACACATTCCCTGTGTGCACAGAGGCCTGTGACACCTATTTGGCCAATCCCAATTCTCGGTCATGCGGGTCAACCGTTGGCAAGAGCATATTGATTGCCCCGGAACGGTTGGGCGATCTTGAGGAATCGACGCACGGCGTTCATCAAAGCATCGAGTGTTCAATAGCGATGATTGCGGGTGCCTGTATCGTGCATGGTCTTCCACAGCCGCTCGATTACGTTGACCGAGGGGCCGTAGGTCCGCTGGAACGGCAGTCGGAAGCGGGGATGGTGGGGCAGCCAAGCGCGAGCGAGATGGCTACGTTGGATGCTGTAGTTGTCGAGCACGAGGTAGCGGCGGCGCACAGTCGTGGTGTCGACATTCTCGAGGGTGCCAAGCAACCGCAAGAAGAGGTCAGTGTTCCTGGAGTCGCCTTCGGCATAGAGGATTCGCCCGCAAAGGGCGTCGAGGGCCCCGGCCAGATAGCGTTTGCGGTTCTGGCCTGAAGTCGGGATGGTGGTCACGGGGACGCAACTGAAATGGCTTTTCGTGCAAGCAGGCGATACAGCCCCGGCAGCACGAGCAGCGTGAGCACGGTGGAGGACAAGATCCCGCCGATCACCACTGTGGCGAGCGGTCTCTGCACCTCGCTGCCGATTCCGCTGTTGAATGCCATCGGTACGAAGCCGAGGCCCGCGACCAGGGCCGTCATCAGTACCGGACGCAGGCGCGTCATCGCGCCTTCGATGATGGATTCATCAAGGCCCATGCCGGACTGCCGCAGATCGCGGATGAAGCTGACCATCACCAGGCCGTTGAGCACCGCGATACCAGATAGCGCGATAAAGCCGACGCCCGCCGAAATCGAGAGTGGGATGCCACGCAGCCAGAGCGCCAGCACGCCGCCTGTGAGCGCCAGCGGCACGCCACTGAAAATTACGGCAGCATCGCGCACGGATCCGAGCGCCATATAGAGGAGACCCCCGATGAGCAGCAGCGTCACGGGCACAACGATGGCAAGGCGCTTGCTCGCTGACTGCAACTGCTCGAAGGTACCGCCATAGTCCAACCAGTACCCGGACGGCAGTTCGACTCGCTCCGCCACCGCCGCCTGCACATCTTTGACGAAACTGCCGAGGTCGCGGCCGCGCACGTTGGCGGTCACTACCACGCGGCGCTTGCCGTTTTCGCGGTTGACTTGATTGAGGCCGGAGACGAGTTCGGTGTCGACCACCTCGCCCAGCGGCACATAGCCCCCACCGGGCAGTGGCACCGGCAGACTGGAAAGTGCCTCAGGCTTGCTACGCAGATGCTCCGGCAGACGTACGATGATTTCGCTGCGACGGTCCCCTTCATAGAGTTGGCCCGCCACTTCGCCACCAAGTGCTGCCGCCACCAAGTCCTGTACGTCAGCGACGTTCAGGCCCAGCCGCGCAAGCGTCTCGCGCTTCGGCTTGATCGTATACACCGGCAGGCCAGTGGCCTGCTCTACAGCCACGTCGGCGGCACCCGGCACGGTGTTCAGCACCTTGCCGATCTCTGCGCCGAGGGCCACCAGCGCGTCATGGTCATCGCCGAACACCTTCACTGCCAGTTCCGCACGCACGCCGGCACTCAGCTCGTTGAAACGCATCTGGATTGGCTGCAGAAACTCGTATCGGTTGCCCGGGATGGGCGTGACCACTGCTTCCAGATCGGCCACTACCTGATTCTTGGACTTGCCGGGATCAGGCCAATCCTGGCGGTCTTTCAGGATAATGAAATTGTCAGCCACGCTCGGCGGTGCAGCCTCGGTTGCCACTTCGGCGGTGCCTATCTTGGCAAACACGCGCTCAACTTCCGGCAGCTGCTTGATGGCATCCTCCAGCTGCTTCTGCTGCGAGATGGCCTGCCCAAGCGACGTGCCAGGGATACGTAGCGCGTGCATGGCGATGTCGCCTTCATCGAGGTTAGGTAGAAACTCGCTGCCCATCCGGGTCACCAGAACGCCTGACACCGCGACGAGAACACCTGCCCCGGCGAGCAAAACCCAGCGCAAGCGCAGCGCGGACGCCAACACTGGGCGATAAACACGAATCGCGCCGCGCATCACCAGGTTCTCCTTCTCCACCACCGGCTTGCGGAACAGCAGCGCCACGCCCGCTGGCACGAAGGTGAGCGAGAGCAGCATGGCGCTCACCAGGGCCAGCACCACGGTGAAGGCCATCGGGTGGAACATCTTCCCCTCCACGCCCGTGAGGCTGAAGATGGGCAGGTACACCGCCGTGATGATGAAGACGCCGAACAGCGCCGGGCGGATCACTTCCCGGGTCGCCTCAAACACCAGTTGCAGGCGCTCGTTGAGCGGCATCACTGAGCCGCGTTCGCGCGCCTCGTGCGAGAGGCGCCGCAGGCAGTTCTCGACGATGATGATCGCGCCGTCGACGATCAGGCCGAAGTCCAGCGCGCCAAGGCTCATGAGATTCGCACTGACCCGGTTCGCGACCATGCCGGTGACCGTGGCCAGCATGGCGAGCGGGATCACCGCCGCCGTCAGTAGCGCCGCGCGCACATTGCCCAGCAGCAGGAACAAGACGACAACCACCAGCAATGCACCTTCGATCAGGTTTTTCTGCACCGTGGCCAATGTCTTGTTGACCAGCACAGTGCGGTTATAGGCGGGCGTGACGATCACGCCGTCGGGAAGGCTGGCCTTGATCGCTTCGAGCTTGTCGGCCACGCCCTGCGCCACGGTCCGGCTGTTGGCACCAATGAGCATGAAAACCGTACTCATCACCACCTCGCGACCATTCTGGGTGGCGGCACCGCTGCGCAGTTCCTGACCTAGCGACACCGTGGCGACATCGCGCACCCGCAACGGCACGCCGTCCTGCGTCTTCACCACCACGTTGCCGAGATCACCCATGCCCGCGGCCTGACCGGGTATGCGCATCAGCCACTGCGCGCCGTTGCGCTCAATGAAGCCCGCACCGCGATTGCCATTGTTGGCCTTCAGCGCGTTCAGAACA
>CAMBZS010000308.1 GCA_945872335.1 Bordetella parapertussis | reverse complement strand
TCGAAATCGCCATCGTGCTGGTGATCGTGGGGCTCTTGTTGGGCGGCGTGCTCAAAGGGCAGGAGCTGATTACCAGCGCAAGGGTGCGCAATCTGGCCGATCAGGCGACCAGCATTCAGGCGGCCTATCACGGCTTTATCGACCGCTATCGTCAGGTTCCGGGCGACTGGCCGGCGGCGCTGGCCACTCAGGCCGTGCCCGGCGTCGGCACCGGCGGCAACGGTAACGGCCGCATCGACACCGCTAACGGCAGCGAATGGAGCGAGCCGCTGGCCGCCTGGGAACAACTCGCCCGGAGCGGTTTTCTGCAAGGCAACTACGTTGGGGGCAGTGCGGCGCCGACCGCCGCCCAGAACGACCGGGCGCCCCGCAACGCCTTCAACGGCTTCATGTTCATTACGCGGTCCGACGCCTATCTCGATTTGGCGACGCCCGCCGAGCGGCAGCTGTTGGTGCTGGGGCGCGGGATTCCCGTCAACGTGCTGCGCGAACTGGACGTGAAGCTGGATGATGGCTTGCCACAAACCGGCGCCTTGCGTCAGGCAAGCACGAGCGGCGCCGCACTCGGGGAGCTTGCGCAGTCCGCCGCAAACTGTGTGGACACCACCAGCCAGCCAGCCATCTGGAACATTGCGGGCAACGTCCAGGACTGCAACGGTGTGCTGCTCTACTGATCGGCGCCAAGTCCTTGTGGCGGCGATGCTTTGGTTCCGGGCGGCCGGCTAAAGTTTGCGCTGGACATCGCCGCTACGCGAGTTCGGTTAGAAGAGAGCCCGCCATGATCGAACTGCCTCCCAAGCTTGCTGATTTGTTGCTGGACAGTGTGTCGGAAGGGCTCGCCTTGCTCGACGAGAACGGGCTGATTGCCTGGGCCAATGCGGCGTTTTGTGGCCGGATTGGCGCTTCGCGCGACACCTGCTGCGGCCGCCCGGTCGCCGAGCTCGATCCGCAGGGCAGAGGCACCGACGGCATGACGGTCAGGGATTTACGCCCGCTTGGGGTCGAGGCAGATTTGCTCCGTCTCCCCATGCTGGATTCCCGGCTCGATACCTCGCAGATCGGCATTCTGCCCAAGGCGACCGCCGAACAGCGGATGGACCTCGAGATTTCCAGGAGCAGGCGCTACGGCAATCCCTTGTCCTGCATGCTGGTCTCGGTGCCGGAAGATACGGGCCCCGAAACCTTGCGCGCCCTGGCGCGATTCCTCCGCGAACAGCTGCGCTGGGTAGACACCACCGCCTGGTGGGATAACGCGACCATTCTGGTGCTGCTGCCTGAAACCACCGCGCTGGCCGCGCAGGAGCTCGGGCGAAAACTGCAAGAACACTCAGTGGGCGCGATGCCAGACCTCCCCTTCCAGTGGAGCGCCGCTACCTGGCAGCGGGGTGACGATAGTCTGGGGCTGGTGGTGCGAGCGCGGCGCGGTGAAGGCGCCGCCGACTTGCCCCTCAGGGCGCAGGCGACTCGATAATCTCGAAATCATGGGTAATGACAGCCGTCTTGCCCAACATGATAGAGGCCGAACAATATTTTTCGGCCGACAGATTTACCGCCCGCTCGACCTGTGCGGGCTTGAGTCCGGTGCCGCTGACCACAAAGTGCACATGAATTTTCGTAAAGACCTTCGGAATCTCATCCGCGCGCTCTGCGCTGAGTTCCACGCGGCAGTCGCTCACCGCCTGACGCGCTTTCTGCAGGATGGTCACCACGTCGAAAGCACTGCATCCGCCCATTCCGACCAACACCATCTCCATCGGGCGCATGCCGATATTGCGACCGCCGGCGTCCGGGGGGCCGTCCATCACGACGGCATGTCCGCTTTCGGACTCGCCCACAAAGGACACGCCATCCACCCATTTAATCGTTGCTTTCATGCGTTGACTGCCTTGGCTTACGAGGCCGTACACTTTAACCGCCTGTGCGCTTCAGCGGGAAATGCTGACTCGCGCTTTGCCATTGAATCGCGACTCATTGCCAAGGAGAAACCGTGATGGCTTTAGCACCGAAACCGCAGCCGCTTGCCAGCCTCCCCATTCAGAATTTTCTCGGCCACTGCCAACGCAAGCAGTTTGCTGCCAAAAGCGTGATCATCCGGCAGGGCGACCCCTCGAAAGATCTCTATTTCGTCGTGAAAGGCTCGGTCACCGTATTGCTGGAAGAGGAAGACGGCCGCGATTTGGTGCTGGCTTACCTCAACCCGGGTGATTTCTTTGGCGAGATCGGGCTGTTCAACGAATCCCTCAGTCGCAGCGCCATGGTGCGGGCCAAAACGGCCTGCGAAATCGCCTATATCAGCTACGACAAGGTGAAAAGCCTGCCCAGCGTGTTCCCGGATTTGCTCTTCGCGATCGCGAGCCAACTCGCCAGTCGCCTGCGCCGCATGAACAGTAAGGTGGGCAATCTGGCGTTCATGGACGTGTCGGGTCGGGTCGCGAGAAGTTTGCTGGATTTATGCAAAGAGCCCGATGCGATGACCCACCCTGATGGCATGCAAATCAGGGTGACGCGTCAGGAACTGGGCCGCATCGTTGGATGTTCAAGGGAGATGGTGGGACGCGTGCTGAAGACGCTGGAAGAACAGCACCTCATTGCCGTGAGTGGCAAATCGATCGTGGTCTACAACGTTTACCCGGAGCAGGACTGATTTTGTTCCTTGACAGTCCGGGAGGCACCCCGGACAATCCCGCGCCTCAAATTCACAGGCAGGTGAACTCGCTTCCGGCAATTCGGAAGCACCGTCAGGATGCACATTCCGACGGCACCAATCACTACCTGAGTCGGCCAGTTCACCTCAATCCCCAGAGGCCTGACGACGCTACTTTCGACAGGATGGCTACGTAGCTCAGCTGGTTAGAGCGCGGCACTCATAATGCTGAGGTCGGTGGTTCGAGTCCACCCGTAGCCACCAATTTACTCCTCTCGAAGATCCCCACGTCGACCCGATCACCGGGCGACTCTCCGTGTCTCCAATCAATTTGAAATCGAAGCAGGCGTACCACTCGCTTGATGCCCGCTGAGCGATCGACGCGTCGCTGCTCCCTCACCTTTTGAAGATCGGCAACCCACATCGGCAACGGTCGACCCGCAAAGAACTGGAAATTCTTTTGTAGGCAGGCACCTGGCGCTTCCCTGATATCGGTAAATGACCCCCGCCGACCTGCAAACCGAAGTCCCGAGCTGCATCGAACCCTGCTCGTCGAAATCTTCCATCGGGGCGAGATTGCGCGCGGCGAGGCAAGCGTCATTACAGGCTTGGGCGAACGGACCGCCCGCACGCTCATGAGCGAGCTGCTGAAGGACGGCATTATCAGTTCCGTGAGCGAGAAGAGCGCCGCTTA
>CAMBZS010000307.1 GCA_945872335.1 Bordetella parapertussis | reverse complement strand
AGTTGTGGCGCATCGATGGTGAGCCCGACGTGAGCCTGCGCGCCATTGGCCGCTTCGCCCGCGAGTTCGACCACCTTCTGGCCAGTGAGCGTGGTTTCGCCGATCACCATTTTCTTCACACCCTGTTTGCGCAGTTCGCGCAGCAGCCGTGCCGACTCTTCCTCGTTCGTGTAGGCGAAGATCGCGTCGGCATCGCTTTGCTTGGCGCGCAGCACCGCAGCCGAGAAATCGACCTGACCCGCATCGGTCGATATGTCGGCCACCACCTTGGTGGGCGAGTTCGCCATGAGCTTCACGAGCGTATCGCGGCCGCCTTTACCGAAGTCGTTGTTCACGTAAATGATTGCGACGGTCTTGGCTTTTTCGTTGATGAAGCGCGCGAGCTTGGGGAAGGCGATGGTTTGGCCAAACGAGGTGCGAAATACGTAAGGGTTGCCCTGCTGCGTGATCGAAGCTGCCTCGCCACCAGTGAAATTGGGAACCTCGGCACGCCGCGATTCCGCCATTGACACCATGATCGAGCCCGAGTAAACCGGTCCAAAGATGGCGAAGGCATTGTTGTCCACCGCCTTCTGGGTGAGGCCCTTCGCGACCCCGGGGTTGGTCTGGGTATCTTCGGTGGTGTAGGTGATCTTCCGACCCAGGATGCCGCCTGACGCGTTGATTTCCTTGATCGCGAGTTCCACGCCGTTCTTGAACAGCGTGCCCGCGGTGGTTCCCGGGCCTGACAGTTCAACGATGTTGGCAATGCGGATGTCCTGTGCATGGGCGAGGCCCGAAGCAGCGAGCGCCGCGGTGAGTGCAAGGGTTCTGAAGGCTGTATTCATGAAAGTCTCCGTGACAAAAAATTCGAGGTGGGGTTGGCCCGCCTGGCCCGGCTGGCAGTCTTCGTTCGTGAGGCCGAGCAGACGCGACTTTATAGCGTTTTCGCGCGAGCCGGGATGACCTGCGCGACCCCCTTCGCCGTCCCGCTACGCATTTCGCTCCGCACCGCCAACGCCCGTTGTTCAGAAGCAGGTCCAGAGTTGGTTGGCCACGGTCACCACGAATCCAGGTTCGAGATAGGCCGACGTGATTGCAAAGAGCGCGAGCGCAAGCGCAGCCGCGGCGACCATGCGTACCAGTAGTCGCCTGCGGAGCGAACCGATGAGGGGCAGGGAAAACGCGGTCATGCGGCGGCCGCCCGCGTGCGCCGAATGGGACTTTCGTTGACGGGCAGGTTGACCAGCCCGGCCAGCACACCCAGGAGGATGGCGAGATACCAGGCGAGGTCGTAGTTGCCTGTATGGTCATGAAGCCAGCCGCCCAGCCACACGCCGATGAAGCTGCCCACCTGGTGGCTGAAGAAGATGAAGCCCCCCAGCATGGACAGGTGCGCGACGCCAAAAATCTGCGCAACCGACGCGGTGGTGACCGGCACTGTGGATAGCCATAGGAAACCCATGTAGCCGGCAAACAGGTAGACGCTCGCCGGCGACGGTGGCGCGAGCAAAAAGGCGCCGATCCCGATGGCCCGGGCGAAATAGATGCCAGAGAGGATCTTGTGCTTGGGCAGACGCTGCGCGAGCGAGCCTGCGGTGTAGGTGCCAAAGATGTTGAACAGACCGATCAGGGCGAGCGCGAAACTTGCCACCTGTGGATCGAGCCCGTGGTCTTTCACGTAGCTCGGTATGTGGACCCCGATGAACATCACCTGAAAGCCACAGACAAAATAGCCCGCCATGAGCAATTGGAAGCTCCGGTAGCCGAAGGCCTCGCGCAGCGCCTCCACGATGGTCTGCTGTGGCTGCCCGCTGCCCGAACGGCTGATTTGCGGTTCGCGCAGGCCAAAGGCCAGCGGAACCACGAGCAGCATGGCCGCACCCAGCCAGACGAGCGCGAGTTGCCAGCCCACCGTGTTGATCAGCCAACTTTCGAGCGGCATGAGGGCAAACTGGCCGAAGGAGCCCGCGGACGCGGTGACGCCCATGGCCCAGGCGCGTCGGTCGGCAGGAATGTTCCGGCCCAACACGCCATAGATGACCGAGTAGGTGGTTCCCGCCTGCGCGATTCCGATCAGCACGCCCGCACTCAGCGAAAACATGAGCGGCGTGTCGGTGAAGCCCATGCCAACCAGCCCCAGCGCGTAGATCACCGCAAAGCCCGCGATGATCCTGAACGCGCCGAAGCGGTCGGCGAGCATGCCGGAAAAGATGCCCGCGAGGCCCCAGACCAGATTCTGCACGGCGATGGCGAGGGAAAAGTCTTCGCGCAGCCAGCCGTGTGCCTGCGTGATGGGCTGCAGCCACAGTCCGAAGCCATGGCGCACGCCCATGGTCAGCACCACGATGGCTGCGCCACAGAGCAGCAACTGTTTGAGGGGAAGGGGGCGATAGGGGGCGTTCAACTCACAGGCTCCGATGCAGGGCGGGGCGACCCGGACAGTCTACGCCAGGCGCCCGATCGAGGCGGTGGCTAAGGCGCTGATCTGCCAGTCGCGCAGGACTGCTTCGCGATCGGCATCGGGCGCGGGCGATCCGCCCCGCAATGCCGAGGGTGTGCGACTGAACCGGGGCGCAGGTGCGGGTTGCACCACGCCATCCTGTTCAACCAGTGTGCCGCGGCCGGCGTTGTGGGGATGCGCTGCCGCCTCGTCCATGCCCAGCACCGGCGCAAAGCAGACATCGGTGCCTTCCAGGCGGGCAACCCACTCGGCTCGGGTGTGACGGGCAAAGGTGTCGGCGAACGCCTGGCGAAGTTCGGGCCAGCGCTTGCGGTCATGCTGAGCCGGGAGCGTGGCGGGGTCGAGCTCGAGCCGAGCGAGCAGTTCGGCGTAGAACTTGGGCTCAATTGCGGCGATCGTGACAAAGCCACCGTCCGCGGTCCGGTAGGCGCTGTACCAGGGGGCTGCGCCGTCGAGCGCATTGTTCTGGCGCAGGTCGCTCCAGAGGCCCGCTGCCCGCATGCCGTAGGTGCTCGCCATGAGTAGCGCAGCCCCGTCAACCATGCCGGCATCGACCACCTGGCCTTTGCCTGACCGCCCGGCCTCAATGACCGCGGCCAGAATGCCCACCGCGAGCAACATGCCGCCGCCCCCAAAATCGCCAACCAGGTTGAGAGGCGGCAGGGGGTGATCTGACGGACCAATCGCGGCGAGCGCGCCGGTGAGCGCGATGTAATTGAGGTCGTGACCGGCTGCGTGCGCCAGCGGCCCGTCCTGGCCCCAGCCGGTCATCCGTCCCATCACCAGCTTGGGTTGAAGGGCCAGGCACTCGGTGGGCCCCAGTCCCAGTCGTTCCATCACGCCAGGGCGGAAGCCCTCGATGAGGACGTCAGCGGCGCCGATCAGCTGTCGGACAACGGA
>CAMBZS010000306.1 GCA_945872335.1 Bordetella parapertussis | reverse complement strand
GGCGAATCGGGCGCGTTCCTTCCGCCTGCAGACCGTTTGGGCAATAATCCTTGAAGCGGTTGGTCTCGAGCGTGGCGTCCAGCCAGTCGCCGAGCGTCCGTGCGCTCACGCTTCTCACACCTGATCGGGTGGCCGTGCCGCCCGTGTTTGTTTCGACTTTCATGATCAGAAAACTCTGGTTGCTGTTTGCGCAGACGGTCGTCGTTGTGCTTGCGATCGTTTTCGTGGTCGCGACGCTGCGTCCCGAGTGGCTGCCGCGACGGCTGTCGTGGCCGGTCACACTGACCGGCGCGGCCGGCGGGGTGAGCGGGCCAACCGAGGCGCCACGTGAGGCGGCGATTGTGTCATACGCGCTGGCCGCGCAGCGGGCGATGCCTGCGGTGGTCAATATCCACACCACACGCGCGGGGCGTCTGCCTCCCGGTCACCCCATGACCGACCCTTCGGTCAGGCGGTTTTTCGGTGAGCCCGTGCCGCCCGATCGACAGCCGTGGAGCAATCTCGGATCAGGTGTGCTGGTGGGCCGCGACGGCCACATCCTCACCAGCCACCATGTGGTCGAGTCTGCCGACGGCATCGTGGTGCTGCTTGCCGACGGCGCGCGCGAACGCGCAAGGCTGGTCGGCAGCGACCCGGAAACCGATCTGGCGGTGCTGAAAATCGAGCGGCGTGATTTGCCGGGAATCGAATTCGGCGATTCCGAGTCGCTTCGAATTGGCGATGTGGTGCTTGCAATCGGCAATCCATTTGGTGTCGGGCAATCGGTCACCATGGGCATCGTCGGTGCGCTGGGCCGCAGCCAGCTCGGTATCAATACGTTCGAGAATTTCATCCAGACTGATGCGGCCATCAATCCCGGCAATTCGGGCGGCGCGCTGGTCGATGTTCGTGGCCGGCTGATTGGCATCAACACCGCGATCTACTCGCGAAGTGGTGCGCCGGGGTCGCTTGGCATCGGCTTTGCAACACCAATCTCCACCGCGCGTCTGGTGCTGGAACAGATTCTTCGCGATGGGTCGGTCACGCGTGGCTACATCGGTGTCGAGCCTCAGGACCTGACCCCGGAACTGGTGGAGGCATTCAGGCTCGCGCGACGCAGCGGCGCGCTGATCGCTTCGGTCATTCGGAACGGTCCGGCCGAGCGGGCGGGCGTACGACCCGGCGACATTCTGGTGGCTGTCGAGGGGCAGGCTGTCAACGGCACCACGGCCATGCTCAATGCCATCGCCGGACTGGTACCGGGGGCGCGTGCTCGCTTGAAGCTGGTTCGTGAGGGTCGCGAACTTGAGGTGACCGTGACGGTGGGCAAGCGTCCGCAGCCAGGCGCCCGCCGCGAGTAGGGCCTTCTGGTCGTTCGTCCCGCTTCAAGCGGGGCTCAGACGGATACCCGGGTCAGCCTGCGCAGCGGCAAGCGCGTCGGCCAGACGATCACGCTGGCTCGCCTGCACCTGAAAAAGGAGCGCGCCGCGCGCCACCGTGTCGCCCCGGCCGCATGCGAGATCAACGCCCGCTTTGGGGTCAGCAGGTGCGCCGGCCAGTCGGGCGATTGCGGAGATTCTGCGCGCATCGATCGCAAGCACCCGTCCGGCCTGATCGGCGGTGATCGGGTGGGAATGAAGCCGTGGCGTATCGGCTTCGGGCCGCGCGCCCTGCGCCTCGATGATCGCCTGCATTGCGCGCTGGGCCGCACCGCTTTGAAGCAGTTCAAACGCGCGCAGCTCCCCCCGGCGTACATCGCCCACGCCAGGGTCCAGCGCAAGAATGCGCGCCGCAAAAAGCACGGCTTTTGCACGCAGATCGGCCGGTGCAAGCGGGTCGCAGGCGAGCACCTGCAGCACATCTCGGACCTCCAACGCGGGCCCGATGCCGCGACCGATCGGTACCGATCCGTCGCTGGGGTAGGCCCGAACGGTCATGCCGAGCTGGGCGCCCAACCGATCGAACGTGGCGGCCAGGGCGCGTGCTTCCTCGAGCGTGGCCACCTTGCCGTCGGGCATGTATGGGATGTCGACCACCACATGGGTGGAGCCCGCAGACCATTTTTTCGACAGGATCGAGGCCACCGACCAACGCCGCGTATCGAGCCCGAGCTGGCGCTCGAGCCGATGCATGGAGTCGTCGAGTACCGAGTGATTGAGCTTGCCGTTCCAGGCGATACAGCCGCCCGCCCGCTCGACGGCCGCGCGAAGTTCGGTGGGCGTCAGATCCACCCGGGCGAGTACCTCCATGGCATCGGCCGTACCTGCCGCCGAGGTGATGGCGCGCGATGAGGTTTTCGGGATCAGCAGGCCATGCGCGGCGACGATTGGCACCACCACCATTGTGACCCGGCTGCCGGCCGTGCCGCCCAGCGAATGTTTGTCGACGACCGGGGTGCGGCCCCATTCGACGCGGGGCATGAGCCGGCAGCGCCAGCGCGCCACGCAGGCGAGTTCATCGTCGTCGAGATCATTGGCGCAGGCAATGAGGAGCGCGTTGCGAGCCGCCTCGTCGAGCGTACCGTCGATGACCGCGGAGAGCAGCGCCTGCCAGGCCGCCTGGTCGAGTCGCCGGCCGGCGAGCTTGGCGCCGAGCAACCGGGCGGCGGATGCGCTTGGACCGGCGGGCGCATGTCGGGTCGCGGGCGCTGTGTCGCCCGACCGTCGATCGCCCAAGTTCGAGACGATCGCATCGAGCAACCGAATGGCGCCGGTTGGCAGATCGCCGTCGTTCATGACCTGCACGACCTTGAGCGCGGCGGGATACGGGGGGCGCGAGCGGGCCAGGCGCTGGCTGATGTCATCGGCCGACTCGCGCGCCCTGGCGGCAAGGCGCGTCGCAACCAGTTCGGCCGGCGCATCAATCTCGATCACGACCAGTCTCGGTACGCGCGGTGCCAGTACGGCTGCCATGCCGCGCGAGCCGTTGGCAATGACATGGCGGCCGGCCGCCAGATCACCACGGAGTGTCGCGGGCAGGCCATAGCGGAGCGCATGCGCCTGCCAGCTGAGTAGAAACTCCCCGCGTGCTTCGCGTTCGAGGAACTGGCTTTCGGTGCAGGCTTCGTGGTCTTCGCCACCGCTTTCCGAGGGCCGCGTGATGACGCGCCGGGCGAAAACGAAGCGACGCGCTGGCAGACGCGCCCGCAGCAGGTCAATCAGGCTGTCCTTGCCGACCCCGCTTGCGCCGACGATGTAGAAGAGCGTGCCGGCCGGGGCATGCGCTGCTGCGTCCGAGACTGTCGACACAGGCGGGGCAGGCGCTGTCACTCGTCCAGCCCGATATCGACCGCTGGCGCGCTCTGGGTGATCTTGCTGGTCGAAATGTAGTCAACCCCGGTCATGGCGATGGCACGGATAGTGTCAATCCGGATGCCTCCGGAAGCTTCGATCTTGGCGCGACCCGCCACGATACGAACCGCCTCGGGC
>CAMBZS010000305.1 GCA_945872335.1 Bordetella parapertussis | reverse complement strand
CAGTTTTATCTTTCTCGCCACGCTGATTGGTGAAACGAAGCAGATCCGGCTGGGTTCGGGCACGTCCAACCTGTCTCACACGCACCCCACGCTGGTGGCCGCGCATGCGGCCATGTTCGATCACCTCTCGAAGGGCCGGTTCATCTTTGGCGTGAGCCCCGGCGCTCTGGCCTCGGATGCGGAGGCGCTCGGCATTCTCGACCAGGATCGCAACCGGATTTTTGCTGAGGCAATCGATGTGATCCTTGCAATCTGGGAACGCGACCCGCCCTACGATATCGATTTCCCCGACAACCGATTCAAGGTCTCCACCCGCAAGACCCGGGTGCCAGAGATCGGCCGCGGGGTGATGATGAAGCCCTACCAGAAACCGCGGCCCGAGATCGTGGGCACCGTGGTGGCGCCGGCCTCCAAGGGTGTGGTGCTCATGGGCAAACGCGATTTTCACCCCATGTCGGCCAACTTCCTGCTTTCGCATTGGCTCGCCAGCCACTGGACGAACTACGCCGAAGGCAAGGCATCGGCAGGTGTTGCCGCCAACCCCGAAGACTGGCGCGTTGCACGCACCATTTTTGTGGCCGAGGACTCAGCCACGGCGCGGGCCTACGGCAAGGACGATGCACGTAGCCCCTACCGGTACTATTACCGGCAGATGCTCACCAAGATGATGCTCTCCAAGCGCCACGTCATCTTCAAGCGGCACGCCGACGAAGACGACAGCGCACTCACGCTCGATCGACTGCTGGACGATCTGGTGCTCTGCGGCACGGTCGATCAGGTGGTCGACCAGATCCTTGCGCTGCGCGAAGAGGCAGGGGATTTCGGCGAGATCGTTTATGCGGGCATGGATCAGGTTGATCCGGCGCTCTCGCGCCGCTCCATGGAGCTGATGGCACAGGAAGTCATGCCGCGGGTCAACTCGGCGATCGCGCGGAGCCAGCGTCGAACCGAACCGATTCGAAACGTCGCCTGAGCGCGAGCCACCCCTCCGGGCGATTGATGTTTCTTGACGCATCCGAGAAACCCTGTTGAAAGTATCCTCGAACGCAAGCCGTGTGGTTGATACTGTGGCTGGGGGGTGATTGTGGATAAACATTTTTCTACTCAGTTTGACGCTGAACTCAGCACGGTGTCCTCACGCGTGCTCGAAATGGGCGGGCTCGTCGAAAGCCAGGTCATCAAGGCGGTGGCTGCCATGACGGCTTTCGACGGTGAAGCAGCCGCCGAGGTCCTTCGGGAAGAGCAGCGCGTGAACCGGTTCGAAGTTGAAATCGACCGCGAGCTTTCCGGCATCATCGCCCTGCGACAGCCGACCGCGCGTGATCTGAGACTGCTCATCTCGATCAGCCGCATCATTGCCAACCTCGAGCGGGTGGGTGACGAGGCGGCGCGTACTGCTCGTGTGGTTCAGCGCCTGCTCGACGTGGGGCTCGCCACGCGGTTGCGGCTCCCCGTGAACGACCTGCAGTTCGAAGCGGAAATGGCGGTCGAGCTCCTGAGAAAGGCGCTCGATGCCTTTGCGCGTCTGGACCCCCTGGGGGCGCTCGAGGTGATCAAGCAGGATCGTCAGATCGATAACGAGTTCGAAGGCCTGCTTCGCAAACTCATCACCTACATGATGGAAGATCCCCGCACCATCAGCGCCTGCATTGATCTGGTGTTTGTGGCCAAGGCAGTGGAGCGAATCGGCGACCATGCCAAGAATCTTGCCGAGGCGGTGATTTACGTGGTCAAGGGGACTGACGTTCGTCATTCGCCGATGACGGATGTGGAAAGCGCGGTCGGTTGACCATCGGTCAGCCCAGCCTACCTTTTCCAGCCCCTTCCTGCCCCTGGGGCAGGTCAGCGCGGAGCGCGGAACCCTGCCTTTTCCCGGAGCGGAATCGCTTCAGACGACCCGTCGTTCGATCTGCCGCACACCGGCCGCAGCCGCGATCCACGGCGCATTCGCCTTGCCGGCAGGAGCAGGGTGCCCCGACAACGAACTGACTGTTGACAGCATTTCAACGCCTGTGAGACACTTTTCTGAAAGCGCTTTCAAAAACGCGCTGGATACCTCTAAAACCATTCGATCCCGGAGACACCGCATGCGCTTTGCCCGCCGCGCCGCCCTCATGCTCGGCTTCGTGCTGCCCTTTGGCAGCCAGGCTGAAACGTTTCAGGACACCAAGGGCAACACCTGGGAAATCTCGGGTTTCGTGAAGGTTGAGGCCACTCGCGCATCCGAGACCCCGAGACAAATTTCCCCCAACGATTCGCTCTACAAGTACGACCAGCGAAGCGCCTTCGTTCCCGTGCCGAGCAACCCCACGCTCGGCGGTCGCTCGTCTTCTCTTGCGCTCCAGCAACTCGCCCTGGGCTACAGCCATGAAACCGAGGGTGCAGTCACCTTCGAAGCGCGCGCAAGCTATCGCTGGCGCTCGACCGCTGACCTCGGCGAATGGTTTTCCGCCTCAGATGTCGGCTACCGCAGTGGCAAGGGCCTCGCCAACCGCGACTGGTTCGAGAAGTTTGTTGGCGTCTCCCGCCCCGATCTGGGTTTTGTGCGCTACGGCACGCAGTTGTCTCGCACCTGGGCACGTTCTGATTCCTTCAGCTATCCGATTGGCCTTGCCAACCAGTGGGCAGGTACCGGCGCGGGCTTCAGCGTCATGCCCGAGGCGTTGCGCCTCACCAGCAAGCCTTTTGAGGACGGCATCGGCAAGCTCACTTTCGAACTCAGTCTGGGGCGTGACCGCCTTAACACTGACCTGGTTCAGCAGAACCGCGTGACCCAATCGAACATTGCGTACCAACCCGGTGCGACGGAGCCGCGCCTCGTGGAGTTGTTCCTGCAATATTCCCGCGAGCGGCATCTGATCGAATTCACGCTGCAGAACGTGACCGGCGCGCGCCAGAGCTCATTCGGCAAGGCGCCGCTGGTGGGATGGATTGGCGATCCGGACGCGATGTCGGTGGGGGGCTCGTGGCTGCCCAGGCGTGCGGGCAAACCTGGGCAAAGCGCTGCCATCCTCCAGGGCAATTACTGGCCCAACCCGCAGAACATGCTCACGTATGGCGCGCGTCACAACCGCTGGACCGGATCGGCGGCGAGCTGCGCCTACGACAGCGTCCAAAAGCTTTGCCTGTTTGGTCTCGACCCTGGCTTCAACTATGGCGACCTCAATTCTGATTACACCGGCTACCGAGCCTCCAATTACGATCTGATGCTGGGTTGGAGCCACTACCGAGGTCTGTACACCTACACCGCGGGTGGCGTCTACTACGGGCGTGCATCGAGCGCGAACCCGATCGAGTGGGGGCAGAGCAACACGGCGCTGAGCCTCAACCTCGGCATTTACCGGAAGCTGCCGGAGGTGCATAAAGGGGCAAGCGTCTACGGCGGCATCGGCTGGTCGCGCGTGAGCCGTCTCG
>CAMBZS010000304.1 GCA_945872335.1 Bordetella parapertussis | reverse complement strand
TGGGCTTTTCCGCGCCCGACAGCGCAGGCCGCTGGAACGGCATCGATGCCGACTTCTGCCGTGCGGTCGCCACCGCCGTCCTGGGCGACCCCACCAAGGTTCAGTACGTTCCCACCAACGCGCAGACCCGCTTCACAGCGCTCCAGTCTGGGGAAATCGACCTGCTGTCGCGCAACACCACCTGGACCTCCTCGCGCGACTCCACCCTGGGCTCGGTCTTTGCCGGCACGCTGTTCTATGACGGACAGGGCTTCATGGTGAAGAAATCAAGCGGTGTCACCAAGGCAACCGACCTGAACGGCGCGACCGTCTGCGTCCAGCCGGGCACCACCACCGAGCTCAACCTCAACGACTATTTCCGCACCAAGAAAATGACCTTCAAGCCGGTGGTGATCGCCGAGCTGAACCAGATCGAGCAGGCCTTCTTCGCCGGCCGCTGTGATGTCTACACGACCGACATCTCGGGTCTGGCCGCCACCCGCCTGAAAGCGCCCAAGCCCGATGATTACCTCATCCTGCCCGAGGCGATCTCGAAAGAGCCGCTCGGACCGATGATCCGCCGCGGTGACTGGGAGTTCCTCACCATCGTGAAGTGGACACTCTTCGGGCTCATCGAAGCCGAGGAATATGGCGTCACGTCGGCCAACGTCGACAAGCTGCGCGCCGAGTCCAAGGACCCCCCGATTCAACGCCTACTCGGCACCACCGGTGACGCCGGCAAGGGCAAGGGAATCGACAACGACTGGATGGTGAAGATCCTCAAGGCGGTCGGCAACTATGGCGAAATGTACACCCGCAACATCGGTCCGCTTGGCATCCAGCGCGGTGTCAACGCCCAGTGGCGTGATGGCGGCCTGATGTACGCCCCGCCCATCCGCTGACCCGCCGCCGCCCGCGCGCCCATGTTGAAAAGCGAGCGCGCGCGCGGCGTCCTCTACCAGGCGCTGCTGCTTGCCGCCGTGGGCGGCATCGTCTGGTATCTGCTCTCGAACACACTGCACAACCTCGCTTCGCGCGGCATTCAGGTGGGCTTTGCCTTCCTGGGGCGCGAGGCAGGCTTCGAGATCGCCGAAAAGCTCATCGAATACGACTCGACGCGCAGCTACGCGCATGCGTTCGCGGTCGGGCTGCTCAACACGCTCCATGTGGCGTTTCTCGGCATCGTCATCGCCACAACGCTGGGCGCACTGCTGGGTGTTGCGCGGCTCTCCTCGAATTGGCTGGTCGCGCGGCTCGCGGGCGCCTATGTCGAATTCATGCGGAACATTCCGCTTCTGCTCCAGCTGCTGGTCTGGTACGGCATCTTCACCGAACTGCTGCCCGGCGTACGCCAGGCGATCCGCATCGGCGACTGGATCTTCATCAGTCAGCGCGGCTTCCGGTTTGCCTGGCCTGAGGCGCATCCGGGCTGGGACGCTGCGTTCTGGGCGCTCGCGGCAGCGGGCGTGCTCAGCCTTGTCTGGCGCGCCATCGTGCGCAGGCGACAGGCCACCACCGGCGAGCAGTGGCCGCTTGCGCTACCGGTCTGCGCGCTCGTGGTTGGGCTACCCGCGCTCGCCTGGGCCATCATGGGCGCCCCCACCACCATCGAGATCCCGGCGCTGCGCGGCTTCGACTATCAGGGCGGCAAGGTGATCTCGCCCGAGTTCACCGCGCTCCTGGTCGGGCTCTCCACCTACACCGCCGCTTTCATCGCCGAGGTGGTACGCGCAGGCATTGTTGCGGTCGACCGGGGACAGGGCGAGGCCGCGATGGCGCTCGGGCTCTCCCCCGGCCAGCGGCTGCGGCTCATCACGCTGCCGCAGGCGCTACGCGTGATCATTCCGCCCATGACCAGCCAGTATCTGAACCTCACGAAGAATTCTTCTCTCGCGGTGGCGATCGGTTATCCCGATCTGGTCGCCATCGCCAACACCACCATGAATCAGACCGGGCAGGCGATCGAGGCCATCGCCATGCTGATGGCGGTGTATCTCAGCATCAGCATCGCGATATCGCTCTTCATGAACTGGTACAACGCCCGGGTGCGGCTGGTGGAGCGCTGAACATGTCGCACGGGCATGCAGTCTCGCCATTTGCCTGGATGAGGGTGAATCTCTTCTCCACGCCCATCAACGGCGCGCTCACGCTTCTCATTCTGGCGATGCTGGCCTGGCTGGTGCCCAAGGTCGGTGGATGGCTGATCTGGGACGCGGTGTGGGGCCCGAAACCTGCCTCGGCATGCGATGCCATCCGCGGCGAAGGCGCCTGCTGGGCGGTGGTCTGGGACAAGATCCGCTTCATGCTCTTTGGCGTCTATCCTTTTGAAGAGCAGTGGCGGGCCGCCATCGCCGCGGTGCTGCTCACCTCACTCCTCGTGATCTCGGCGATCCGGTCGTTCTGGCGCAAACGCCTGATCGCCATCTGGGCAGTGGGGATCGTGCTCTCGTTTTGGTTGATGGGGGGCGGCTTCGGTCTGACTCCGGTGCCGGCAGAACGCTGGGGAGGGCTCTCGGTCACGCTGATCCTCGCCATCTTCGGCATCGGCTTTGCCTTCCCGCTGGGTGTGCTGCTCGCGCTCGGCCGGCGCTCCAGGCTCCCGGTGATCCGCGCCGTGTCGGTGCTCTACATCGAGATCGTGCGCGGCGTGCCGCTCATCACCGTGCTGTTCATGGCCTCGATCATGTTCGCGCTCTTCATGCCCGAGGGCCTGCGCGTTGAACAACTGCTGCGTGCGCAGGTGGCCATCATTCTGTTCATCGCCGCCTATCTGGCCGAGGCCGTGCGCGGCGGCCTGCAGGCGGTTCCGCGCGGGCAATACGAAGCCGCCGAAGCGCTGGGGCTTTCCTACTGGCGCACGATGGGGCTGATCGTTCTGCCGCAGGCGCTCAAGATTTCCATTCCGCCCATCGTCAATATCTTCATCTCGGTGTTCAAGGACACCTCGCTCGTGGTGATCATCGGCATTTACGATTTCGCCTATGCGGTCAAAAAATCGGTTGAGACCGATATTTCCTGGAAGAAATACTTCATCGAGGCATTTCTGTTCTCGATTGTGGTGTACTGGATCTACTGCTTTGCAATGTCCCGCTACAGCCAGTGGCTGGAGCGCGAATTCGCGCGCGGAGAGCGGCGATAAGCGCCGATGCCGCTTGAACCGGAGTGCCCATCATGACCGCCCAGACCGCCCCGCTTACCGATGTCACGCCCGCCATCGACATCACCGGCCTGTCGAAATGGTTCGGCGACTTTCAGGTGCTGCGCGACATTTCGCTCACGGTCCGCAAGGGCGAGCGCATTGTGGTGTGCGGGCCCTCGGGCTCGGGCAAGTCCACGCTCATCCGCTGCATCAATCGGCTGGAGAACCACCAGCGCGGCCGTATCGTGGTCAATGGCGTCGAACTGAGCGATGACCTCAAGAACATCGACCAGGTGCGCTCCGAAGTCGGCATGGTGTTTCAG
>CAMBZS010000303.1 GCA_945872335.1 Bordetella parapertussis | reverse complement strand
GGGATCCCGTGCGCGCCGCTTCATCGCCTTGGAGAACTCGCGAATCATGCCCACACGCAGGCATCCGGCATGGTGTTCGAGTACAAGCATCCGGCGTTCGGGACACTGAAGACCGTTTCACAGCCGCTTCGGATTAATGGCGCGCGGGCCGGGCTTGATCGCCATCCGCCGCTCCGAGGCGAGCACACCCATGAGGTTTTGAAAGAACTCGGATTCAACGACGATTTCATCGGCCAACTGGTTTCCGCCGGTGTTGCGCGCGCGGCCGGTTGAGTAAAAATCTGACCGCGCTGTTTTGTGGCTCGACCGAGCCTTAACCGTCAAGGAGTGCAGATGACTACACCCTATCGCTCATTGCTTCGCAACGCTCTCCTGGTCGTATCGACATTCGTTGCTGCGTTGTCCGCTCCGTGGCCCTGCGCGTCAGCGCAGGACGTCTGGCCGAACAAACCGGTCCGGGTGGTCATTCCCTTTGGTCCAGGCAGCGCCACCGATATTGTGGCCCGGGCTGTCTCAGAAGAGCTCAGAAACGAATTGGGACAGGCTTTTGTTGTTGAAAACCGTGCGGGCGCGAATGGGTTCATCGCCGCTGAAACAGTCGCCCGCGCCGCACCCGATGGCTATACGCTCTTCATCACCTCGTCCACGACGCACACGACAAATCAGTTTCTCTTCAAGAAGCTGCCGTACGACCCCGTGAACGATTTCATTCCCATTGGCGGCATCATCGAAGCCTACTACGTGATGACGACCCCCTTGAACCTCCCCGTGTCCAACGTGGCTGAACTCGTGAGTTGGTTGAAAGCAAATTCAACCAAGGCGAGTTATGGCTGGGGTGCAACCATCAGCCAGATCGCCGGAACGACTTTCCTCAAGGATATCGGTGTGACGGCTGCGGGTGTCGCCTACAAAAGCAGCCCGCAAGCGGTAGCCGACCTGATTGGTGGACAACTGAGCTTCGTGGTGCAGGACGTGACCACCGCGCTCGCGCATATCCGTAACGGGCGCGTGAAGGCGCTCATGGTGAGCGCCCCTCAGAGAATTCCGCAACTCGCCAACATTCCTACCGGCGCCGAGGTCGGGATGCCAGGATTTGACGCAAGCACGTACGTTGGCATGCTGGCCCCAGCGGGAACGCCAGAGCCAATCGTCAGCAAGCTGAGCGCTGCGCTTCAGCGCGTCCTGAAAAATCCAAACATCATTCAAAACATGGATAGCTGCTGCTCGTCGCGGATGTTCCCGTCAACGCCCGCAGAGTTCGACGCCTATCTGAAGCAAGATCGGATCAAGTGGCAGCAAAAGATTGGCAGGGCGGGGCTCGAGGCGCAGTAACCGGTCAATCCTGGCGAATATTCGCCTCACGAATCACGCGCCCCCATTTCTGATGCTCGGAATGAATGAGCGCGTTGAGCGCTTCGGGTGTGCTCGTCTCCGCCTCATAGCCTTGCTTTCGAATCGCTTCAGCAACGCTTGGGGCGACCAGGGCGGAGACCAGTGCTTCGCGGACCCGGGTGACGATGTCCGGCGGCGTCCCGTTGGGCATCACCATGGCAAACCAGACCGACGCCTCGTAGTCGGGGTATCCCTGCTCCGCAAAGGTTGGGACGTCAGGCAGGGCAGCAATGCGCTTCGGAACGGTCACAGCGAAGGCGCGTATTTTTCCAGCCTGAATTTGAGGAACCGCAGTTGGCGCTGATGCAAACAGCAGTTGTACCTGGCCCCCAATCAAGTCTGCCATCGCCTGTGCGCCGCCTTTGTAGGGAACATGCACCATCCGCGCGCCAGTCACCGCGGCCATCAACTCGCCTGAAAGATGTCCGGAGCCGCCGATTCCGGCAGAGCCGTAACTGATCGTGCCGGGCTTTGCTTTTGCCAACTCCACCAGGGTGCGCAACGAGTCGACACCAACCGATGGATGCCCGACCAGCACATATCCCCCCCTCACCACGAGGCTGACCGCTGTAAAGCTCGCGAGCGGGTCATAGGGGAGTCGGCGCAGATGCGGTGTGATCGTGAGCGGCGCCGAATTCTCGAGTGACGCTCAGCTAGGCCAGGCACTCTGGCGCGTACCCGCGGTGAAGCATCACAATATCGGTTTCAGGTGCGCGCGTCAGCGTGTACGCCGTGCCCCCCACCGGAGCCAACAAAGATGCCTGCACAAAAAGTTGCCCTGATCACCGCCGCCGGATCCGGCATGGGTGCCGCGACCGCCCGACGACTCGCTGACGATGGATACCACATTGCCGTCATGTCGTCGTCCGGCAAGGGGGAGGCACTCGCGCGGTCGCTGGGCGGCGTCGGAATCACGGGATCCAACCAATCGGTTGACGATGTCCGGAAATTGGTCGATCTCGCCATGCAACGCTGGGGGCGCATCGATGCGCTGGTCAACTCTGCCGGTCACGGTCCGCGCGCGCCCCTTCTCGACATCACCGATGCCGACTGGCACACCGGGCTCGAGGTTTACTTCCTGAGCGCGGTACGGCCGATTCGCCTGGTTGCGCCCATCATGACCGAGCAGGGCGGCGGCGCGATCGTAAATATCAGCACGGCCTGGGCCTATGAGCCCTCCGAGATGTTTCCCACCTCTGCCGTGTTTCGAGCGGGGCTTGCTGGCTTTACCAAGATTCTTGCTGACACCTACGCCGCGAAAAACATCCGCGTCAACAATATCTTGCCGGGCTGGATCGACAGTCTCCCCGCCACCGAGGCCCGGCGCGAGAGCGTTCCCATGAAACGCTACGGACGGACTGAAGAAGTGGCCGCCAGTATCGCTTTTCTGCTCTCTGATGGAGCGGGCTACATCACCGGGCAGAATATTCGGGTGGATGGCGGTATCACTCGCTCCGTTTGACAATTCGGGGCGGGTGAGCGTTTCGAAGCGCAATGGCCTTGGGTACCCAGTGAACGCTCAAATCGCCAACCGCCATGGCACCGCGCGGTACCGGCCGCGAACCGCAGCGTCAGAGGCCTGCGACCACCGCGATCTCGACCGTGAACTGAGGCGCAGCGAGCTTGGATTCAACTGTTGCGCGCGCCGGCGTGCAGCCTGGCGCAACCCAGGCATCCCAGACCTTGTTCATCTCGTCGAAGGTTGAAATGTCGGTGAGCCAGATCGTTGCCTGGGCCAGCTTGGTCTTGTCGCTGCCTGCCGCAGCGAGCAGACGGTCGATTCTCGCCAGCACTGTTCGCGTCTGCTCGGCAACGCTCGCGCCTGGGGACTCGAGCGCGACCTGTCCTGCCACGTAGACGGTGCCATTCAGTACAACGGCCTGACTCATGCGCGGGCCGACTTCGATTCGATGGATTGTCATTGCGGTTTGTTTCCTTGGACCAAAATTGCACACACTTCCGCGGCCGAGGTTACCCGCTTCGAAAGCGCATCACAAGTGGCTGGGGCGGCCTCATGATCGCAGCGGCGTCCAGACCGACACCGGTTGCGAGACAGCCCGATCCCGAGGGTCGCTACAATAT
>CAMBZS010000302.1 GCA_945872335.1 Bordetella parapertussis | reverse complement strand
CGTGCGCAATGGCGTGGCCGATGTTCGCGTGCTGATGGCCCACGAGATGGAAACCGGGCCGCGCAAAGACTCGTCCGGCAAACTGGTGCCCGCCTGGTACATCTCGGAAGTGAGCGCGGCGCTGAACGGAAAACAGGTGCTCAAAGCGCACTGGGGGCCAGCCATTTCCAAGAACCCCTATCTGCAGTTCAAGGTGAAGGGCGCCAAGGCTGGCGACAAGATCACCGTGAGCTGGGTGGACAACAAGGGCGAAAAACGCACTGACGAAGCCACCGCAAGCTGATCATGACGCCCCGGCGCGGGCTTGCACCGGGGGCGCTGAAAAACAGGGAGGAGACCATCATGTCGATGATTCGAAGACTTTCGGTTGCGCTCTTCGCGGCGCTGGCGATCGGGGGCAGCATCGCACCCGTCGCCGTGCATGCGCAGAGCAATACCCAGGCCGAGCTTGAGAAGTATCGCCAGATGCTGGGCGATGGCAACCCCGCCGAACTGCTGGTGATGCGCGGCGAGGGCCTCTGGAAAACCAAGCGGGGCCCGAAGCAGGTGAGCATGGAGGGCTGCGATCTGGGCAAGGGCCCGGGTGTGGTGCCGGGCGCCTATGCCGAGTTGCCACGCTACTTCGCTGATACCGACAGCGTGATGGATGCCGAAGCCCGGATCGTTCACTGCATGGTCACCTTGCAGGGTATGGCACGCGTCGATGCAGTGCGCAATCCTTACTCGGGTGCGGGGCAACGCCAGACCGATCTCGAGGCGCTGGTGGCCTTTGTTGTGGAGGAGTCACGCGGCGTCACCATCAACGTGCCGCAAAAACATCCCAAGGAAATCGCATCTTTTCAGCGCGGCGAAAAGATCTTCTATTTCCGCGGCGGTCCGTATGATTTTTCCTGCGCCTCGTGTCATGGGGAGGATGAAAAGCGCATCCGTCTGCAGGATCTCCCCAATCTCACCAAGGACGAGCCGGCACGCCGCGCGTTTGCGACCTGGCCCGCCTACCGCGTGTCGCAAGGGGCGATGCGAACCATGCAGTGGCGCATCTACGACTGCTTCCGCCAGCAGCGGTTCCCGGAAATCGACTACATCTCGCCCGCATCGATCGACCTGATCACTTTCCTGGGCGTGCGCGCCCAGGGAGGCAAGATGGATTCACCGGCCATCAAGCGCTAAGGAGCCGCAGTCATGACACTCAGGACCATTCTTGCAGGGTCGGCGCTGGTTGTTGCGCTGATTCCGACCGTTCAGGCCCAGTCGTTGGATGCCGATGTGTTGGGCATCATGAAGTCATCGTTCAAGGAGCGTGGCATAGCCAAGCTCGACCGGCTCGACCAGAACGATCTCCAGAAGCAGTGTTCAGAATATTCCACCAGGCCCATGCCGGCACCGATGAAGGCCGCGCTTGAGAAGGCGGCGCTCGATGCGGTGAAGTATCCCGCGGACGGTAATTTTCTGGGCGACTGGAAGCAGGGCGAGCGCGTGGCGCAAAGCGGCGTGGGGTTACAGTTTTCCGACAACGACAAAACCGTCAACGGCGGCAACTGCTATGCCTGCCATCAAATTTCGAAGGAAGAAATCTCCTACGGCAATATCGGCCCCACGCTTTATCAGTACGGCAAGCTCCGCGGCAATACAGTGGAGATTCAGCGCTACACCTGGGCACGGATCTGGAATGCGCATGCGTTCAACGCCTGCAACATCATGCCGCGCTTCGGTGCCGCCGGCATTCTGACCGAGGAGCAGATTCGTCATGTCATGGCGTTGCTGCTCGACCCCACCTCGCCTGTCAATCGCTGAGCACCATGGACCGCCGCGAGTTTCTCCAGGTGCTGGCCGCGGGCGCGGCAGCGGGACTCAATCTGCAGGCGGCCGCGCAGACTGCCGCATCGGCCGGGCCCGCTGCTGCGGGCGATGCACTCTATGAGCTTCCCCGCTTTGGCAACGTCAGTCTGCTGCACTTCACCGATTGCCACGCGCAGCTCCTGCCCATTTATTTTCGCGAGCCGAGTGTCAATCTTGGCGTGGGCAGCATGGCAGGCAAGGCGCCGCACCTGGTGGGTGAGAGCCTGCTCAAGTCCTTCGGTGTGCGGCCGGGCTCGGCCGAGGCCCATGCCTTCACCTATCTTGATTTCGAAGCGGCAGCGAAGAGCTTTGGCAAGGTAGGTGGCTTTGCGCACCTCGCCACGCTGGTCAAGCGCTTGCGGGCCTCGCGTCCGGGGGCGTTGCTGCTTGACGGCGGCGATACCTGGCAAGGGTCGGCCACATCGCTCTGGACGCGCGCGCAGGACATGGTCGACGCTACCAAGCTTCTGGGCGTCAACATGATGGCGCCGCACTGGGAGTTCACCTACGGCGCTGACCGTGTGAGAGAAATCATCGACATGCACCTGAAGGGTCATATCGAGTTTCTCGCGCAGAACGTCAAAACCACCGACTTCGAAGATCCGGTGTTTCAGCCCTGGTCGATCCGCACCATCAATGGCGTGGCGGTGGCAGTAATCGGTCAAGCCTTCCCCTATACCCCGATCGCCAACCCCCGCTATTTCGTGCCCGAGTGGAGCTTCGGCATTCAGGACGACCGCATGCAGGAGATGGTCGACGAGGTGCGCGGCAAGGGGGCGCAGGTGGTGGTGGTGCTGTCCCACAACGGCATGGACGTCGATCTCAAGATGGCGTCGCGTGTGGGTGGTATCGATGTGATTCTGGGTGGGCATACGCATGATGGCGTGCCGCAGCCCATTGCTGTCCCCAATTCGCGGGGGCGCACGCTGGTCACCAACGCCGGCTCCAACGGCAAGTTCCTGGCCGTGCTCGACCTCGATGTGAAAGGCGGCAAGCTCGCTGATTTTCGTTATCGGCTTCTGCCGGTGTTTTCCAGGCTGCTGCCACCTGATCCCGAGATGAGCGCCCTGATCGAGCGGGTGCGCGCACCCTACCGGGCGCGGCTGGAAGAACCGCTTGCCACCACCGAGGCACTTCTTTATCGCCGCGGCAATTTCAACGGCTCGTTCGATCAGCTGATTCTCGATGCGCTGATCGAGGAAAAAAATGCCCAGATCGCGTTTTCGCCAGGCTTTCGCTGGGGCACGTCTGTGCTGTCCGGGCAGACCATCACGCGCGAACATCTCATGGATCAGACCGCGATCACCTATCCGCAGGTCACCGTCACCGACATGACGGGCGAGTTCATCAAGACCGTTCTGGAAGATGTGGCCGACAACCTCTTCAATCCCGATCCCTACTACCAGCAGGGCGGCGACATGGTGCGGGTGGGTGGTCTCACATACGCATGCGAGCCCGGGGCGCGTGCGGGGTCGCGAATCACCGACATGCGTCTGGGCGGGCAGCTGATCGATGCCGCCAAGACCTACCGGGTCGCGGGCTGGGCGCCGGTTGCGCAAGGCGCGCAGGGCGAACCGATCTGGGAGGTGGTTGAGCGCTGGCTCAAGGCGAGGCGCATGATTTCTCCGCGCGCGCTCAAC
>CAMBZS010000301.1 GCA_945872335.1 Bordetella parapertussis | reverse complement strand
CATCTGGTTGATGACCTGCTGCGAGATGGCGTGATGGCGCTCCTTGCCGTCGCGATTGGGGTGGCGCCTGGGCAGTTCATCGGCATTGTGGTGGTGTCGCGTCTGCTTCAGAGCCTGCAACATGCCAACCTGCGCTGGCGCTATGGTTCGGTGGGTGAGCGATTGCTCGTGAGCCCGAGTTTTCATCGCCTGCATCACGCGGTTGACTTTGGGCACGATGGTCCGGCGCGCGGTTGTAATTTCGCGGTGCTGTTTCCGGTCTGGGACCATCTGTTCCGCACCGCTGACGATCGCCCTGGTTTCGTTCCGACCGGCATTCGCGATCAGGTTGAGGGGCGCGATTACGGGCAGGGATTTTTCCGCCAGCACTGGCTGGCGATCGGTCGGATGTTCGGACGGGCTTGACGTTCCCGAGCGTTCACGGCCCGCGGGCGGGCGCGTCCACCGCGGCTTACAGGCGCATACGCGCAGAGGCTGGACATGGCACTGGGTCTGATCATTGTGGGTGATGAAATCCTGTCGGGCAGGCGGCAGGACAAACATTTTTCGAAGGTGCTCGAGCTGGTGTCGGCACGCGGCATGGAGCTGTCCTGGGTGCGGTATCTGGGCGACGATCGCGCCCGCCTCGTGCATGCGCTTCGCGATACCTTCGGCAGCGGCGATACAGTGCTGTCGTGCGGCGGCATTGGCGCCACACCCGATGATCACACGCGGCAGGCCGCTGCCGAGGCGCTTGGTGTTGAACTGGTCCTGCACCCGGAGGCTGCCGAACTGATCCGGCAGCGAGCGGCGGACATGGCTCGCGAGGGCAAGGCGCCGGCCGATCCCCAGGCACCTGAAAATCGCCAGCGACTCAAGATGGGCGAGTTTCCCGCCGGGGCACGCATCATCCCCAACCCTTACAACCGAATTCCGGGCTTTGCGATTCGCGGTCATTATTTTGTGCCTGGCTTTCCGGTGATGGCGTGGCCGATGATCGAGGCACTGCTCGATGGTGAGCTGGCCACCGAGCGGCCCGACGCCGAGCGTGCCGAGCGCTCGTTTCTTGTCTACGAACTTGCAGAATCCACCATTACCCCGCTCATGGAAGCGGTCGAGCGCGAGCTGCCAGGCATCCGCACTTTCAGTCTGCCATCGGTGGGCGAGGACGGTAGCCGCCGGCACATTGAACTCGGTGCAAAGGGCGATACAGCAAGGGTTGATGATGCGATCGAGCGGCTTCGGAAGGGCGCGCTCGCACTTGGCGGCCAGATCGCCAGCTGACCAACAACCGGGCCGGCGCGCCTGGGTTCGACATGTGCCAAGCAGGCTTCGGGTAACAGCCTCATAATTGCCTGCGACCAACGGAGGACGCCGATGAACATGCCGGCCGAGCCGATGCTGCGTGACGTGCAGCTCGATGACAAATACACTGCCGATGGCGGACAGGTCTACCTGACCGGTACCCAGGCGCTCGTGAGGCTGCCCCTCATGCAGCGCCGGCGCGACCTCGCCGCCGGGCTGAACACTGGTGGCTACATCAGCGGGTACCGCGGCTCGCCGATTGGCGGCTACGATCAGGCGCTGTGGCGCGCCCGCAAGCACCTAGATGACCATCACGTGCGGTTCGTGCCGGGCCTGAATGAAGACCTGGCAGCCACCGCCATCTGGGGCACGCAGCAGCTGCACTTCTTTCCGGGCGCGCAGTACGACGGCGTGTTCTCGATCTGGTACGGCAAGGGCCCGGGCGTTGACCGAACGGGCGACGCGTTCCGTCATGCCAACCAGGCGGGCAGTGCGCTGCATGGCGGGGTGCTGGCAATTGGGGGTGATGATCACGGCGCGAAATCCTCGACCGTGGCCGCTCAGACCGACCACATCTTCATTGCGGTCTCCATGCCGGTGCTCGCGCCTGCCACGGTGCAGGACTACCTAGACCTCGGGCTCCATGGCTTTGCGCTATCGCGATTTTCAGGCTGTTGGGTGGGCTTCAAGGCCGTGACCGACACCCTCGAGACCGCAGGCATTGTCGATGTGTCGGCCGAGCGCCTGAACATTGTGTTGCCGCAAGACATCCCCATGCCCCCTGGCGGGCTCAATTCGCGCTGGCCGGAGGAGCCGTTCCTCAAGCTGGAAGAGCGTCTGGTGCGCTGGAAGCTTCCTGCGGTGCGAGCCTATGCGCGAGCCAATCGGCTCGACCGCAATGCCCTTGGTCGGGCCGATGGTGAGCCCGCGAGGCTTGGCATCGTGTCGAGCGGAAAGGCCTATCTCGACACCATGCAGGCGCTGGTGGAGTTGGGCATCGATGACGCGATGGCGCGCCGCATTGGCTTGCGCGTCTACCGGGTGGCCATGCCCTGGCCACTTGAGCCGGTGAGCGCGCGCGAGTTCTGCGCGGGCTGCGACGAGGTGCTGGTCATCGAGGAAAAGCGCGCACTGATCGAATCGCAGCTGAAGGAAATCCTGTATGCGCTCGATGTGCGCCCGCGGGTCACGGGCAAGCGAGACGAGCGCGACGCGCCGCTTGTGCCCGAGGCGGGTGAGCTCTCGCCTGCGATGCTCGCGCGAATCATCGCTGCGCGGCTTCAGCGGTGGGGTGCCGGGCAGTCGGATGCGCGGGGGACAGCCGATGCCGCGCTCGAGGGCCGTATGGCGGAGCGGTTGTCACAGTTTGAGTCGCGCGAGCGCGGTCTCACCAAGCTCACCGTGCCGATCGAACGGATTCCCTATTTCTGCTCGGGCTGCCCACACAACACCTCGACCCGCGTGCCCGAAGGCTCGCGCGCCAATGCGGGCATCGGTTGCCACTACATGGCGCAGTGGATGGACCGCTCCACGGCGAGCTTCACACAGATGGGTGGCGAAGGCATGACCTGGGTGGGGCAGGCGCCGTTTTCGTCCACGGAACATGTCTTTCAGAACATTGGCGACGGCACCTATTTTCATTCGGGGTCGCTGGCGATCCGCCATGCGGTGGCCACGAATACGCCCATGACCTACAAGATCCTGTTCAATGATGCGGTGGCCATGACCGGCGGTCAGCGTCATGACGGATCGCTCACGCCCGACCGTATCGTGGCGCAGGTGATGGCCGAGGGCGTCACCCGGGTGGTGGTGGTGACCGATGAGCCCGACAAGTACCCGGCGGGCTACTTCCCGTCTTCGGTGCCGGTTCACCATCGCGATGACCTCGACCGCGTGCAGCGCGAGCTCAGGGAGTTCCGGGGCGTATCGGTGCTGCTTTACGACCAGACCTGCGCCGCTGAAAAGCGCCGTCGCCGCAAGCGTGGTGCATTTCCCGATCCCGACCGCCGCGCCTTCATCAATGAAGCCGTTTGTGAAGGCTGCGGCGATTGCGGCGTCAAATCCAATTGCGTGTCGATCGAGCCGGTGGAAACCGAACTCGGCCGTAAACGCGCGATCAATCAGTCATCCTGCAACAAGGATTTCTCCTGCGTGAATGGGTTCTGTCCGAGCTTTGTCACGCTGGAGGGCGCAAAGCCGCGGCGTGGCCGGGCGGGACAGGTGGTT
>CAMBZS010000300.1 GCA_945872335.1 Bordetella parapertussis | reverse complement strand
AAGATGATGCGATAGGACTCGCCCTGCTGCGCGTCGGTGGGTGCGATGACAAACCCCACATAGAGGCCCGCGACGGCGAGCAGTATCGCGACCCAGCCGAACAGGCCGGTCAGTTTGCCCGCCAGGGGGTAGAACGAGGCGGGCGAGGCGAAGCGGAACCAGTTGATTGCTGCCATATCATTCGAACGCGATTTTAACCGCCAATGCCAGGGTCGCCGGACCGACCATACTGGCCAGGATGGATCCCGCTGCAAGCAGCGACAGATGGGCCTCGGCGCCCAGTCCGGCGCTGGCTGCCTCAACCGACCCGGCGCCGAAGATCAACACCGGAACCGCGAGCGGCAGCACCAGGAGGCCTAGAAGGGTGGAGCCGCCCCGGGCCCCGAGGGTGAGGGCGGCTGAAATGGCGCCCAGCCAGGTGAGCAACGGCGTGCCCAGCAACAGGCTGGCTGCGAGGATCGCTATCCCTTCCGGGTCGAGATCAAACTGCAGGCCCGCCAGCCCGGAGAGCAGCACCAGCGGCGCGGCCGTGGTGAGCCAGTGCGCCAGCACCTTGCCGGTGAGTAACGCCGAGAGCGGCGCCGGCGCGAGCAGCAACTGCTCAAGGGTGCCGTCGGCGTGATCGGCCGCAAAGAGCCTGGGCAGGCTGAGCAGTGTGGCAAGGAGCGCGCTCACCCAGGCGATGCCCGGTGCGATCGCGCGCAGGAGCGCTGCGTCGGGTGCCATGGCGAGGGGAAACGTCGAGCCGACCAGAAGAAAGAACACCAGTACCAGGGCTACCTCGCCGCGGTGGCGTAGCGCAAGCCGCAGGTCACGCGAGCAGGCCCAGGCAAGCGCGCCAAAGGCGCTGGCCGGTTCGGTGATTGCCGGAAGAGGCATCAGCGCTGACCGCTCGGGGCGGTGCCGCTGCGCGTGCCCAGATCCAGTTCGACCGCAACCTGATCGCAGGCGATGGGCAGATGGGTGGCGATCACGGCGCAGCCGCCGCGTGTGAGGTGTTCGGAGAGGAGTTGTCCGAACAGCGCCTGGCCAGCGCCATCGAGCGCGGTGGTGGGTTCATCGAGCAGCCAGAGCCTGCGCTTTGAACCGGCCAGCCGCGCGAGCGACAGGCGGTGTCGCTGTCCGGCCGACAGGCGCGCGAATGACAGGCTGGTCCTCGACTGCAGACCGCATCGTTCGAGGAGTTCGTCGATCTCTGACCATCCGTCGCCCGGCTGCAGGCCACTGTCGAGGGCCCGCTGAAGCGCGAGGTTGTCTCGAGCACTGAAGGTGTCCTTCCAGCCTGCGGAGTGACCCTGGTAAAGCATGACCGAATGCCATTCGGCAGAGCCTGGCTCGCGCAGCGCGCCGTTCCAGCGGACCTCACCCGCCGCGGGCCGGCCGAGCCCGGCCAGGGCCCGCAACAGCGTGGACTTGCCGGCGCCATTGGGGCCGGTGAGTCGAAGCCAACGGCCTGGCGGCAGCTGAAAACTGAGCGAGTCAAACAGAAAACGGTAACCCGCGACGCAGCCGAGGGCGTCGACCGCGAGGCCGGACTCGGCCGGTTCGGGCGAACCAGATGCCGACCGGGTGCCCAGGGTTGCCGGGGTCACGGCTGGATGACCTGATTGATGCGCAGGCTCAAGCCCTGCTCGCCGGGGCGGACAATCTTCGATTCGCCAAAGAGGTCGCCGGGCTGCCGAATGGCGTTGCCGCTTGCGCTCAGACGAACCTCGATCACCACCTGGTCGGCTCCCGAGAGACGCCGCGAGGGATCCATGGCGAGCGAATCGTCGAGGCGGAAGTCAAGCGGCAGCGAGGGGTTGTCAATCCGCAGCACCGCAAACGGCACGCGTGGACCAGCGGGGCTGCGCGCCACGACGAACAGCGTCCGAGCCGCTTTGGCGCGTTCGGTCAGTGAAGGGTCGAGTTCCACCCGGCCCGATACGGCTTCAGCGCCGGTCGTTGCTGCCCGGCTGGCGGGCGTGGCATCGGCGGGGGAGGGCGCGCCGTCACCGGCTGCGATCCGGGCATCGATTCGCGCGAGCACGTCGCGCAGCGCGTCGCGCTGTTGCTGATCGGGCGGCATGGAATCGAGGAGCCGCTTCAGGTGGCCACGCGCGGCCGTCAGGTTGCCAGCCTGGAATTGCGCTGCACCCATCAGGGCGATCGCCTTCGGGTCATCGGGATCGAGCCGCAGCGCCTGTTCCAGGAGCGCGAACGGCCGACCGTCGAAGCGCCCGTCGCGGGTGATCGCGAGCGACTCTGCGAATTCTGCGAGGAGCCGGGCGCTGGGCGGCACCCGGCGCAATGCCTCTTCGAAAGCCTGGTTGGCCTCGGCCGGCTGACCGCGAAACTTGCGTGCGCCCGCAAGCATCATCCAGGCCTCGCCGTCCTCGGGGTTCCCCTGCACGCGGCGCTCCAGGTCGGCGATCATCTGGTCGAGTTTGCGCTCGTCGATTTCATCGTCGGCAACGGTGATTTCGTCGGTGGCGAGTTCGGGCGTACCGAGCGCGAGATACACCATGAGTGAGGCGGCCGGCACCAGCAGGGCGATGGCGATCGCGGCGCCTCTGGCTGCAACAGAGCCGGTACTTTGCTGGGTGGTGGCTGCCGGTGCGGACTCCTCGGGCAGTTCGCGCGCCATTTGTGCGACCAGCTCGTCAAGGGCCGTGCGGGCTTCATCGGCGGTCAAGCGGCCCGCCGCCCGCTCTCGCTCGATTTCGCGTTGCCGGTCGCGGTAAACCGCCACCAGGGGATCGGCGCCGGCTGCGGATGGGACCGACGCGCGGCGCATGAGCAGCGGCCAAAGAACCGGCAACAACGCCGCGATTGTGAGGCAACCTACGAGGGTCCAGAGCAGCATCGGGCGGGGTGCGCAGCGCGGTGGTCTGCAGGCAGTTGAGTCGCCTGGATTGTCTCACACGGTCATTGCGCGTCGGGCTTGCGGCGGAGTCGGATCGGTCCTCCGTCGACCAGTGCATCGGGTGGGTGCATGACCAGGTTTTCGCCTGCCGACACGCCGTCGCGTATCCAGGCTGCTCGCGCGTTGATCCCGCCAAGGGTCACGGTGCGTGCGCGCGCAACTGAACCATCAGTGACGAAGACCTGCCAGCGGCCGCGCTGGCGGACCAGTACGCCTGCCGGTACCACCAGCACGTCGGTGAGGCTTTCGACCACGATTGAAGCGTCCACTCGCCAGCCATCGCCGGGCATGAGCGGCCCGGTCGGCGGCAGATCGATCAGCACCGGGACGCGCTGCTCATCGATGCCAAGCGCCGATACGCGGGTGTTGGCCACCGGTTCGACACGTCGAACGCGACCTTCAAGCGGCGGTTCGCCGCGAGTAAGTAACAGGCGCACGAGTTGCCCGGGGCGGACCTCGGCCGCCTCGGCGCTCAGCACATCGACCACCACCTCGAGGTGGTTGATGTCACCAATCTCGGCCAGCGGCGCGCCAGCGGCCACCGGCTGCTCGCTGTCATGCATCAGCCGCAGGACCTGACCGGTGGTCGGCGAGGCAATCCGCCAGACTTCTTC
>CAMBZS010000299.1 GCA_945872335.1 Bordetella parapertussis | reverse complement strand
CGGCCAGCATGTCCGCTGGTCCGGCGCACAGCATGGTCGGGGCGGATAGACGGGGCAGATGCTTGCGGGTGTCATATTCGAAAGCCGCCCGGTAACTACGATGATAGGTGCGCCCGCTGCGCAGCAGGCCCATGACCCAGTCGTGCAGGAAGGGGGCGTCCGGAACCGCCAGCGGTCTGGCAGCCCCACGCTCGGCCCGATACCAGGGCCAGAACAGGAACATGTCGCGGCGCATGTTCCAGGCCTGCTGGAGGTAGAGCCCCCAGGCGTCCGGCACGAGTTCAGGGAAGTAATTGGCCAGGAGATCGGCAGCAAATTCCGGTGTCAAGAGCGGCGGAGCCTCAAGCACCACGCGGCTGACTCGAGCCGGTGACTGCAGAGCTGCCTCAAGCGCGACGAGCGCGCCTGTGTGGGTGCCCCAAAGGTCGTAATGCTCCAAGCCCAGGGCTTTGGCCAGCTCGACGACGTCCTGTCCCAGGCGGGCAATATCGACCGGTGCGTCCGGGCGGCTGGATTCGCCATTGCCAATGAAATCGGGAGCAATGACGGAGCGGGAGGCGCCGAGCCCCTGGATCAAGGGCGTAAGCGGCGCAGCGCTACCCGGCGCGGAGTGAAGGGCGATCAACGGTCGGCCGCCGTGACCGGCTCTTCTCAGGTGTATTCGCCCCCGACTGATGTCGACATAGTCCCGCCAAATGCCGGAGCGATACGGCTGTACCATCGATTCGTGGTGATCCTGTCCCGACGATGGCCCAAGCGCTTGGTCCAGGCCCTCGAGCGGAGTGGGCGAATAGTCGCCAAGCTGTGCAACGCCAGACAGACACACGGACCACAGCGCGGCGTAACGACTGGGCTCGAGACCGGCTGTCAGAACCATCTCATTGAGTGCTTCAGGATCTGGCAGAGGCAGGCCCTGGCGTGCTGCCCGCCGGTTTCCTCTGGGGTCGAGCACGTGTGCATTGCGCAGGTGCGCGAACAAGGCTGTGAGATGGCTGCCGTCGTCACGCAGGCTCAGATCGGGCGGGCTGTAGCCGTTCGCCGCCCAGCTTCGGGCCGTGTCGAGCTCGACCATCGACCGTCGAGACGCACCCGGCAAGGCGGCAGCGACGGGTGCAGCGAGGTCGAAAGCGACTACAGGTGCTCCGATCAGCCTCATCGCGGCGATTGCATCGGCCAGCGAACCAGCGACCGAAGCGATATTCAGATCAGGCCGCGGAACTGACGAAGCGCCGATGCCGGGTAATTCAAACACATGGAACGAGTGGTCCTGGAATCTTGTCGCCAGGGTTTCGCACACGGTCTTCGCCGCCCGGATCAATCCCGGTAGTACGACGACCGGTGCGCCTCGTCCGGCGTACCAGAAGCGAAGCTGGCCCTGCGCGATCGTGACGAAGTGCGGCCTGGCTGATGCACTCACTGGGCAAGTCCCAGTGAACCAGGATTCATCAGGCCCTTTGGGTCAACCGCGTGCTTGAGGGCTTCGAGCAAGGCACGGGTTTCGGGCTTCAGGATCTCGAGGAACGGGTAATCCCGCGCCACTTGCCAGCTGACCCCACCGAGACTGGCATAGAGCTCCTGGGTGGCGCGCCGCAGCCGGGCAACCGATTCACGTGCCTCGACGTTGGCGGGTCGATTCAGCCAGGGTTTGACAATGTCTTCGCCGACGCTCGCCACGTGGAGCGGCGTGATCTCGTCCATCCAATAGAACGCCGGTTCGAGAAAGAACTCGTGGCCGGTTGTCATTGTCATCACTGAGTAAACAATGCCCTGCCGGTCCATCATGGGCTGCTGGGCTTCGAAAAAGGCCTGATTGGCGGCCAGTACCTTTTGCGCATCACCCAGGGGGAATACGGCATGAATCGGCACCCAGCGCTCGCCGTCGCGGCCGAGCATCCCTCGTACGGGGCCGAAGGGTCGGCTTCGCATTACCCGTGGCACCGAGTCGGGCAACTCGATCCCCGATGCATTCCGGGCGAGATCGCGCACCCGCGTCAAGGCCTGCGCCAAGGCATGTTCGTTGTCACATTCAACGACCAGGTGAAGCGTAAATGCATGCTCTTTCAGAAACCCGGTTCCGCCCACGGCGACGCCCAGTGCGCCCTTGAGCCCGCCCAAGGTGCTTTTTCCGCTTCCTGCGACTTTGCCGAGGATGCTAAGACCCTCGCTGATCCGGTTGACGCTCGCCGAGTGCTCGGCCTTGTTGCGGTCGATTCCGAAGCCCTCGGCGATCAGTCGTTCGCGTGCCATGGCCGTCTGGGCAGCCGCCATGGCCTGGATCGAGGCAAAGCCGAAGGACAGAAAACCGGTGGCACCCGATGCCGGGATCAGCTTGATCGTCGCGCTTGCCTTGATGCCCATTGCGCCGTTATCGCCCAGGAAAAGACCCGTCAGATCGGGCCCTCCCTCGCGGGTGAAGGGCTTGGTACCCATTCGTCCAGCCGAACCCGTTTGGGTCACGTTGCCGTTGGCTGTGACCACGGTGAGACCCAGTACGCTCTCGGCCACGGTGCCATTCATGGCCGAGCCGAAAAAGGCACTGTTTTGCGAAAGAGCCCCGCCCACGGTGGCATTGATGCCGGACAAGGGCCCCCAATAGGGCGTACGCCAACCTGAACCCTCCAGCGCCTGCGCGACGGCCGCCCAGGTGCAGCCCGCTTCGGCCGTGACATAGAGGTCATCGGTGTTGACCTCGATGACGCGGTTCATCCGCCTGCAGTCGATGACGATAGCTCCACCATGCATCGGCAGGTAGCCTTTGGTGTAGGACATGCCCCCACCTCGCGGCACCACGGCGACTGCGGCCGATGTGGCTATCCGGACCGCCGCGGCGAGCGTGGCGGTATCGGTCGGGCAGACGATGGCAAGCGGCTCGATACCGGGCTGCCAAAACACGTCGTTGGCGTAGAACTTGCGACTTGCTGCGTCGTCCAGGACCGAATCCGCAGGCAAAACCTCCCGCAGTGCCTGGCTGAGCGCCTCGGCGCGTGATGGATGACGAATGACGTTCATTTCTGGCTCCTCATGCATTCAACTAAAGTCATTCAATGGGATGAATGTGTAACCTCGAGCGGAGCGCTCGATCCGGCCAGCGTGGGGCTTGCCGGCGTGTGCGGGAAAGAGGATGGCACCCGTCTCAGACGCTTCCTCGAAGAGCGCGCTACGCGTGGCGTTGGCCTGCGTCGGGTTCTCGCAGAAACGACTGCTCCAGTTCGGTCGATAGACCTGCATCGGCTGGTGAAAGGCGTCACCTGTGAAGAGCGCGCTCTGTCCGCCCGACCGGACGTGCACCGCAAGCTGGCCCGCAGTGTGACCATTCATCGCACGCACCGATATTCCGGGAAGAAACTCTTCGTCGAAATCGATCAGGTCCACCAGCCCTGCTTCGATCACCGGGTTCACACTATCGACCAGAACCTCCGCGCCCATCGGATGTAAGCGCAGACCCTGCTCCGGGTCTTGCCAGTGAGCCATCTCTGCGCGCCCCATCAGGTAGCGCGCCTTCGGGAAGGTCGGGACCCACTGCTCGCCTTCGAGTCGTGTGTTCCAGCCTACATGGTCCACATGAAGG
>CAMBZS010000298.1 GCA_945872335.1 Bordetella parapertussis | reverse complement strand
ATTGCCCAGCAGGTAAGTGAGCGCGTGCCCCAGCCCGGCGCCGATGCTGAGCGAGGGCGCGAAGATGCCGCCCGGGAGTCCGCTCAGATAGGAGACAAAGGTTGCGGCGAGCTTGAGGAAAAAGAAGTACCACGGCAGGTTGTCGGCATCGCCCTCGAGAAGCGCGCGCGTGGGCTCATAGCCGGTACCGAAAATGGCGCCAGCGGTGAGCGAGCCCATGGCTGCGATCAGCAGGCCGCAGAACCCTGCGAACACCAGCGGCCGGCGCCGGCGAAAATCGGCGATCGGTCCGGTCCAGCCGAGCGCCGCCTTGATCAGCATTCTGGCGAAGAGGCCGCCCGCGACGCCGCTTGCCAGCGACGCAACGATCACCCAGATCAGCAGATCGCCCGTTTCCGCTGCAATCAGGATGTGGCCAAAATAGTGGCCGCCGCCTATCAGGGCCTGCGACACCACACCGGCCAGAACGATCGCGATGATGATGAGCCCGCTCACCCGGGTGCCGACGCTGCGGGTCATTTCCTCGATGGCGAACATGATGCCCGCGAGGGGTGTATTGAACGCGGCCGCGATGCCTGCCGCCCCGCCCGCGACAATGAGGTGTTCGCGACTGACATGCAGTGAACGGGGTAGATATTTGTGGAGCTCATGCATGAGCGATGCGCCCACCTGCACCGTGGGGCCCTCGCGCCCCAGCGAGAACCCTGCGCCGACCGCGCCCGCGCCCACCAGGATCTTGCCGACGATGATGCGCAGCGACAGCAGCGGGTGAGGCCGTTCGGCATGGGGCGCCGACATATGGGCCAGGGTCTGCGGGATGCCGCTGCCCTCGGCGCCAGGAAAATAGCGGCGGGTGATCCAGAGGAGCAGAACGCCGCCCGCCGGCGTGAGCACCCAGGGGATCCAGGGAAATTCGGAGTAGAGCAGCTGGAACTGGTCGCCGAACCAGTCGGCAAGTTTTGCAAACGCCACCGCAAGGAGGCCCACCCCCACCGCACCCAGCCAGAACGTGAGCCGCCCGAACCAGAGACGCAGGTAGGCCAGGTTGCGGCGCCGCGCCGGCAGGAGACCCGCCAGTCGCGCGAGCGCGCTGCGCGGTGGCGGGGATGCGTCGGGGCGCGAGGGTGGAGATTGGTTGGGGTCCTGCAAACGCTCGCTCCGGTGCGGTGTCCGAATCGACAGGCGGAAAGCCGATATTGTGCGCCATTGGCCAGCCCGGCGTGCGCAGCCGATTAGAATCCGGCGAGCGTTGTTGCCGACCCCCCAGGCAAGTGCCCATGCCCGCCGACTCCCCGTACGTCTCTTTGCGCCCCTTTCACTGGCCGTCAGCGCGTCGGACGCTCTTCCTTCAGTCCTCGCTCCGCTGATCAGGCACTGTTTTGCGCTCGCTTCTTCCCGACTGGATCGCCGACCTGCGCCGCCCGGGGGTCCTGCGCGCCGACCTGGCCGCCGGTCTCACCGGTGCGGTGGTGGTGCTGCCCCAGGGGCTTGCCTTCGCCACGCTTGCTGGCCTGCCTCCGCAGTATGGGCTGTACACCGCAATCGTGCCCTGCATCATCGCGGCCTGGTTTGGTTCAAGCCGCCTGATGGTCACCGGTCCGGCGAATGCCATCTCGCTCACGGTGCTGGCGCTCCTTGCGCCGCTTGCCACGCCCGGGAGCGCACAATTCGTGCAGCTTGCGATCACGCTCACCTTCATGGTGGGGGTGCTGCAGTTTGCAGTCGGTTTTACGCCGGTGGCGCGGCTGGTAGACCGCGTTCCGCATGGCGTGATTGTCGGTTTTACCGCTGGCGCGGCGGTGCTGATCATCAACTCTCAGGTGCGTACCTTGCTCGGGCTCGACTGGCCAAGAGGCCTCGGCGTGTTCGAGACCGCCAGACGATTGGTGAGCGATATCGGTCAGATCCACCTGCCCACCGTCACCGTGGCGGCGTGCACCGTGCTGGCCTGCATGCTCGCCAAGCCCTGGAACAGGCGCATTCCCTACATGCTGGTTGGGGTGATTGCCGGCGGGCTCGCTGCGGCGGCGCTGGTTGCCATCGGCCTGGGCGAGGGACTGCTTTTTACGGCAGAGCTGACGTCGGCCTGGCCGCCCTGGTCGGCGCCGGATCTGTCAATGGCCACGCTACAGGCCCTCGCCGTGCCTGCCCTGGTCATGACCCTGCTTGCGCTCGCCGAAGCGGTATCGATTGCCCGGGCGGTGGCGCAGCGCAGCGGCCATGCGCTGGACGGACCGCGAGAGGTCCGCGCGCAAGGACTCGCCAATCTGGCGGGATCGCTTTTCTCTTCGTATCCGGCCAGCGGCTCGTTCAACCGTTCGGGGGTGAATGTGGAGGCCGGTGCGGTCACGCCGCTGTCGGCCATCAGTGCGGCGGTAGCACTCGTATTGATTGTTGCGCTGGTGTCGCCGCTTGCCCGCTGGCTGCCGCTTGCCGCGGTCGCGGGCGTGTTGCTGATGGTCGCGATCGCGCTGATCGACCGACGCGAAATCATGGCGGTGGCCAATGAGGGACGGGCGAGTGCGGCCGCCATGGGGATCACATTTGTTCTCACGATCACCGTCTCGCTTGAGTGGGCGATTCTGGCGGGGCTTGCCAGTCATCTGCTCCTGTCTCGACTGGCGGCGGCGCGCGCAGGCTGAGGTCGCGGGCCGCAGCCCCCCGCGAATCAGGTGGCTGCGCCTTGCGCGGGCGGTGCGCTGTGAGGCAGCAACAACGCCGCCGCGGCCGAACAGGCGGTGATGACCGCGAGGGTGATGAGCAACGCGTTGAAGCCGCTGTGCTTGACGAACGGGCCCAGCAGCCAGACTGCGCTGGAGCTCGCCGTAAACGAGATGGTGAGCCGGATGCCGCTCACCCGTGAACGCATCCGGTCATCGATATAGCGGGCGATGATGGCATCCGAAAACGGAATGCCGCCAAACACCAGCAGCATGAATGCCGTCATGGCGACGAACATCATCCAGCCCTCAGAGGCGGTGGCGGCAAAAAATGCCACCGGTTGCAGCACCATGATGGCGAGCATGAGCGGGCGCATGGGAACGGCGTCGATCAGTCGGCCAACCAGCAGCTGCGCGAGCGAGGCAATGGTGTAGACAAGCGCGAGCAACATGCCCAGCGTGGCGGGCTCGGTGGCGAGCGCTGGCAGCCGGTCTTTGAGCAGCTCGGCGTTGCCGTTGGTGGTGAGGTTGAAGGCGAGGCTACCGGTGATCGCGGTCATCAGCATGACGGCGAACACCCGACGGCGGAGCGACTCCGGCATGTCGATCAGCTTGGGGGCGCGTTGGGCTGGCGGTTCGGTTTCGGCGGTGGTGGCGCGCAGAAACAGGAGCCCGCAGACGATGGAGATCACGCCTGGCACCACGAACGCGGCGCGCCATCCGGCGAGCTGCACCAGAAAACCGGTGGAAAGCGCTGCGAAAGCAATGCCGAGGTTACCGGCCAACCCGTTGATGCCGATGGTTTTGCCGGGCGTTCGGGTGGACTGGATCAGCATCGGGATGCCGACCGGGTGATAGATGGAGGCGAAACAGCCCACCAGCGTGAGCGCGACCGCCATGGACCACGGACCGGTGG
>CAMBZS010000297.1 GCA_945872335.1 Bordetella parapertussis | reverse complement strand
GTGGAGTTTCTGGGGGCGCCGCTCGCAGGGCTGGCCTACGGGGTGATGCCGGAAGCGGTGCTGTCGGCGTCGCGCGGCAGTTTCTCTTACGTGTTCACCGAAGCCATCGCCAACGAAGTCCCCGGCCATTGGCGCGCGCAGTTCGACCTTACTGTCGAGGGCGAGGAGCCGGTAGAAATCCGGCTGTATCTGAAGAACGGGGACGAGGTCTTGTCGGAAACCTGGCTGTATCAATACCACCCGTTCTGAGCGGTGCCGGTGCGGACAGTGTAAGCCGGCGCGGGGTGCCGGCTGACGGAGGCCTCAAGCCTCCGTTCTCGCGGGGGCGGGGGTTAGCTGGCGGCCTGCCGACTCGCCCACCATTCCTGATAGCCCTTGTCGGGCGCCAGCACTCGAGATTTCGCGCCGCCGATCGAGGCGCCTTCGGCGTTGCTGATCGCGACATCAAGTTCTACCAACTCGCCGCGAATGCGGGCCACTTCAATGACAACGTTCACCACTTCGCCAGGACACACGGGCTTGCGCAGACGCTCCGGGGTAAAGACCAGCCCCAGGCTGCCGTCGCCCGGGAACTGAGTGCCGAAAATGCCGGTGATGGCAATCTGGAGCAAGCCGCCGGGGACGATGATGTCGGGCACGCCGGGGAAGCGGAGCTGGGCGGCTTCAACGTTGGCGTGAATCGCATTGCGGTCGCCAGAGAGGGCGCAGTAGCGTTCGACGTCTTCGCGGGAGAAGACCAGGCTGGTTTCATAGCGCTGACCGGTTTGGAGTTGGGCGGCGGTGAGGCAATTGGTTTTGGCGTTCAGGGGAAATTCTCCAGATTGAGCGTCGATTATATCGAGACATTGCGCCCGACCGGGCAATTTTTAGCGGGGCGCGGTGGCTATCCCGGGCCTTAAGGTGACCTCACGCTGAAAGTATCGCAGGCCTTGAGGCTGGCCGCCTCGAAGCCCGTCTTGAACCATCGCATCCGCTGGGCCGAACTGCCGTGGGTAAAGGAATCTGGCACCACTACGCCGCGCGCCTGTCGCTGCAGCATGTCGTCGCCAATCGCGTTCGCCGCCCGCAAAGCCTCATCAATGTCTTCGGGGTCGAGAAAGGGTCTGGTGCGATTCGCTTCCTGCGCCCACAGCCCCGCCAGACAGTCGGCCTGCAGTTCAACCCGGACCGACACCTGATTGTATTCCGCCGCGGTCATTCGCTCGCGCAGCGCGGCCGTTTTGCGGCTCACCCCCAAGAGGTTCTGCACGTGATGGCCCACTTCATGCGCAATCACATAGGCGCGGGCGAAGTCACCGCCGGCGCCGAAGCGCTGTTTGAGTGCTTCGAAAAAGGCCATGTCGAGGTAGACCTTGCGGTCACCCGGGCAATAGAACGGGCCCATCGCCGCCTGACCCGTGCCGCAAGCGGTGGACGTGCGGCCGCGATAGAGCACCAGCACCGGGTTTTCATAGGTGAGGTTCATCGCGCGAAACACGCCGTTCCACACCACTTCCGTTTTACGCAGGACCTTCGCCATCTCGGATTTGAGCGCGGCCTGCGGGTCGTGCGCCGGATCGATGGGGCTAGCCTGCTGGGCGGTGGGCTCGCGGGCGTTTTGCACGCCCTCGGCCAGTCCCAGCAACAGCCGCGGGTCGATGCCGGTGAAGTAGCTCACAACCAGCGCGATGGCGATCCCGCCGATGCCGATCCCGCGACCTCTACCTCCGCCCCCGCGACGGTCTTCGATATTGGCGCTTTCGTTTTCGTCCTCAAGTCGCATCGGATGTTCTTTCAGCCAGAGTGGGGCAGTGGGTTGACCCGCGAGTGCGGCAAGCGACCTCCTTGGCGCGGGCCCCGCGCGGAGCATAACCTGTCGATGAGGCGGTTAGACCATCGGGCAGATGACGATGCGGCGCGGACCTGCGCCCGGGGCCAATCAGTGCGCTATCACCGACACAGGCCGAGCGGCGTAAGTCCGCACTGCGACGAGGCGCCGCGCACGCTTATCGCGCCGTGCGGCCACCCCTGGCATTGTCTGAGTGCCTCGATGAGGGCAACTTCTCCTCAGCATGAATCTTGCCTGAGTATTCCATTCAGACCCTTCCCGGCCCCCCGCCATTTCGGAGCACAATCATGAGCCATCAGCATCCTCCCGCCGCCCTTCATGCTGATCACGTGGACCTGAACGACGACCGCGTGGCCTTGAGCAAGGAGGCGCTGAAGCGCTCCTTCCTCGACAACCTGTTCTACATTCAGGGCAAATTCCCCGCGCTGGCGACGAAAACCGATTACTACCTGGCGCTGGCCTATGCGGTCCGCGACCGTACCTTGCAGCGCTGGATCAGTACCGCCGCGGCCTACACCGCGCAGGGCTCGCGTACGGTGGCGTATCTCTCTGCGGAATTCCTGATGGGGCCGCATCTGGGCAATAACCTGATCAACCTCGGCATCACGGAGCTCGTGCGTCAGGCGGTGAGCGAACTCGGGCTCAATCTGGACGAACTGCTGGAGCAGGAGGTGGAGCCGGGCTTAGGCAACGGCGGGCTCGGGCGTCTGGCCGCGTGCTTTATCGATTCGCTGGCCAGCCTGCAGATTCCGGCCATGGGCTACGGCATTCGCTACGAATTCGGCATCTTTCAACAGGAAATTGTAGACGGCTGGCAGGTAGAGAAAACCGATAAGTGGCTGCGCTACGGTAACCCCTGGGAAATTGCGCGGCCCGAATGGGCGGTGGCCGTGAAGTTTGGCGGCTACACGGAAGCCTATACCGACGAGCGCGGCCGGCATCGGGTGCGCTGGATCCCGGGCCGGGTGGTGAACGGGGTGCCCTACGACACGCCGATTCTCGGCTACCGCAGCAACACCGCGAACACGCTCCGCCTGTGGTGCGCCGAAGCGCCCGAGTCTTTCGATTTTTCGATCTTCAATCGCGGCGACTACTACGGCGCGGTCAATCAGAAGATGACCAGCGAGAATCTGACCAAGGTGCTCTATCCCAATGACGAGCAGATTCAGGGCAAGGAGCTGCGCCTCGAGCAACAGTATTTCTTTGTGTCCTGTTCCCTGCAGGACATGTTGCGAATCATCGGCGTGCAGAAAATTCCGCCCGAGCGCTTCCACGAGAAATTCGCTGTGCAGCTCAACGACACCCATCCGGCGATTGCGGTGGCGGAGCTGATGCGCCTGCTGGTGGATGAACTCGGCATGGAGTGGGATCTCGCCTGGGACATCACGCGCAAGACCTTTGGTTACACCAATCACACGCTGCTGCCGGAAGCGCTGGAGCGCTGGCCGCTGGATCTCTTCGGACGCCTGCTGCCGCGACATCTGGAAATCATCTACGAGATCAACAGCCGTTTTCTGGACGAAGTGCGCATCGCCTTTTTTGGTGACGATGAGCGCGTGGCGCGGATGTCGCTCATCGATGAAACCGGCGAGCGTTACGTGCGGATGGCGCATCTGGCCTGCGCCGGCAGCCATGCGATTAACGGCGTGGCGGCCCTGCATTCCGAACTCCTCAAGACCGACGTCTTGCGCGACTTTCACGAACTCTGGCCAGCCAAGTTCGGCAACAAAACGAACGGCGTGACGCCGCGCCGCTGGATCGTGC
>CAMBZS010000296.1 GCA_945872335.1 Bordetella parapertussis | reverse complement strand
AGAGGGGTTTTCCCGCCATGTCATTTGGGCGCGGTTAACTCTCGACAGGCCAATGTCGGTCTCCGAGAACTGGTGGCTGGTGCTGTCCAACCCTCTTCTCGACCACGTCGATGTGCATCTCCAGCGATCCGATGGCAGCGTGAGCCTCCTGTCTACCGGCGAGGAAATACATGTTTCCGATGCGGCTGCCCCGACGTTGCTTCCCACTGTTCCGCTTCGCCTCGAACCCGGAGAAAACCGGATCCTTATCCGGCTTCAAGCGCGTAACGCGATCGCGACGCGGATCGCGATTCGCAACGACCGGGCCATGCTTTGGTTCGAGCACCTCCAACTCTTTCAGGGCGGGTTGATCGCAGGCACACACCTGTTTGCCGCACTGGCGGGGTTCGTGGTTGCGCTGGCGATTCGAGATAAGGTCTGGGTACTGTTTTCGGTTTTTGTTTTGGTAAGCGGCTTGTCGCTCTTGTCTTTACTGGGGCTTCCGGGCTGGATGGGGCTTCGATCAATCCCGGGGGTGACCGACAAACTTCATGGGGTGATGCTGGTTGTGTCGATGGCTGCCGTGTGCGATTTTGTTGTGCGCCTGGCCGGGCCTGAATTGCGGGCGCGGCAGCTGTTTCGCTGGGGAGTGGGGTTGGGTTGGCTCATCTGCATTCCTGCAAGCCTCTCCATCCTGGCCGGGTATTTTTCCGAGACCATCCTCAAATTTCAGTTTGTGATCCTGGCCGTTGCACCGGTCGTGTTGGCCGCGTTGTGGCGTCAATGGCGGCAGGGTGTCGAGGCGGCGGGCTATTTTCTCGCGGGGGTTGGCGCCTATGCGTGCATGTCGCTGGTTCGGGTGCTCCGTAATTTGGGTGTGCTTCCGAGCGCGTGGTGGACCGAGGGGCTGCATGAAATGATGTCGATCGCCTACCTCAGCGTGTTGGCCTTTGGCATCGCGACCCGCTCTGCAAAGGCGCTGGCGCAGCGCGAGTCGCTGGAGGCGGAACTGGCGGGCGAACGGGCAGCGCGACAGTCTGAGCGTGATTTTTTGGCCATGCTGTCACATGAACTGCGTACGCCTTTGGCAACCATCGAGGCGAGCGCAAGACTGCTCCGTGATGTGCCTTCGCTCGACAGCGCGGCCCGGGAAGTACGGCATGGCAAGATCGAGCGGTCGGTTGGGCGTTTGCGGGAGTTGTTCGATCGCATGTTGGCGAGCGAGCGGGTGCGCACCGACTGGGAGCCAATCAACGTCCGGGACATCGACCTCGTGTCGTTGGCCGGACAAGTGCGGGACCTGGCCATCAACGATCGCCCTGGAAGCATTGTTCAGGTCCTGCCGCCGCTGGCAGGGAAGGCGCTGGTCAAAGCGGATGGGAGCCTCCTGCGGGTTGCACTCGAGAACCTGGTCGGGAACGCCTTGACCTATGGCCCGTTGGGCGGGCCCATCCAGATTGAAATCAGGGCGGTTGAGCGGGGGTGGCGGGTTGGGGTCATCGACAGCGGCCCGCCAATCCCGGAAACCGAGGCGGCCGCGCTTTTTTTGCCCTACGTGCGCGGGCCCAGAGCGGTCGTCGGGCCCGGCGCTGGGCTCGGGCTCTTCATCGTTCGGCGGATTGCCCGGACGCATGGGGGGGATGCCGGGCTTGATCACCCTGGCGCGCAAGGCAATCGCTTCTGGATCGAACTGCCTTCGGTCGCTGCGTAAACGCCTGCCGGGCGGGGCCTTTGCCTGCGGAATCCTGTTCCGCCCGGGGGGATTGATCCAGAAATCGCCGGAACCGTTTAAACCCCGTCAGTAATCATCAGCCTTAACGAGGCGGTTTCTTCTAAACTTCGGGAGGAAAAAAGGGGGCTTTGCGCCTTTTGCGCGGGGCTGTCACAGGATATGGGGACACGGTGCAGGCCGTGTCCCCTAATGTCGTTCCGGGGGTCGCTTGAAAAGAAGGTCGAAGTCTGCTCTGGCACGGCTAGTCCGGGACGCCTTTCGAGTCGAGCCACTTGAGCCTCGAGTGTTGCTATCGGCCGATCCGGTGGCTGCTGTGGTTCCTGCAATCGTCATGGATGACCGCGACCGCCAGGCCGCGGCGCCCGGTTTTCATAGTTTCGATTCCGCCTCTCTAGACGGCACCGCTTCGCTGATCAGCCTTGAGCCTCTTGCGGCTCCGGCCTCTCAAACCCCCACGACCGTTCTCAACAACATTGACCCCGGGCTTCGGGCCGGTTCCCTTGAGCAAGTTCCTGGATCCGCTACTGAGGCCGCTGCCGAGGGCTCAGGCGACACGCGCCGTGACGCCTCTGTTCTGATCGATTCGCCCTCCGCCCCATCAAGTGAAGGGGTATTGCCGCAGTCTGCTGCGCAGGGGGAAGTCGAGCCCGCAAACCTGGCGTTGCGGTTGCCTTCGTCGCTCACTGATCCGCTTGGCGTCACGGATTGGTCTGCTCCCGGTATCGGTTTGCCGGTGGAGGCGATTGCCGGTCCGAGACTGGATGAAGACTCGGTCGAGGAGACCGATGAACGCCTTGATCTGTCTGCGCTCACAACCCTTGTGTCGTTGCCTCGGATCGATGCGGCAGCACTGGAGCGGGCTGGGTTTGAAGGTTCGGAACTCAGGGTTCATCAGGGACAGGTCCTGGGCGGGTCGGGCCTCATCAACGGGTCGGTTTACAACGAGGGCATTGCAAGTCCTGGGTACTCGCCAGGGGTCCAAACGGTGTCCGGCGACTGGACCCAAGCTGCAGCGGGAACCGTTGAATTCGAGTTTTCAGGCACTTCGCCAGGCACTGGCGCTGGTTTCCATGATCAGGTCAATGTGTCGGGCCGGGCTACTTTGGCGGGCACGATCGACCTGAAACTGCTCGATGGTTTCAAGCCCAAGGCGGGTGACGAGTTCGTTGTGCTCACCTATGGCAGCGTGAGCGGTCAATTTGAGCGGGGCACCGGACTTTTCGGTCTCCACGATGACGTCTGGTTCGATATTGTCCAGACCGGAAACACCACCACTGCGGGCCAGGTCAAGCTGGTGGCGCGAGAGCTGGGTAGCGGAATCGGCACCGGGCTGCGGCTCGCGGAAACCGTCGGCCTGGACACCAAGAAGAATCAGATCGGCGAACTTCTGAACGCCGATTATTTCGTGACTGCTCAGACCGTCAGTTTCAACGGCGCGTTCGAACTGGGCGGGCTCAATGTAGCAGGGCAGTTCTCGCTCGCGGCCACTCCGGGGTTCGCGCGCGCCACGTTGGCGGCCAACGACTTAACAGTGTCGCTTGCGGGTCAGCAGGTGACCGGCGATTTTTCGATCAGCGTGCCGCTCGCTTCAAGCGGGGCGACTGAACTGGCGATCAGCGATGCGGCGCTGCTGATGAGCACGGGTAGCAGCGCAACGGATATGCAGTTGCGGGTCACCAGCATTGCAGGCGCGGTGCTGATTGAAACCGATGGGGTGTCGGGCGTATTGCGCGCCGACGATATCGATGTCACTGATGGCGCAGGCGCCGCGCTGTCGAGTTTGTCGTTCGGGAATGTCAAGGGCGTCGAGGTTGGATTCAACACGACGGGCCGTGCTTCAAAGGCAACGATCGGCCAGCGCGGCTTTGATTACAGCGGAGAGCAGCACCACGACTTCTTTGCAGTGAGCGC
>CAMBZS010000295.1 GCA_945872335.1 Bordetella parapertussis | reverse complement strand
ATCCGACCACCGCGACAACCGGCGGCAGCTGATGAAGCGCCGTATCAATCAGCGCCGCATAGTCGGCAAGCGAGACATCTGCCGGCGGCGCACTGGACTCACCGTAGCCAGGCAGGTCGATCGCAACGGGATCTGCAATCGCCCCCAGCGACGCGATGTTGGCCCGCCAGTGGCGCCAGCTTCCGTGCCCGCCGTGCAGGAGCAGCAGGACCGGTCGCAATCCATCCGGTTGGCGGGCAGCAACCGCATGCAGTGCACCACCCGGAAAAGGGAGCGACAACTTGACCATGATGTGAACGGGGCGTCGTGAAGCGGTGAGGCGATCGCGGCAATCTGTGCCGGGATCAACCGGCAAGCCGCAAGCATACCCCCGCCGATCGGTGTTTACCCTTGAGGACGCCGAGATCCTGTCGACTCGAAGCTGAATCAGGCTAGCATTCGCGCCGCCGACATGTGCAAAGCTTGTAAAGCAACCCGTCCTCCCAACAGGAGGACCACGACGCACCCTCAGATCCGGAGGCATCATGTACAAAAAAATTCTGCTCGCGTATGACGGTTCTCAGAGCGGTCGGACTGCGCTCTTCGAATGCTCCTACCTCGCCAACAGCAGCGTGGCCGATATCCACCTGATCGCGGTGGTTCAACCGGTCCCCGCGGCGGTTCTGTACGAAGTGGTCATCTCCGAGGTGCCCGACGCCACCGACGAAACCGAGCACCACCGGAAGGTTCTCGAGGAAGGCGTACAGATGCTGCGAGAGCGTGGGTTTTCCGCACAGGGACATCTGGCGCGCGGCGAACCCGTGGAGCAGATCTGTGAACACGCCAAGCGCCTGAAAGCCGATCTCATCATCGTCGGGCACCGCCGCCCGAAGGGATGGGCCGAGCGCTGGTGGCGCGGTTCGATCGGTGCCACGCTGATGGATAACGCCCCCTGCAGCGTGCTGATCGCCATGACCGGCGGTCGTTGAGGCAGGCCGCGGCCTTCCGAGTGACCCCGGTCCGCGACCGGGCATCCGCCCACCCGGGGCGCGTTCTCGGATAAGTTTTGCATCCGGCGAGCATTCGGATAATGTTCCGTGGCTCGTCAGAACACCCCCGCCGCGCTGCAATAGTACGGCCTCCCCTAAAACGCTCCAGGAGACCCTCATGTCACAAAAATCCAAGACCCCGCTGCGTCGTCGCTTTCTCAAGTCGGCCGCTGGCGGCGCCGTAGCCACCGGCGCGCTGACTGCGCCCATGGTGTCAACCGCGCAAACCATCAGCCTGCGCTTTCAAAGCACCTGGCCCGCAAAAGATATCTTCCATGAGTACGCGCTCGACTTCGCCAAGAAAGTGAACGACATGGCGGGCTCGCGCGTGAAGATTGAAGTGCTGCCCGCCGGCGCTGTGGTGGGTGCGTTCCAGCTCCTGGAAGGTGTTGCCAAAGGGACGCTCGATGGCGGTCACGGTGTGGTCGCCTACCACTACGGCAAGAACTCCGCCCTCGCACTCTGGGGTTCGGGTCCCGGCTTCGGTATGGACCCCAACATGCTGCTCTCCTGGCACTACTACGGCGGCGGCAAGGAACTGCTCGACGAGATCTACAAGGCCATCAACATCGACGTGGTGTCTTATCTTTACGGCCCGATGCCCACCCAGCCCTTCGGCTGGTTCAAGAAGCCCATCGCGCGTGTTGAAGATATCAAGGGCACCAAGTTCCGTACGGTGGGTCTGGCGGTGGACATGTACACCGACATGGGCGCCGCTGTGAATCCGCTTCCTGGCGGCGAGATTGTCCCCGCGCTTGATCGTGGCCTGATCGATGGCGCGGAGTTCAACAACGCCTCCTCCGACCGCGTGCTGGGCTTCCCTGACGTGGTGAAGAACTGCATGCTGCAGAGCTTTCACCAGAGCACCGAGCAGTTCGAGATCCTGTTCAACCGCAGCAAGTTCAATTCGCTGCCCGCAGAGGTCAAGGCCATCATCGACTACGCGGTGCAAGCTGCGAGCGCAGACATGAGCTGGAAGGCGGTCGATCGCAACTCCAAGGACTACATCGAGCTCAAGAAGGCAGGTGTCAATTTTTACAAGACACCAGACGCCATCCTGCGCGCCCAGCTCGCGTCCTGGGACAAAATTATGGACAAGAAGTCGTCCGAGAACGCAATGTTCAAGAAGATTCTCGATAGTCAGAAGGCGTTTGCGCAACGCGCCGGCAGCTGGCACAACGACTATACCGTCGACTTCAAGATGGCCTACAACCACTACTTCGGTCGCCGCTAAGCCACCCGCCGCACCCGCGCGAGCGGGTGTGTACCGGCTGCGGTCATCCTCCCCGGGCGGCTGCACCCGCGGGCCGGTGGGGCCATCCCGAGGGGGCGCCAGGCGCCCTCTTTCTTTGCGGGTCTTCCATGCAAAAATTACTGCTGGCGGTTGACCGCCTGTCGTCGTGGGTTGGCCAGGCGTTTGCCTGGGCCATTGTTCTGCTTACGGCGCTGATTACCTGGGAGGTGTTCTCCCGCTACGCGCTGAACAAACCGCACGATTGGGCGCTGAATGCCCAGATCATGCTCTATGGCCTCTTGTTCATGTCCGCCGGCGCCTACACCCTGGCCAAAAACGGACATGTCCGTGGCGATGTGCTGTATGGATTTTTTCAACCGCGAACCCAGGCAACCGTAGACCTGGTTCTTTATCTTTTGTTTTTTCTGCCGGGAATCTTTGCGCTCACCTGGGCCGGCTGGGACTACGCCCTGGAATCGCTCGCGATTCGCGAGAAGACATTCTCGGCGACGCCGCTTCCCCTGTACCCGTTCAAGTTCGTCATCCCGTTTTCTGGCGCCATGCTGCTGCTTCAGGGCCTGGTTGAAATCATCCGCTGCATTGCGTGCATACGCGACGGCGAGTGGCCCTCGCGCGAGCAGGACGTCGAGGAAGTTGACGTCGAAAAGCTGAAGAAGATGGTCAAGGTAAGCGATGAGGACATTGCCGCGCTCGCCGCGACCGCCCCGAGGAGCGCGAAATGAAGATCCGGCGCGAACTGTGGTTCGGCTTCATTCTGATGGGCCTCATCATTCTCGGCACGGCTGGCGTGATGCTGAGCGCGGAGCAACTCAGCCGTGGACATCTGGGGCTTGCGATGCTGGCGCTGGTGGTGGTGGCCATCATGCTCGGTTTCCCGACGGCCTTTACGCTCATGGGCATGGGCATGATCTTCACCTGGTTTGCCTATGACCGTGACATCACAAAGACGCTGGACCTGATGGTGCAATCGGCGTTCAAGGTGATGAGCAACGATGTGCTGATCTCGATCCCGCTCTTTGTGTTCATGGGTTATCTGGTCGAGCGGGCCAACCTGATCGAAAAACTGTTTCGAAGCCTGCATCTGGCGCTCGCCCGTGTCCCGGGGTCGCTAGCGGTCGCCACCTTGTTCACCTGCGCGGTGTTCGCCACTGCCACCGGCATCGTGGGCGCGGTCGTCACCCTCATGGGGCTGCTCGCTTTCCCGCAGATGCTGCGCGCGGGCTACGACGTGAAGCTGAGCGCCGGTGCGATCACCGCTGGGGGTTGCCTTGGCATTCTGATTCCTCCCTCCGTGATGCTCATCGTCTATGGCGCCACGGCAGGCGTCTCGGTGGTGCAGTTGTATGCCGGCGCGTTGTTCCCCGGCTTGATGCTGGCCGGCCTCTACATCATTTACGTGATCCTGATCGCC
>CAMBZS010000294.1 GCA_945872335.1 Bordetella parapertussis | reverse complement strand
CGCTTAACCGCCCATAGCCATCACGGTGGCGTGCGAGCAGTACCAGCCTTGGGGCAGCGATGGCGGTCCCGGGTGTGCCAGGGGCGTGAAAGGCGCTGCCAGTGCGGGCAGGGTCGAGACAGTTGTGCAGCGAAAATTCGGCACCGATCAGGAGCGGGAAATTGTGTGTGCGTGCCTGCAGATGGGCCCGCACCACGCCCGCGAGCGAGCATTCATCGGTGAGGGCGAGCGCTGCATAGCCGAGTTCGCGGGCGCGGTCGACCAGTTCCTCGGGGTGTGAGGCACCCCGGAGGAAGGAGAAATTGCTGATGCAGTGGAGCTCGGCGTAGGCGGGTAACATGGCAGATCAATAATACTGTATAAAAATACAGTATTGATATTTCGCTGCGCGGTGGCGTTTCGTGTGCTGCGAGTCTCGGGTGATGCGGGTGCCCCGCTATACTTCCGACGGGTCAACTGATCGTTCAGAGAGCAACCATGCAAAGCAGTTTCACCAACCGGTTTCCCTGGCTTATGTCGTGTCTGTTGACGGTCGCTTTTACGATCGCAGCCGGCCCGGTTGTCGCCCAGGTGGTATCGGTCAAAGACCCCTGGGTGCGAAGCACTGTGCCGCGCCAGAAGGCCACCGCCGCCTACATGGAAATCACCGCTGGGCGAGCCTCGCGCCTGCTTGAGGCCAGTTCGCCAGTGGCCGGAGTGGTCGAGATTCATGAAATGCGCATGGACAAAGATGTGATGCGCATGCGGGCCATTCCCGCGCTCGAACTGCCCGCAGGCCAGCCGGTCGCGCTCGAGCCGGGGGGCTACCACGTCATGCTGATGGACCTGAAGGTGCAGATCAAGGATGGTGACAAGGTGCCCATCTCGCTGGTGGTCGAACTGCGAAACGGTAGCCGTGAAACCGCCCAGATCACCGCGGTGGCGCGCTCGCCCCAGCCTGCGTCAACGCAGGGGGGCGGGCACGGCAAGTCGCACTCGCACTGAGGAGCGCGTTCATGGCCCACGCCACTTCGCTTGTCAGTGTCATGCATCAGCATCGGCTCTCCGAGCCCACCGCCTACGAAAACCTGTTGGGCGACGCCGTTGAACGCGCGTTCGCTGCGGGCACCCACGACCTCGACGGTATCGTGAGCATGCTGAACGACACAGGTCCAGCCGGCCCTGATGGTGAGCCCTGGACTGCAGCGCGGCTCGAGGCCGAACTCGCGCGTCTGGGCGCCTGACCCCTGCCGCAGACTGGCCGCCTGAACGATCGTCACGGAGTCGAATGATGAACGCACCTACCCCCGTGTATCAGGATGCGGTCGAACGCGTCCTGTCGCGTGGTCTCACCAGCTACTGGTTCCCGATCTGCCCCTCGTCATGGGTGCGCGATCAGCCAATATCGTTGCGGCGGCTGGGGCGAAAGCTGGTGCTCTGGCGCGACGCCGCCGGGTTGGTCCGCGTGCTCGAGGATCATTGCCCGCACCGCGGTGCTGCGCTCTCCATGGGTGTGGTGCTGGGTGATCGAATTGCCTGCGCCTACCACGGCGTGCAGGTGCGCTGCGACGGCATGGTCGTCCGCGTGCCTGGCAGTCCGGGATGCAAGCTCGAAGGCTCGCGAGCCACCCGCATGTATGCCGCCCGCGAGGCCCAGGGTGCGGTGTTTGTCTACAACGCGGTCGATCCCCACTGCGATGAGCCGCCGCCGCTGGTGCTTCCAGAACAGCTTACCTCGCCCGAGTGGTCGTCCTTTCTCTGCTACGTGGAGTGGGGGTGCGATTACCGCTATGTCATGGAAAACGTGATCGATCCCATGCATGGCGCCTACTTGCATCGCCAGTCTCACAGCATGGCCGAGGGCGATTTTTCAGCCGACTTCCAGATTCGTGACACCGATACCGGTTTCGTATTTGAAAAAAAGGGCCAGCGCAATGTCAATTTCGACTGGACCGAATGGATTGATACCGGCATTCACATGATGCGGCTTGAGATCCCCTATCCGAAAACCGGCGGGCCGGGTGGCAACTTCACCATCATCGGCGGCTATGTTCCGATCTCCCCGCAGGCGGCGGGCATTTTCTTCTGGCGGTGCCGCAAGGTTGCGGGCTGGCAGCGCAGCGCCTGGCGGTTTCTCTACCGCAATCGTCTCGAAGCGCGGCATTTCCACGTACTCGAGCAGGACCGCCTCGCCATGGAAAGCATGGAGCCCGACGCGAACCAGCGCGAGCACCTCTATCAACACGACCTCGGCATTGTCCGGCTGCGACGGACGCTGCGCGGGCTCGCCCAAAAACAGATCGAAGCGGAAACCTCGGATATCTCAGCATGATTCGTACGTTTGTTCATACGCTGCGCCATGAAGCGGCCGATGTGATCGGTATTGAACTGCGCTCGCCAGATGGCGCCGAGTTGCCCGCGTTCACCGCAGGCGCGCACGTTGACCTGCATCTGCCGGGTGGGCTTGTCCGCAGCTATTCGCTGGTCAACGATTGCCGCGAGCGTCATCGCTACGTGCTTGCGGTGCTGCGCGAACGTCAGAGCCGGGGCGGCTCGCGCGCGGTGCACGAGCAGTTTCGCATCGGCATGCCGCTCGAACTCGGCGAGCCGCGCAACCAGTTCCCACTTCACGAAGCGGCTGCGCACACGGTGCTGGTGGCCGGGGGCATCGGCGTCACACCGTTGCTGTCCATGGCGCGGCGGTTGAAAGTGCTGGGCGCGTCGTTTGAATTCATCTATTGCGCGCGTTCGCGCAGCGCCGCTGCGTTTGTCGATGATATCGCCGCGCTTGGCGTGCCTGTGCACTGGCACTTTGATGATGCCGTGGGCCGTCCGCCAGACCTGGGTGCGCTGCTGCGTGCACGGCCAGGGTCAGGAAGCGCCACCACGCACTACTACGCGTGCGGGCCCGCCGCCATGCTCGACGCCTTCCTGGCCAGCTGCTCGGCACTTGGCTACGGCAACGCGCACATCGAGCGGTTTGCGGCCGCCACCCCGGTTGAAGAGGTGGGGTCACAGCAGGGCTTTACGGTTGAACTTCGCCGATCGGCGCAGCGGTTTTCGGTGGCGCCTGGGCAGTCGATCCTCGACGTGCTGCTTGATGCAGGTGTGTCGGTGAGCTTCAGCTGTCAGGACGGTTTTTGCGGCAGCTGCGAGACTCGCGTGCTCGAGGGCACGCCCGAGCACCGCGACTCGGTGCTTACCGAGGGTGAGCGCGCCGAAAACAAGGTGATGATGATCTGCGTGTCGGGCTGTCGCAGCGAGGGGCTGGTACTCGACCTTTGAGCCGCCTGCTCGCGCATGTGGCGGCTGCGTCGGTTCAGTCTGCCCGGATGCCGCGCGCGGTAATCACCTTTTCCCAGGTGGCGGTCTCGGCGCGAATGTGCGCGGCGAAAGCAGCCGGGGTCATCGGGCTTGCGGTCATCGCCTGAGCGCTCAGCTGCCGGGTGACAGCCTCGGTTGCGAGGGCGGCGGCGGCGTCGCGCGCGAGCTGGACCACGACGTCAGGTGAGGTGCCGGCTGGCGCCATCAGCCCGTACCAGGAGCTCACCACCACGCCGTCCACCCCCAGCTCGGCCAGAGTGGGGATGTCGGGGGCCACCGGGCTGCGCGTGCTGTCGGTGATGGCAAGTGCCACCAGGCGTCCGGCGCGAACCTGGGGAAGCGCAGCCGGCAGGTTGCTGAACATGAGTGGCACCACGCCTGCGATCACATCATTGATCGCAGGCCC
>CAMBZS010000293.1 GCA_945872335.1 Bordetella parapertussis | reverse complement strand
AGCATCGGCCAGTACGGCGGCCGCCAGGTGCCCGGGACTGCCCGGGCCTGCTGTCGAAAAATTGAGTGGCCGGCTGCGTCCGCGTGCAATGAGTTCGGCCAGCGTGCGGACACCGGCTGAGGGGTGCGCCGCCACGGTGAGACCGCTGGTGCCCAGCATTGCGACCCAGATCAGGTCCTCAATCCGTACGCCGGTCTGGGGCCGCATGGCGCGTGCGATCGTGAACGGTGCATCGATGCTCATCAGCACGGTGTAACCGTCAGGCTGGGCGCGTGCGACGCTGGCAGCACCGATCTCGCCTGCTGCGCCGGTGACGTTTTCAACCGCGAATGGCTGACCGAGCAGGTTGGTGAGCAGACCGGCCACCTGCCGGGCCAGGATGTCCAGAGGGCCTCCAGCGGGAAAATTCACCACCATGCGGACCGGTCGTGTTGGCCAGGTCTGGGTTTGCGACAGCGCGGGCAAGGACAACAGGGCCGCCGACGACGCGGCGAGACCGGCAAGGGCCCGACGACGGGTGGAGAAGGGTGATGGGGGTTTCATCAAGTACGACCTCCTGGTTGGCAGCTCCCGTGCACGCCAGCGCAAGACAACCAGAGCGCGGCGAGACAGTGCAGGCGCTGAATCTTGACCCCGGGGCGCGAAGGTGTCCAGTGATAACCCGTTTGTCGAGAGCCTAGAATGATCCGGTCAAAGGAGCTTTTGCATGCGTACCGATCAGGGCGTGACGGTTCATCGAGCCGATTACCGGGCACCCGCCTATGTCATTGATGCGGTCGAGCTCAGTGTCGACCTCGATCCCAAGGTCACCACGGTGCGCTCGCGCCTCATCGTGCGCCGCGCGGCAGGCGTGGGCTCCGCCGAGCCGCTGAAACTCGATGGCGAGGCGTTGGATCTCATCGAGGTGGCAATTGATGGTCATCTGCTCGGACCGGAGGCCTTCACGCACGCCAATGATCAACTGGTGATAGCGGGTGTGCCCGAGCAGTTTGTGCTCGACATCACCACGCGCTGTTCGCCCGAGGCCAATACCGCCCTGAGCGGCCTCTATGTATCGAACGAAAACTTCTACACCCAGTGCGAGGCACAGGGCTTTCGGCGGATCACGTTCTTTGCCGACCGCCCCGATGTCATGGCGCGCTATCGTGTGACGCTTCGCGCAGAGCGCGCGCGCTGGCCGGTGCTGCTCTCCAACGGCAATCTTATTGCCCAAGGCGACTGCGATGGCGCGCACGCGGAGTCCGGCCACGTGCGAGCCGGCTGGCACTGGTGCACCTGGGAGGATCCATTTCCCAAGCCCAGCTATCTCTTCGCGCTGGTGGCGGGGCGTCTGGTGGTCACCGAGTCCACCTTCATGAGGAGATCGGGCCGGCCGGCGCTCCTGCAGGTCTGGGTCGAGCCCGGCAACGAGCACAAGACCGAGCATGCGATGCGTTCGCTCGAGCGCTCGATCCGGTGGGATGAATCGCGTTATGGGCTGGAGCTCGATCTTGATCGCTTCATGGTTGTTGCCACGGGCGACTTCAACATGGGCGCCATGGAAAACAAGGGCCTCAACATCTTCAACACCCGCTATGTGTTCGCGCACCCGCGGCTGGCCACCGACCAGGACTTTGCAGCGGTGGAGTCGGTGGTGGCGCATGAATATTTTCATAACTGGACCGGTAACCGGGTGACTTGCCGCGACTGGTTTCAGCTCACGCTCAAGGAAGGTCTGACGGTATTTCGTGATCAGGAGTTCTCCGCCGACATGATGGCCGCGCAGTGCGAAAGCCCGTCGGCCGCTGCAAGCGCCCGCGCGGTCAAGCGGATCAACGATGTGCGGGTGCTTCGCACTTCACAATTTCCTGAAGACGCGGGCCCGATGGCGCACCCGATCCGGCCCGACGCCTACCAGGAGATCAACAATTTCTACACGCTTACCGTGTATGAAAAAGGCGCTGAAGTCATTCGCATGCTGCAGACGCTTGCCGGGCGAGAAGGTTTTCGAAAGGGCATGGATCTGTACTTCGCCCGTCATGACGGCCAAGCGGTGACCTGTGATGATTTCGTGGCGGCGATTGCCGACGCGAACCAGCTCGACCTCACCCAGTTTTCACGCTGGTATGCGCAGGCGGGCACGCCCCGTGTCGCGGTATCGGTGAGCGTTGACGAAGCGGCGCGGGTTTGCGAGCTGATCGTGACGCAGCACACACCGGCCACGCCGGGTCAGCCGGTGAAGCTGCCGCTCCCGATTCCTTTTGCGATCGGGCTACTGTCTGCCGACGGAGCCGAACTGCCGATCATTCCGGCTGATGAGACCACCCGATCGCTGGTCCGGTCGATCGAAGCGGGTACCGCGCTCGTCGAGTTGCGTGAGGCCTCGCATCGTCTCCGGTTTGCAGGCATTGGTCGCCGCCCGGTGTTGTCGCTTGCGCGCGGATTTTCTGCGCCGGTCATCATTGAGCACGACTGGAGCGACGCGGAACTGGATCTTCTTGCTGCTCACGACAGCGATCCGTTCAACCGCTGGGAGGCTGCGCAGCAGCGAATGTTGCGGGCGGTTCGCGCGGTCATGAACGGTGCCGACCCGGCGGTGGCCGGTGTTTCGGTGGCCGCGCTGATCGGGCGCCTTCTAGACGATCAGTCGCTCGACCCCGCCTTCGTCGATGCACTGATCACGTTCCCATCGGAAACCTTCATTGCCGAGCAGATCGATCAGGTCGACCCGCAGGCACTCCGGGCGGCGCGGCTTGCGGTGCGTGCAGTGGCTGCGCGGGAACTTGAAGGACGCTGGTCTGCCCTTTATCGCGAGCTCAATGACGACAAGCCCTGGACGGTTGATCTCGCCTCCGCAGGCCGGCGTGCGCTCAAGAACGCGGCACTGGGCTGGTGGGTTGAGGCCGGCGCGGGCGCTGCGGCCGAGGCGGCCGCGGCGCAGTGCGCGAATGCCGACAACATGACCGACCGGTCGGCGGCGCTTGCCGCGCTGGTCCGAGTGGGCGGGACCAGTCGCGACCAGTCACTGGCCGCGTTTGAACGAGAATTCGCTGATGAGCCCCTGGTGCTCGACAAATGGTTCTCGATGCAGGCAACCGCTGTGCGCTGTCCCAGCGAGCCGCCGGTGCTCGAGCAAGTCAAGCGGCTGATGAATCACCCCGCGTTTTCGCTTCGCAATCCCAACAAGGTGCGCTCGCTGATCACCGCATTCTGCACCGGTAATCTGGCCGAGTTTCATCAGACCGATGGCACGGGCTACGCGTTCTGGGCGGACCAGGTAATAGCGCTCGATGCACTCAATCCGCAACTTGCCGCGAGGCTTGCGCGTGCACTCGACCGCTGGCCGCGCTACGGCCCCGAGCGGGCCTCCGGCATGCGCGAGGCGTTGTCTCGCGTGGCCCGGCATCCCGGGCTGTCGCCCGATGTCGCAGAAATTATCGGCAAGGCGCTTGCGGTGGGTTCAGCGCCGGGCGCCTGAAAGCCTCCGGTCTCGATACAATCCGCGCCAGATCGGTCTGCCCCCTTACGGAGTTGCGATGGAGCGTGTCACCCTCAGCCAGTATCTGATTCAGTGCGATCGACAGACGTCGCTCGCCCCCGAGGCGCTTCGCCGCATCCTCGAAACCTGTGCGCAGGCCTGTGCCGGCATTGCTGCGATCATCGCGCGCGGGGCGCTGGGCAATGTGCTCGGCTCCGCGGGCAGTGCCAACGTGCAGGGCGAAACGCAGCAAAAACTGGATGTCATCGCCAACGACCGGATGCTGTC
>CAMBZS010000292.1 GCA_945872335.1 Bordetella parapertussis | reverse complement strand
ACCACTCTGCCCAGTAATCCACCAGCACTGGCACATCCGATTTGAGCACGTCCTGATCGAAGCTCGCATCGGAAACCTGCTTGATACCGCTCATTGTTGCTCCTGAAAGCTGCGTCGGGCGGGCTCGGGGGGCCGGCGTGACGCGGGATCGATAAACATAGCACAGCGCGATGAGGCCGTTGCTGCTGATAGTAGAATGGTTGCGGGCGGGCCCCCCCGCATTGCGGTGTGGTCAACCTGGTCAGGTCCGGAAGGAAGCAGCCACAGCCATTTCCCGTGAGTGCCGGGGTCCCGGCTCGCCCAACGGTCCGATGCGGTCTGCCGTTCGACCCCCCGTCGTCGCAAACCGTTCGGTCTCAAACCTTTCGGTCTCAACCCTTTCCGGATGGTTGCCCGGCCACCGAAGCAGCCCGAGTTGATGCGCCCATGACCCATCAGGTGCTTGCCCGGAAGTGGCGGCCACGAGACTTTGAAACGCTGGTCGGCCAGCAGCATGTCGTTCGCGCGCTCACCCATGCGCTCGCGAGCGGCAGGCTGCACCACGCTTATCTGCTGACTGGCACGCGGGGGGTGGGCAAGACCACCATCGCCCGAATCCTGGCTCGTGCGGTCAATTGCGAAACCGGCGTGACCGCCCGCCCTTGCGGCCAGTGCTCGGCCTGCGGCGGGATTGATGCAGGCCGGTATGTCGACTACATCGAGCTTGACGCAGCCTCAAACCGCGGCGTCGACGAAATGACGCAACTCCTCGAAAACGCGGTCTACGCGCCCAGCGCCGGGCGCTACAAGGTCTACGTGATCGACGAAGTGCACATGCTGTCCACGCACGCGTTCAATGCAATGCTGAAGACGCTTGAAGAGCCCCCGCCTCATGTGCTGTTCATTCTGGCGACCACCGACCCGCAGAAGGTTCCTGTCACGGTGTTGTCGAGGTGTCTGCAGTTCAACCTGAAAAACATGACGCCGGCTGCGATCGCCTCGCATCTGGCCGGGGTGCTCGATGCCGAGCGCATTGCCTATGACGCGCCGGCGCTTGCCCTGATCGGGCGCTCTGCTGGTGGCAGCATGCGCGATGCGCTGTCCTTGCTCGATCAGGCGATTGCCTATGGCGGTGGCAGTGTGGCCGAGGCGGCTGTGGGCGAAATGCTGGGCTCGGTTGACCAGGGCTGGATCGACGCGCTTTTTGATGCGCTGGCCAACGCAGACGGCGCGGCCCTGGTCGGGATCGCTGACGCCATCGCCGAAGCGGGTTCGTCATTCGAGCGTGTGCTCGATGAGCTCGCGCTGCGGCTGCATCGTGTGGCGCTGGTCCAGGCAGGCGTGCGTGTGGACGAGGCCAGTCTTGAGGCTTGCGAGCGGCACGCTCGGCAGTTTGCGCCTGAAGATGTACAGGTCTACTACCAGATCGTGATTCACGGCGCGCGCGACCTGGCGCTTGCGCCCGATCCGCATGCCGGGTTTTCCATGACGCTGCTGCGGCTGCTTGCCTTTCGTCCGGAAGGGGGTGCGTCAGAGCCACCGGTACCCGCCACAGGGGGTGGTGCCCGTTCGTCGCCCGACACACCGGTTGGGGGGCCGCGCTCGCCAGGGACGGCCACCGGAACGCAGGCGCTCCAGGCGCTCCGCGCGGCCACCTCGTCGCGGCCGGCGAGGGGGGCGACGACACCCGGGGCCATGCGCGAGGCGCCTGCTGCAGCCGAAGCGAGCGATCGGCAACAGCCCGCAGGCCCGCCCGAGGCCGCGCCTTCCGGTGCCACTGCGCCACGGGGCCTTCGGGTCGGTGCAGAACCGGCTCCTGCCGTCCCCAGCACCACCAGCCGAGCCGAGCCTGCGCCGGTCATGCCCGAGGCCAGTCCGGCTTCGCACATATCGTCCGAGGGTGCGGTGTCCGGCGCCGCCCCAGGTGGTAGCGCACCAGGTTTCTTCGATGGCGACTGGCCCGCGCTCGCCCGTCGGCTGGCCGCGACCGGTCTTCTTGGCCAATTCCTTCAGCAAAGCGAACTCCTATCTGCCGACCAGGACGGGTTTCGTGTCCGGGTGCCGATCCGGCCGCTCGCCGAGGCCGGTACCGTGGCTCGGGTCCGTGACGTTCTCTCGCAGCACTTTGGCCAGCCGGTTCGTCTGCAGGTCGAGGTCGGCGCCGTAGCCGGGGTGACCGCCGCGCGGGTCGTTGAGCAGGAGCGCGGCGAACGTCTGGAGGCGGCGCGGGAGTCCCTTCAATCCGATCCGTTTGTCCGGTCGCTGCTCAGCGATCTGGGCGGACGCATTCTTCCCGACTCGGTGCTACCGGTTCCCGGTAGCACAAGCTGAGTCGCAGCCCTTTTTGCAGGAGATTGACCGATGATGAAGGGACAACTTGCGGGTCTCATGAAACAGGCCCAGCAGATGCAGGACAACCTCAAACGCGTGCAGGAACAACTCGCCGAGGTCGAGGTTGAAGGCCAGGCCGGTGCCGGACTGGTGAAGGCGGTGGTCAACTGCCGCAACGAAGTGCGGCGACTCACCATTGACCCCAGTCTGCTCGCCGACGATCGCGACATGCTCGAGGATCTGGTGGTGGCCGCGCTGAACGACGCGCTGCGGCGTGCCGAGCAGACTGCCTCGGAGCGGATGGGGTCGGTCACTGCCGGCCTGCCGCTGCCCCCCGGCTTCAAGATGCCGTTCTGAGCGCCAGGGCGTCACCGGGCACGCAATGAAGGGGCTGGCTGCGCTCGACCGGCTGACGGCGGCACTGAAGCGCCTGCCTGGGGTCGGGCCGCGCTCGGCGCAGCGCCATGCGTTCTATCTTCTCCAGCATGATCGCGAGGGCGCCGAGCAGCTCGGGCGCGCGCTTGCCGATGCGTTGGTCCAGATTCGTCATTGCGCGCGCTGCAACACCTTCAGCGAGGCCGAGCTCTGCGACACGTGTTCCTCGCCGCGCCGCGACCCATCACAGCTCTGCGTGGTTGAAACGCCGGCCGATCAGCTGATGCTCGAGCAGACCATGGCCTACAACGGCCTCTACTTCGTGCTCATGGGGCGTCTGTCGCCGATCGAGGGGGTCGGGCCTCGCGACCTGCACTTCGACCGGCTGATTGCGCGGGCGACCGATGGCGTGGTTCGAGAGGTCATTCTGGCCACCAATTTCACCCATGAAGGCGAGGCCACCGCGCACACCATCGGCGAGATGCTGCGGGCCCGCGGGCTCTCGGTGACCCGACTGGCGCGCGGCGTGCCAGTGGGCAGCGAACTCGAATACGTCGATGCGGGCACCATCGCGCAGGCGCTGCGTGACCGGCGTACGGTTTCCGATTAAATCTCTTTCGAAAAACACTCATCCCATGGATTCCACTTCTTCACCACCATCCGTCGCGCCAATGGCGCTCGAGGGCCTCAGGGTTCTTGAACTCGGCCAGTTGATTGCGGGCCCCTTCGCAGCGCGCCTGTTTGCCGAATTTGGCGCCGATGTCATCAAGGTCGAGCCGCCCGGGAAGCCTGGTGTAGAGGGGGGCGACCCGCTTCGCAAGTGGCGAAAGCTCCATCCGGACAATCCGTCGGGAACTTCGCTCTGGTGGTACGTGCAGGCGCGCAACAAACGTTCGATCACGATCGACATGCGCCAGCCCGAGGGCCAGCAAATCGTGCGCGAACTGGCTGCCAAAGCCGATATCGTCATCGAGAATTTCCGGCCGGGCGCGCTCGAGAAGTGGGGGCTGGGCTACGAGCAGTTGTCGGCGAACAATCCGGGTCTGATCCTGGTGCGACTGTCAGGCTACGGGCAGACGGGGCCTTATCGCGACCGGCCAGGTTTTGGCGCCATTGCGGAATCCATGGGCGGCATGCGCTA
>CAMBZS010000291.1 GCA_945872335.1 Bordetella parapertussis | reverse complement strand
TGACGTAAAGATGAACTTGTCGGTGGGCAGCCCAACGGCTTCGCGCGTGGGCGTGGGGTTGGCCATTCGGCCGCGATCGCCCGGCTGGAACACCGTGGGCAGGGCAATCACTTTCTCGCTGTAAAAGCGCTCGTCATCTTCGGGCACACACCAGCGGTCGGTGATGGCGTAGTCAATCCAGGGCAAGCCGCTGGTGCCTATCAATCCAAGCCAGGTGACTTGAACCGGGGCGGGGCGCGACGCGCAGATGGCGGGCCGCGCGCCGGCGGACAGGCCCTGCAGGTCAATGACAATGTCGATACCGTCGGCGGCGATGCGTTCGGCCACTTGCCGGTCGGTGAGCGACTTCACAATGGTGAGCCGGTCAAACGCCGCCTTCAGGCGTTGCCGCAAGGGCGAGCCGTCTTCGGGGCTCCAGCAATAGCCGTGAATCTCGAAGCGGCTGCGGTCGTGCGATTCCAGCAGCCCGCCAAGGAGCAACCCCACCGGGTGCATGCACAGATCACCGCTTACATACGCAACGCGCAGGCGCTCGCCCGCGCCCGGGCGACGCGCGCTCGTGCGCGAGGTGAGCGGCTCGGTATCGGCAATGAGTTGCCGGTAGGTGCGCTCGACAAACGTTCGAGCGGCAAGCAATTGCAGGCCCGGGTCGTCGGCCAGACCCAGCATGGCCATGGGGGAGGTGGCAATCAGCTGGGTGTTTGCGCCAATGCCCGGGATGGGGCTCCAGACCGGCCACTTGCATTGCCGCTGCCGCAGCCGAATGACATGCTGCAGCACCTCATATTGATTGCCGTCGATTTTCAGACTGTCGAGCAGGCACTGTTCGGCTTCGGCGAATTCGCGCTCGCGCTCGAGTACGCGCCCCAGGTTGTTGAGCGCCATGCGCTCAAGCTCGGGATCAGGTTGTTTGGCGGCTCGGGCCAGCTCACGCGCATGGCGCCAGGCACTGAGCGCCTCTTGCGCGCGGCCCAGGGCGTCAAGCCTTGAACCCAGATTCACCCAGGCTTGAACGAAGTCGGGCGCAATGCGGATGGCCTCTCGGTAGGCGGCTTCGCCGGCAGCGTGATCAGTCTTGGAGAGCTCGGTGCCCAGGTTGAACCAGATCAGGTGCGCGCCGGGCGCGCCCTTGGACGATTCAAGCCACTGACGGTAGTGGGCGAGGGCTGCATCGCGCTGGCCGGCACGCATGAGTGCCTCGGCCTGCTGCACAACCTGGGCAATGGTGGCGCGTGCGGCTGCGGGGGGTGTCGTGGCCGGTGTAGCGAGCCGCGGCGGTGAGGACGCCTTCCCTGCTTTAGAGGAATTCCGTTGCCCAACCGCGCTTCGTGAAGCCTTGACCATCCGTGCTTGCTCCAACGCCTGTCCTATTGCATCTGTCTACTTGACCCCTTGTCAAGCATCAGCGCAGGGATCTGCCGCGGGCGTTGCTAGCAGGAAACATGCCGCGCCCCTGTCGGAAAAGCTGGCACGGGCTTTGCTGTCGACGGGGTGTCCCGAAACTGGAGCAATCCATGACCAACTTGGCTTCCCCGCAGACACACCGTGAGGTTCTCATTCCGAGAGGCCCTCGCACTGTCGGCTTCCCGACGCCAGACCAGATTCGGGCGTCTATCCAGCAACTGGTGGCGGACAACGAGATCGACCAGGCCCATTCACTTGCGGAAGAAGGTCTTTCGACCTATCCCGAAAGTGAGGGGGTGATCGCGATCGCTGCCCTGGTCTGCATCGTACGTCAGGACTGGCCACTTGCCACGACGTTGCTGGAAAAACTGGTCTCTCTCCAAGGCGATAAGGCGTCGGAATGGACGCAAATGATGCTGGAGCGTGCGCGCAAGTGCCGCGGCAATACGGTGCCCAACGAACGGCAAATGCTTGCCGGCGCGGCGCGATAAACGAAAGAACAGTGAGGTCACTTAAATGACTATTATCAATACCAACGTCAAAGCGCTGTTTGCTCATCAGTCGCTCAAGGTTAACGATCGTTCGATGACTGACAGCATGAATCAGTTGTCGACCGGCAAGCGAATCAACTCCGCGAAAGATGACGCGGCGGGGCTTGCGATCGGCACACGAATGACCGCCGATCTGCGCGGCATCGCGGTGGCCATCCGGAATGCCAATGACGGCATTTCAATGATGCAGACCGCCGAGGGCGCGCTGGGCGAGATTTCCAACATGCTCCAGCGGATGCGCGAGCTGGCCGTGCAGGCTGCCAACGGCACGATGAGCCGCGGCAACCGCGAGGCACTGCAGGCGGAGATGGACCAGTTGATCGCCGAGATCGACAACGTGGCCAAAACCACCAACTTCAACGGTATCAAGCTGATCGACGGAACGAACAACCCGGTGATGCTGCAGACGGGTGTTCGCGAAGGCGAGCAGGTTCAGGTGGGCGTTGTGGATGGGCGCTCCAAGAGCCTGGGCCTGCAGGGCTATGCGGTTGAAGGCGAGATGACGAGCGGCCGAGTGGGCAATATCGCTGCGATCGACGCCACCGACGATACGCTGATCAACGACAAGCCTGCATTCGCAACCGCAACTAACGTGCCGCTCAGCAATACCAACGCAGCCAAGGTGCTGGCATCGGCGATCAACACCAATATTGGGCAGCATCAGGTGAAGGCCACCGCGTTCAATACGCTTCGTGGCACGACGCCAACCGCCGAGTCATTTGCAACGGGCGCTTTGAGGGTCAACGGCAAGGATGTTGGCGCTGCAGGGTCGGTGGCCGAATTGGTGGCGAACATCAATCGGGATGTGGGCGGTATTACCGCAACGCTCTCGCAAGCAGGAACGATCGAGCTTTCCAACGATACGGGTGAGGACATCATCATTGCTGCAACCTCAACCTCTGGATTTGTAGCGGGCACCTTCACCGGCTATCTGTCACTCGACAGCCTCGAGAACAAGGGCATCAAGCTGTTTGCGCGCAGCGACGCCAATGGCTACCCAGGCGGTGTCGGTACAGTAGCCGATTTGCAGCGCATGGGCCTCAATGAGACGCAGAACGGCGCGTCGTTCACGGGTGTGTCGGTTTCTGCCGGCGCGCTCACCGTAACCGACGACATCCGGATCAATGGCGTTCGCATTGGAACATCCGCCGATTCGTCGGCGATCGCCAAGGCCTCCACCATCAACCTGGTGACAGAACAGTCTGGCGTAAAAGCCAGCGCAGTGACTGAGGTTCAGGTGGGCGTCAACCTGAATAATCTGGCGCAGGCTGCCATGTCGATCAATGGCGCGGCAATCGACACCACCAACGGCGTGCTGACCCTGGCGGATCTGACCTCCAGGATCAACGCTGCGGGTGTCAACGGCATCATCGCTTCGGCGAGCGAGTCGGGTGTGCTGATCCTGAAATCGGCGGGTGGCGCGGACATCACTGTCAATGACACCAGTGGCACGGCGCTCATTACCGGTGCGTCATCGCTGAGCGGTGATCAGGCAACCGGAACGCTGGGCGCCGCACCCAACAACGGTCTGACGGTCAAGGGTCGAGTGACGCTGTATTCCGATGTTGGAGCGCAGATCCGCGTTGAAGCGGAGGCTACGGCGTCACTTGCCAAGATCGGTATCGCCGCGCAGGGTGGGTCTGATGTGTTGGTGGGCGGTGCGCTGACCATCGTCACGCAAGAGGCGGCGGGCCGCGCGCTCACCAAGATCGACAAGGCGCTGGATCAGATTCTGGTGAATCGGGCCACGCTGGGCGCCTTCCAGAACCGGCTGACGGTTGCGGTGGACAGCCTCATGACGACGAGCGGCGCATTGAATCAGTCGCGAAGCCGGATCATGGACGCCGACTATGCGCAGGTGAGTACGGAATTGG
>CAMBZS010000290.1 GCA_945872335.1 Bordetella parapertussis | reverse complement strand
GAGTCGGGCGTAGCCGCTCATCAGGTCATCGATCTCGGCAGCAGCGAAGGAGAGGTTCAGCTTCTGCAGGCTGTAGACCAGCGCTGCGCGCGTCAACGCCCAAAACGTTTGGTAGTGCCGACTACCAGAGGCCGACGGGTCTGACAGCGTCACCAGGCGCGAGTACTCGATCTGCTTGTCGCGCCAGGTGGTTGAAATGGCCGCACCCATTCCGGGAAAGTGCTGCTCGGCGCGCTGACCGATTGAATACACATCGAACAGCGTGCCATAGGCATCGAACACTACGCCGCGCAAGTCTGCCATCTAACCCTCCTGAAACGGTTCCGCCTCCAGCACCCTTCTGGGAATCAGCATTCGGTCGGCGATCTGCCTGACGGTTGCATCAGTGTGCGCGAGCCCTGCGGCGCGCAGGTCGTGCAGCAGTGCTCCGGCCACCGTTTTTCGATAGAACCATTTTTCAAGTTCGGCGGACGAAAGTGGCGAGGGTTGGGCTGCCGCGGCCTCCTCGTAGTAGGTGCGAAGATCGTCGACCGCGAGCTTGAGTGTCTGCCACTCGGCCGCAGTGATGGAGGCCGCCTCGGCCAGCCCCACGAGCATCGCCGCCAGCGCCTGCGGTGACTGGCCACTCAATCCGAATACGCTTGCGCCCCGGCGCTGGGCGGCAAGCGCCTGCCACGGCGCGAGCTGCGCGATTTCGGATTGCAACCGCGCAGCACGCGGAGAATCGGATGCTGCACCAGGCGCATCAAAAAACACGGGACAGGCCTCGCCCTCCGAGTCATCAGCATGCACAAGACCATCAGCGGGCGCGTCCTCGGGAAAATCCTCTAGCACCGGGCCCGACGGACGTTCAAAAAGCGCGAGCAGCGCTCTCAGCACCCGACGCTGAAACGCCGGGTCGTGTGCCACCCCCATTGGCCGGCCCAGCGGAAATGGCACCCAGAGCGCACGCGGTGGCTGCATCACCTCGGTGTGCTCGCGAACAAGGCTGATCGACGCGGTCGCAATCCCCTCGGATTCCAGGTAGTGACCGATGGCGCTCACGGCGCACGTGCAATTCGGTCAGACCGGCATCAGAACGGCTGCATCCACCCCGTCGCGACGCAGGAGGCCAGCGATCTCGCGGGCCTTCGCTTCAAACCGCGTGGGTGGAAACGGTGCCCCCATGAAGGAGTAGTGAAAGTCGGCCACCGAGCCGATGACGCCCTCCGCGGCGAGTTCACGCAAGCGGGAGATCGGAAACACCACCTCAGGATCACGTCGAAAACCGCTTCGATCGAAGTTGACCGAGATATGACTCATCATGAGCGTTGCCGGGTTCACATCGCCGGGGATCACCCGGTAGCCGGTGGCACCCTCGCCTGGCGCGAACGCGGGGTCGCTGCCCGCGTGCAAGCCCGCCGTGCTGACAATCGCCACGCGACGCCGGCCAAGCGGCCGTGCGTCTGCCCACGCCTTGGGCGCGAGGCGAGGGGCCTGCTCGCGCATCTTGAGCAGGTGAGTGCGCTCGTATTCGGTCAGATCGGATAGTCGTGCCATGCATGTCTCCTGAATCCGGGCCGCTGACGGCCCAAGTCAGCATACACCCGCGGCCGATCAAACCATCCGGCCATGCAAGCGCATGAGGCCTCGCCTATCGGTTCTATTAAAACTATCAATTTCCATAATTGATATGCAATACCTATCATCTGTTGCGTGCCGTGATTCATGACGAACACAGCGCACACCAGGCTGTCTCTCCTCCTCACCATAAAAGGAAAACATCATGTCCCTGATCAACACCCGCGTTCAGCCCTTCAAGGCCAATGCGTTCGTCAACCGTACCGGCAAGGGCGAGTTCATCGAGGTCTCCGAACAATCACTCACCGGCAAGTGGTCGGTCCTGATCTTCATGCCCGCCGCCTTTACCTTTAACTGCCCGACCGAGATCGAAGACGCGGCCGACCACTACGCCGAATTCCAGAAGGCCGGCGCCGAGGTGTACATCGTCACCACCGACACGCAGTTCTCGCACAAGGTGTGGCACGAAACCAGCCCGGCGGTAGGCAAGGCGCGGTTTCCGCTGGTGGGTGACCCCACCCACCGACTCACCCGCGCGTTTGGCGTCCACATCGAAGAGGAAGGTCTGGCGCTCCGCGGTACGTTCGTGATCAACCCTGAGGGCGTGATCAAGACGGCCGAAGTGCACGACAACGCGATCGCCCGCGATGTGAAGGAAACGCTGCGCAAGCTGAAGGCGGCCCAGTTCGTGGCCAATCACCCCGGACAGGTATGCCCGGCCAAGTGGCAGGAAGGCGCGAAGACGCTTGCGCCGTCGCTCGATCTGGTCGGCAAGATTTAAGCGGCCATCGAAAGGGAGATTGTCATGCTCGATTTCGAACTCAAGTCACAGCTGCAGCAGTACCTCCAGCTGCTGCGACGACCCATTCGCCTCACCGCCTCGCTTGCCGATGACGCGGCCTCCGGCGAGATGCTCGCGCTGGTTCGTACCATCGCCGAACTGAGCGACAAGGTGACGCTTGATCTGAACGGGCATGACGCTCGCAAACCCTCTTTCCTGATCACTCCCCAGGATAGTGACCACGGGGTCCGGTTCGCTGGCGCCCCCCTGGGTCATGAATTCACCTCGCTGGTGCTCGCCCTCCTCTGGACGGGCGGACACCCTCCCAAGGTAGAGCCTGCGCTCATCGACAGCATCCGCGAGATCAATCAGCCGCTCAGCTTCGAAGTATTCATGTCGCTCTCGTGTCACAACTGCCCGGACGTGGTGCAGGCGCTTTCATTGATGTCGATTCTGAATCCGCACATCAACACGGTGGTGATTGAAGGCGGCGTGTTTCAGGAGGAGGTGCGCCAACGCGAGATCATGGCAGTACCCATGGTGTTCGAGAGCGGCAAGCTGTTTGGCTCGGGCCGCCTCACCCTGGAGGAAATCCTCGCCCGACTCGATACCGGGTCGGTCGCCCGCGAGGCGGCCCGGCTCGATTCGAGCGAGCCCTTCGATGTGCTCATCGTGGGCGGAGGCCCTGCCGGCGCCGCTGCGGCAGTCTACGCGGCACGCAAGGGAATCCGGGTGGGTGTCGCTGCCGAACGTTTCGGCGGACAGGTCAACGACACGCTCGGCATCGAGAACTACATTTCGGTACTCGACACCGACGGACCCCGTTTTGCCACCGCACTTGAAGCCCACGCGCGCACCTGCGGCGCCGACATCATGAACCTGCAGCGTGCGCGGACGCTGGTCCCCGCCGCCGAACCCGGTGGCCTGGCCGCGGTGACGCTCGAAAGCGGTGCCACGCTCAGGAGCCGTTCGGTGATCCTGGCAACCGGCGCCCGCTGGCGCAATGTGAACGTCCCGGGCGAGCAGGAATACCGCAACAAGGGCGTGGCCTACTGCCCGCACTGCGATGGACCGCTCTTCAAGGGCAAGCGCGTGGCCGTGATCGGAGGCGGCAACTCTGGCGTGGAGGCCGCCATTGACCTTGCGGGCGTGGTCGAGCATGTCACGCTGGTGGAGTTTGCCGGTGCGCTCAAAGCCGACGCAGTGCTGGTTCGGCGGCTCGAAGGCCTTCCAAACGTGACGGTCCGGCTCAACGCCGAGACCACTGAAATCACCGGCGCCTCAGGCAAGGTGAACGGGCTCAGTTATCGCAACCGGCAAACCGGCGAGGCGCACTGGGTACCGCTTGAAGGCGTGTTCGTCCAGATCGGGCTCGTCCCCAACACCGAGTGGCTGCGTGGCACAGTGGAACTCAGCAGGTTCGGCGAAATCGTGGTGGACGCCGGAGGACTCACCAACGTGCCGGGAGTTTTCGCAGCCGGCGACTGCACCACGGTGCCTTAC
>CAMBZS010000289.1 GCA_945872335.1 Bordetella parapertussis | reverse complement strand
GGCGGGATTCATGCCACGGGCAAGAAGAAGGTGGTGCAGATGATCTCGACCCGGCGCGGTAGCCCCCTGCCCCCTCAACAGTCTCGCAGCGATGACGCTAAGCCCATCAGCCAACGGCACAAAACAGGCCCACACCACCACCGCGGGAGGAGCACCGCCCCGCGCTGTCGACAGGGAACAGAGCTGCAGAGCGATGATTGCGATGAGGAACCCAACCCCCAGGCTCCCGGCATCGCCCATGAAGATCCGGGCAGGCCGCCCCGACCAGCCACGCAGATTGAAAATCAGGAAGGCCGCAAGACAGGCGCCCAGCACCCCTGAGAGTTCGATGACATGGGCGTTACCGGACAGCCAGGCCACCCCGCCCAACACCAGCAACGCCACCAGGCAAAGAGATCCTGCCAACCCGTCTACGCCATCGCTCATATTGATGGCATTCATCACGCTGACGATCGCAAAAACCGAGAACGGCACCGCCAGCCAGCCGAGGTCGGGCGCCCAACCAGGAATGATTTCGCCTAATGCCTGCAGGCTGACCTCGCTGCCCACGACGACCGCGGCGGAAATGAATGCCTGAAAAAGAAACTTGGGACCGGCCCTGAGGTGGGCGCGATCATCGATCGCACCGAGCACAAAAAAGAGCAGGACTCCGCCCATCCATGCGGTCGGGGGACGAACCCCTGGAACAAGAAGCCAGGCAGCGAAAAGTCCGACACCCATCGCCAGACCTCCGACGACCGGCGTGGAAATCTCGTGTTGCTTACGGCCACCGGGATGATCGAGAAGGCCGAGCCACGGCGCGATTCGTTTGAGGATACCGACGCTGGCAATAGTGACGAAGAAAGAGAGTGTGACCGCTAGAGCGAGCGCCAGCATGGAAGCCATTTGGGAAACGAACCGGGTAAGGATAGTGAGGAGCGGCTGACGAACCGGTGTGCAGTGCACAGCGCCAATATCAAGTAGACATCTTACAGTGACCCGCATCAAATCCCTGGATAACCGACTGAGAAATAACGCACATTTTTTCCGCTAAACCAGATCGACGCACCAGAGAGGTGCGGCTCATGCGGCATTACTGCGCAAATCCAAAATGCGAGTCGAGCCTCGACGCGATGTAAAGCACCCGATAGCTGCCAAACACCTGCTGGGCATAGGCATCGATCAGGTCACGCCCGGCCGCCTGCAGCACCTCCTGCGCATTGAGCAGGTCGAGGAGCGTTCCCCGGCGGAAGGCGAACTGTTCGCGAACCGCCCGGAGCGACGCAGCGGCCAACTCTGCCGCCTCGATCCGGGCAAGCAGCAGTTGATCGGAAGCGCTCGCCTCGGCAAGCACCTGTGCAGCAAAGCGCTCGAAGGCGAGCACTGCGGCCCGATAGTCATGATCGGCCTGCTGCAATCGGGACGAGGCCTGTGTCTCACGGGCCTGCGCTGCGCCACCGGTATAGAACTCATATCGAAAATTGAACAGCGCGGTACGGTCGTTTCCCGGGAACCCGTCGCCAATCTGGTCTCGCCGCGTGAATGTGCTCTCGAAATTCAGCTGTGGGAGCGCGCGAGCGGCGACAGCTTTCAACTCCGATTGCGCCGCTTCCCTTCCAGCCTGGGCCGCCCGAACTGTGGCAAACACCGGTGAAAGAACCGACGCGCCCTCGATATCGCGCACCTCCACCGCTGCAAGCAGATCCGTTGTGCCGGCTGGCTCAGCCCCGAATATCTCGCGATAACCGGCTCGGGCCGCTGCAACCCGCGTCCTGGCTGCCACCGCCCCGGCCAGCGCGTCGGCCACCCGCGCCTGCGCCCGCAGCACGTCGCTTCGCGACCCGCCACCCAGCTCGTAGCGCTCCCTCACGTATTGCGCAATCGCGACACGCGCAGCCTGGTTTTCGAGCGCGAGCCCCTCCTGCAAATGCGCCGATTCGAACTCGATCGCAACCTGTATGGCCCTCAGCGCCAGTTCCGCGCGACGCGCCTCAGCGCGCGCAACAGCAATACGCTCTCGCGCTTCGGCCGACACCACGACAGCCTCGGCCGCCCCAAAGTCGAACACCAACTGCCTCAACACCAAGCCCCATCCCGCACTCGTGTACCGCCGCTCAGGAACACCGAATAACCGGTTCTGGTCGAACGAGCGCCACCCACCATCGGTCTGGCCGGTGACCTGGGGACGAAGTGCCGCACGGGACTCTTCTGTCGCGCCACGAGCCCCTTCCCTGGCCGCCATGGCGGTCTGGAATTCCGGATGGCGGCTGACCGCCTCGCGCACACGATCACGGAACTGACGATCTACGACTGGCGATACAGCGATCCGACGATCGGAGCGCAACGCATCGAGAAAACCGATCTGAGACTCGCCCAGCGCCGGAACCTGCTCGGGAGGCGATGCGGCAGCGATCGGAATGGGGGCGACGCCCCCACCGGTCACGGGAAGGGTCTGCGAGAACGCAGCGGGCGGCGCGAGCAGAAGCGCGACGAGCGCGCGCCCGGCTATGTGCCAACCGGCTCTGTGGCTTGAGGAACCCGGGACAAGTGCCTGCCGGGGCAACTGACCCTGCCTAGCGCTCACGGAACGCATTCTCTCGAACGGCGACCACCGGCTTCGACAAATACTGCAGCACGGTCTTGGCCCCAGTAATGATGTCGATCTGCGCCTGCATGCCTGGAAGAACCGGCAGTTCCTTGTCACCCGCCTGAAGCACGGGCGAGAGCGTTTCGATGCGGGCAAGATAGAAGCTTTCGCCGCGATCATTGGTTACCACATCTGGGCTGACCTGCGTCACCGTGCCCACCATGGCGCCGAAAATCGAAAAGTCATAGGCCGAGATCTTGAGGCGTGCGGTCTGCCCGACCCTCACAAAACCGATGTCCTGGGGCAGGATCATTGCCTCGAAAACCAGTTGATCATCAATCGGCACCACCTCGGCAACCGGTTCACCCGACCGAACAACGCCACCGATCGTGGAAATCAGCAGGCGGTTGAGAATTCCGTTCACGGGCGACCTGAGCTCCGTTCTTCCCACCCGATCGGCGAGTGCCGGCATGACCTCCTCGAGCGAACGCAGTTCTGCGGTGACCTGGTTCAAATCCGCCTGCGCCTGGGAGCGGATCTGCCGGAGCGTTGCATCCTTGCGTGCAACCACTTCGGCGAGTGCAGCCTCCAACCGGACGATGGCCGAGCGCGCGGAGTCGAGCCGGCCCTCGGCATCGGCCATCATCCGGTCCAACCGGACCAGTTCGATCTGCGGCTCAAGGCCTCTCGCCACCAACTGCGCAAGAATGCGTCGCTCTTCGCGGGCGAGCGCGAGCGTGCGTTCGGCAGTCTGAATGACGATACGGGTTTCCTCGATTTCTCGGCTGCGCTGCTCGCGCTGGGAATCCAGCACCCGTATCTGTGCATCACGCTCCTCGGCGCGGGCTCGCCATGCTGCGCGCTCGATACCTACAAACTCGCGGGCATCGCGCTCGAGTTCGGCACCGAACGAGGGCGCGGTTTCCGTCAACTCGGCGCGCAGCCTGGCCACCCGCGCAAGCAGCGCGAAGCGCTGTTGCCTGCGTGACTGGTAATCGCCGTCGGCCTGAATCGAACTGAGAGACACCAACGCCACACCATCGGCCACCTTCTGTCCCTGCTTGACGTGAATCGCCTGCACTACGCCGCCCTCCAGGCTCTGGATCACCTGAATTCGCCCGGATGGAATGACCCGACCTTGCGCACGGGTGACGGTGTCAACGTGGAACATGGCAGCCCAAACGAAGAAGGCGACTACTGTCAGCACAATTGCGTAGAGAAGCCAGCTTGCGCTGCGCTTCACGTCGTGCTCGCGCAAGGTGGCGGCGATCGTTTCACCGCGAGAGTGCGAGGAATTGGCGGTCACGGTTCAACCCGCCTTGGTGGATGAACTGTCGGAACCCGGGCCGGGAAGCCCAGGCC
>CAMBZS010000288.1 GCA_945872335.1 Bordetella parapertussis | reverse complement strand
GGGTCAATCTGCTGTCCATCTACGCGCTCAGCAACTTTCCGCCGCACGGCACCTTCTCGGCGTCCAAGGCGGCTGCGCTCTCGCTTTCACAGTGCCTGCGCGCTGAAATGCGTCACGCGGGGATTCGCGTGATCAACCTGTTCCCCGGGCCGATCGACGATGAATGGAACCAGACCATGCCCCCGCCCAAGCTTGCGCCTGCCGCGGTTGCGTCGGCCATTGTGAGGGCGCTCCGGGATGGCGTCGAAGATGTCTATCCGGGTGAGGTCGCCCAGGAATGGCTTGAACGCTGGCGCGAGAATCCGAAGGTTCTGGAGCGAGAGCTTGCTCTGGGCGGAGCGCAGTCATGAGCAACGTCACCAAGCCGGGAGGCGTGCTGGCTGCGCTGGTGGCGGCGCTGGCCAGTTCAAGGGTTCGGGTCATCGACCTCACCCAAACCCTGTCGCCCGAGTTTCCGCAGATTTCGCTGCCGCCCGAGATGGGGCAATGCTGGCCTTTCCGGATCGAGGAGATCTCCCGCTACGATGAACGCGGTCCAGGTTGGTATTGGAATAATTTTTCCTGCGGTGAACATACCGGTACCCACTTCGATGCGCCGATTCACTGGATCTCGGGTCGTGAGCTTGCCAACAACTCGGTCGACACGGTTCCGGTCTCGCATTTCGTCGCCTCGGCGGTGGTGATCGATTGCCACGAGCAGGTCGCGCGCGATCCTGACTACCTGCTGACAGTCGCTGATATTGAGCAGTTTGAAGCACGTCATGGTCGGATTCCGGCGGGCGCATGGCTCCTCATGCGAACCGACTGGTCGAAGCGGCGCGATCCCGCTGACTATCAGAATTACGACGAGACGGGGCAGCACACGCCTGGCCCCAGCGCGGAAGCGGTGCGCTTCATGATCGAGGAGCGCGACGTGCTCGGCTTTGGTTCCGAGGCGATCGGGACCGATGCGGGGCAGGGTTTTCATCTTCGGCCGCCGTATCCGTGTCACTACCTGATGCACGGCACCGGTCGCTATGGCCTGCAGTGTCTGACCAATCTCGATCAGCTGCCGCCCACCGGATCGGTCATTCTCAGTGCACCGCTCAAGATCCAGAACGGCAGCGGCAGCCCGCTTCGCGTGCTCGCGCTGGTCGAGGAGTCGCGATGACGAGCGCACGCGTCGCTGCACTGGTCACCGGGGGCAGCACCGGGATCGGGCTTGAAGTGGTCAGGCGGCTGCTCGCGCGGGGCCATCACGTGGTGTCGGTTGCGCTTGCACCGTGTCCGATCAATCACCCGGCCCTGGAAAGCCGGGTGGTCGATCTGAGCCAGCGGGAGGCCACCGCGCAGCTGGCCGCGGACATCGCGGCGCGCGGCGACATGGGAATCTTCGTTCACAACGCCGGGGTCGTACGCGAGGCGAGGCTTGAAAATGTGCGCGTTGAGCAGTTTGACGAGCTCAACGAATTGCACGTGGGGGCGGCCATCACGCTTGGCCAGGCGGTGCTTCCGGCGATGCGCGCGCGCAAGCGTGGGCGTATCGTGCTGGTCTCGTCGCGTGCTGCGCTGGGCCTGCCAGGCCGCACGCATTACTCTGCCACCAAGGCAGCGCTTCTCGGGCTCGCACGAACCTGGGCGCTCGAGCTTGCAGCCGATGGCATCACTGCGAATGCGATTGCCCCCGGACCGGTCCGAACCGACATGTTTCATGCGGTGGTCGAGCCCGGAAGTGCACGCGAACTCGCCATTGCCGCCTCGATTCCGGTGAAGCGGCTGGGCGAGGCGGGTGACATTGCGCGAGCAGTCGAATTTTTCGTTGATGACGAAGCGGGGTTCGTCACCGGACAAACGCTCTATGTCTGCGGCGGCGCGAGCGTCGGTACGCTCAGCATCTGAGTCGCGAGCGCAATGAGAATCCTCGCGCAACTCGCCAGACTCTGCGCGATTCTCGCGGGGGTGCTGCTGGTCTGGATCACCGCGCTCACGGTTACCAGTGTCACGGGTCGAAGCGCATTCGGCACAGCGATCAATGGCGACTTTGAGCTGGCGGGATTTGCAGCGGGCGCAGCGGTTGCGCTCTTCATGCCGTGGTGTCAGCTGCGCCGGGGCAACATCATCGTGGATTTCTTTACCGGCAGGGCGTCCTCGCGCAGCCGCGAGGCCATGGACCGTTTCGGTGCGCTGCTCCTCGGCTTGGTCATGGCGCTCATGACCTGGCGCACGATCCTGGGTGGGCTCAATGCCTGGAACACGGGATCGGGTTCGATGATGCTGGGCTTTCCAGAGTGGGTGGTTTATCTGCTGATGGTGCCGGCGTTTGCGCTCACGACCTTGATTGCGATCGCTCAGGGGGTCGCTGGGTTTGCGCAGCTGGATGAGGTGGCTTCGGGTGGCGTACCGATGAAGAACGAACCATGACCTCGATCGGACTCGCGATCCTTATATTCGCGATCATGCTCGCGCTGATGGCGATTCGGGTTCCGATCGCGATCACCATGTTTGTTGCCGGTGCGGTCGGCTATGTGATGCAGGCAGGCTGGTTGCCCCTGGCCAACTTCCTCAACGGTCAGGCGTTCTCGCGATTCGCAAGCTATGACCTGTCGGTCATTCCGCTGTTTATTCTGATGGGGCACTTCGCCACGCAGGGTGGAATTAGCAGGGCGTTGTTCGAGTTTGCCGCGGCGGTGATGGGTCGTCTGCGGGGGGGGCTTGCCATGGGCGCAGTGCTGGCCAGTACCGGCTTTGGCGCGATCTGCGGATCGTCGGTCGCCACCGCGGCCACGATCACCAATGTTGCCTATGACGAGATGCGGCGCCACGGTTATTCGGGCCGCCTTGCAACCGGAACGCTGGCTGCCGGCGGCACACTCGGGATTCTGATTCCTCCCTCGGTTCCGCTTGTGATCTACGCAATCCTGACCGAGCAGAATATTGCCAAACTGTTTGCCGCGGCCATGGTGCCCGGCATCATCGCGATGGTTGGCTACATGATTGCAATCGGCCTCTACGTCCGGTTTGTTCCCGGCCACGCACCTGCGAACAATCAGGCCGCCACCATCGACCCCTTGAGTGCGGCAAAGGGCATCGGCCCGATCGCCCTGATTTTCCTGATCGTGTTTGGCGGGATTTACGGCGGGATATTTACCCCGACCGAAGGCGCAGCGGTGGGCGCTTTTGCGACCTTCCTCGCAGCGATCGCACGCCGCGAAATGAGCCTACGACAATTCGCCGAGTGCTTCTATCAGACCGCGGAAAGCGCTGCGATGATTTTCCTGATCTTTCTTGGCGCCGACCTGATGAATGCAGCGCTCGCGCTCACCCAGGTTCCTGCCCAACTGGCGCAAGTGGTTGGAGGCTGGGGACTTCCGCCCGTGGCTGTGGTGGCGGCGATCCTGCTGTTGTACGTGGTGCTGGGCGCGGTGATGGATGAACTCTCCATGATTCTTCTCACCATCCCGATATTTTTCCCCCTCGTCACCAGTCTCGACTTCGGCCTGAGCCGCGAGCACACCGCAATCTGGTTTGGCGTCATGGTGCTGATGACCGTCGGCTTCGGGCTGCTTGCACCGCCGGTCGGACTCAATGTTTACGTGGTGAACGGTATCGTCAAGGGGCGAGGGGCTCCGGTTCCCATCGGCGAGAGCTATCGCGGGGTGATGCCGTTTCTGGCGAGCGATGTGATTCGTACCTTGCTTTTGCTTTTTTTTCCCGGGTTGTCGTTGTGGCTGGTTAAATTTGTTGGATGAACAAACAAGGAGACACGTGATGAATGATCGTCGTTCGATACTCAAGGCTTCGGCTGCAGTCCTTGCAGCGGGTGCGCCTGCGGTGCATGTTCGAGCCCAGCAGCCGGTCACGCTCAAGTTTCATACCTTCATGGCGCCACAGTCGGCCGTGTTCCTCACCATGCACAAGCCGTGGATGGAGAAGGTGGAGAAAGAGTCGGGCGGGCGC
>CAMBZS010000287.1 GCA_945872335.1 Bordetella parapertussis | reverse complement strand
GAAGGACGAAATCGCGAAGTGGGGCAAGGTGGCACGCGAGAACAACATCGCGCTCGACTGAGTCTTGCAGCGGGGCAAGGGGCCGCGCTCGTCATGGCGCCCGGGCGCGTCCCTCAGGCGCGCCGCTGCCAGATGCTGAGGTCAGCCGGCGTATCGATATCGAGTGCAAGGCCGGCATCGCGCCAGAGGCGAACCGGCTGTCCCGCAGCGCCGAACCGCTGCGCGTGGCGCGCGAGGCTGGCTTCACCGAAGGCAAACCCGCGGGCGGCAGCGGCGGGCAGCAGAATGCCGTTGGTGCCCGTCCCGGTCTTGTCGGCGATCAGGGTCACGGCATCGGCCTCGCCACCCTCTATCAGCCGCTGCAACGCGGTGTGCTGAACGTCAGGCAGGTCGGCGGCCAGGATCAGAATCCGGTCGGCGCCGCGTTTGCGCGCATGCTCACAGCCCTGCTCGAGCGCGGCATTCAGGCCACCCGGTTCCGTTTCGCGAAGCGCCTGTGCCCCGCGCCGGGCGGCGTGAGCGAGGGCGTCGTCGGACGGGCTCACCACAATGCAATGGTCGAGACCGCCCGCGATTGCGGCAAACGCATCGAGAAGCGCATCCAGCCATCGGGTGTTGAGGCCAAGGCGTTCGTCCGCACCCAGCACCGTGGCAAGCCGCGATTTGCCCGCTGCGAGTCCGCGGGTGGGAATCACCAGCCACAGGTTCATTGAAGCTCGTGCAGCAGCTTGATTGCGGTGCGGGCAAGGGCCGCAGCAACCTCGGGTGTGGTCATCAGGGTCTGTGTCACCGCGACACGCGCGCCGCGATTGCGAATCGCGCCGGCAAGCGCCGCATCGGCCTCGTCAATGACCCAGGCCTGTACCCGATCACCGTAGTGCGCGACGATTCCCAGCGTGTCGGTGCCGGCGCCCAACTCGCACATGATCTTGGCTGCGGGGCCTTTGACTGCCTGACCACCGATGATGGGTGATACCGCGACCACCGGAATACGCGCTGACTGAAGCCAGCGCTTGAGCGCGGGTACCGCGAGAATCGGCGCGACGCTGAGCCAGGGGTTGGAGGGGCAGATGATCACACCCGTCACCTGGTGGCCTCGTGGTGAGGCGAGCAACTGTTCGAGCGGACTGGACATCGTCGCGGCCTCCGCGCCATCGAACCGGAGCCCGGTGATGACCGGTCCAGCCTTCTGGCGCACGAAGTAGTCCTGAAAGGCGAGCTCGCCCTGGTCGCGGGTTAGGACGCAGGTACGCAGTCGCTGATCGGTCACCGGCATCACCTGATGCGAAATGCCCACCCGCGCGCAGAAATCGGCGGTGATGGCCGACAGCGTGTCGCCGGCGGCAAGCCTGCGGGAGCGTTCGATGTGCACAGCCAGGTCGCGGTCGCCGAGTTGAAACCAGGTCTCGCCGCCCAGCTGCGCCAGCATCTGCATGAAGTGCCAGGTTTCGTCGGCACGTCCCCAGCCCAACTGCGGGTTGTGCAGACCGGCAAGCGTGTACATGACGGTGTCGAGGTCGGGGCAGATGGTGAGGCCCAGGTGCTCGAAGTCGTCACCGACATTCACCACGATCGCGAGCTCGTCGGGGCTGGCGACCTGGACCAGTCCCTGGCAGAGCCGCGCGCCACCCACGCCGCCTGATAAAGCAAGAATCATGAGGCAGCGCTGCCCGCTAGGCGGCGGACGTTGCGGGCGCAGCCGCGGCGCGCCTGCGGATGGGCGTGAGCACAATCGGCGCAGCCGGCGCGGCAGCAAAGGCACGTGCACGCTGCGCGGCGGGGGGTGTCTGGTAGAGCGTGGTGCGTTGGGCGGGCTCGCGCCCCGCAAGGCAGATCAGTGCCTCCATCTCCGCGGGACCATATTCCTGCCCGTGCACCGTGCCAGCGGCTTTCGAAATACTTTCGTTGGTGAGGGTACCGCCCAGATCGTTTGCGCCGGCCGCGAGCGCCGCGCGTGCGCCCTCGGGGCCCAGCTTGACCCAGGAAGCCTGGATGTTGGGCAGAACCGGGTGGAGCGCGAGCCGTGCGACCGCGTGCATCAGCAGCGCCTCGCGCCAGGTGGGCCCCTTGCGGGCGCGCCCTTTGCGGTAGAGCGGCGCCTCCATATGAATGAACGGCAAGGGCACGAACTCGGTGAACCCGCCCGTCCGCGCCTGAAGATCCCGGATCCTGAGGAGGTGCCGAGCCCAGTGCTGGACGCGCTCGATATGTCCGAACATGATGGTGGCGGTGGATCGCAGCCCTGCCCGATGGGCTGATTCCATGATCGACAGCCAGCGTTCGGTATCGAGCTTGTCGGGGCACAAGACCGCGCGCGCCTCATCGTCGAGAATTTCGGCAGCTGTGCCCGGCAGTGAACCCAGGCCTGCGTCGCGAAGTCTGGACAGGTAGCTTGCGATGGAATCGCCCAGCGTCGCCGCGCCGTGGCTCACCTCGAGCGGCGAGAACGCATGAACATGGATGGCCGGGGCTGCTGCCTTCACAGTCTCGAGAATATGAAGGTAGGTGTGACCCGTGTAGGAGGGGTGAATGCCACCCTGCATGCAGAGTTCGGTGGCGCCGCGCGCCCAGGCTTCGGCCGCGCGTCGGGTCAGTTCCGCATCATCGAGATCATAGGGGCGGCCGCGTAGATCGGCGTTCTGACGTCCCTTTGAAAAAGCGCAGAAGCTGCAGGCGTGCTGGCAGACATTGGTGTAGTTGATGTTCCGGTTCACCACATAGCGGACTGTGCTGCCGCTTGCGGCTGCGCGCACCCTGTCGGCGGTCGCGCACACGGCTTCGAATTCATCGGCGCGCGCTTCGAAGAGTCGGGCGATCATCGATTCATCGAGTCGATCGCCGGCTTCGGCGCGCGCAAGCAGTGGCTCGATCGATGCGCTGTGGGGCGCGCGACGCGGTGCGGGCTCGACGGGTAGCGCCGAGGGTTCGCCCGCCACCCAGGCATTGCTTCGCGCGTAGCCCTGTGCATCGATCCGCCGCAGCACGTCGGTGGCGATAAGCGGGTCATGCCAGCGGGGTGCGTCCAGGGCGTAGCGCGGATAGGAGGGCAGTCGTTCCACCAGAATTCGGCCAGCCTGGGCGGTTCGCTCGCGCAGCGCCTCGATCGCGGGCCACGGCGCCTCGGGATTGACATGATCGGGCGTGACGGGCGAGATGCCGCCCCAGTCATTGATGCCGGCTGCGATCAGCTGCGGGTAGTCACGCGCACTCAGGTTGGGCGGCGCCTGAATGTTCATCCCGGGCCCGAACACAATGCGCGCCAGTGCGAGCGTCCAGGCGAGGTCGTGGTGATCGGGCTCAGGCGCTCGCGCCATGGGCGTTCGCGGCTTGGCCCGGAAATTCTGAATGATGATTTCCTGCAGATGACCATGGCGCGCGTGGAGCGCCCGCAGCGCAAGGAGCGCGTCCAGCCGCTCCGCGCGTGTCTCTCCAATGCCGATCAGGAGTCCGCTGGTAAACGGAATCAGGAGTTCGCCGGCAGTGCGGATCGTATCAAGCCTCACCTGGGGCCATTTGTCTGGTGAGCCGTGGTGTGGGCCGCCCTTGTCCGAGAGCCGCTCGGCGGTGGTTTCGAGCATGAGGCCCTGCGACGCGCATACGCGCCGCAACTGGGCGAGTTGCTCGCGCGTCATCACGCCCGGATTGGCGTGCGGCAGCAGCCCCGTTTCGCGCAATACGCGTTCGGCCATGGCGGCCACGTAGTCGATCGTGCTCGCATATCCCATGGCATCGAGCGCGGCGCGCGCCTGCGGCCAGCGCGCCTCTGGCTGATCGCCCAGCGTGAAGAGCGCCTCGTGGCATCCGGCGCGGGCCCCGGCGCGGGCAATGTCCAGCACCTGTTCGGGTGACAGGAAGGGGGCCGGCACCTGGCTGGGGCTCGCAGAAAACGTGCAGTACCGGCACACATCACGGCACAGCCGGGTGAGCGGAATGAACACCTTGCGCGAATACGACATGCGGTTGCCGTGCCCCAGGTCGCGCAGGCGCGAGGCTTCGGTCATGAGCC
>CAMBZS010000286.1 GCA_945872335.1 Bordetella parapertussis | reverse complement strand
CGACATCGAGGTGGTGTGGACCCTGCACGCGAACCCTGCCCTCGCACGCGATGTGCGCGAGGCCCATGCGGCGCTTCCGCCCGAGCCGGCCGCGCGTCTGCACCTGGTGCCGCCTCTCGACTACCTGAGAATGATTGCGCTGCTTCGCGCCGCATGGCTGGTGTTGACCGACTCGGGCGGGATTCAGGAAGAGGCGTGTGCGCTTCGCGTGCCGGTTCTGGTGCTCCGCCATTCCACCGAGCGCCCGGAGCTGATTGAAGCCGGTGCGGGTCGATTGATCGGCACCGACCCCTTGCGTGTCGCCGCCGAGATCGAGCGCCTGTGGCGTGAGCCCGCGATTCATCATGCGACGCAGGCCGCGACCAATCCGTTCGGTGACGGCGCAGCCAGCCGACGGATCGCCTCGGTGCTCGCTCGGTGGTATGCAGGGGCTAGTCAGGGCGATGCGGCGCGCGCGCGCGGACTCGCCTCGCCCCATGGCGGCCCGCCCGCCGCCGCGCCCGCCCGCGTGAGCCCCGCCGCATGATTGCCGCGCCAGAGATTCTGATGGATGCAGGCGCATGGCTCGCATCAATCCAGGGCGGCTACGCCGATGCGCTCGGCGCCGCGCTCCTCGTGCTCGCGATCGTCTACCTGCTCTCGGGGCTCGACGATCTGCTGATCGACGCACTCTACTGGCTGCGGGCCTTTCGTCGCGCTACCTGGAAGCGCGACCGCATTCGCTCGCTGCCGCCCGAGACGCTCACCGCGCGCACCGAGCAACCGGTCGCGATCATGGTTCCTGCGTGGGATGAGTCCACGGTCATCGAGCCGATGCTCGCCCGCCTGGCCCGGACGATCGACTATCAGCGCTATCGGGTCTATGTCGGGGTCTACCCCAATGATCACGCGACCCGTCAGGCCGTCGGGCGCGCGGCAGCAGTCGATGCCCGCATTCGCACGGTGGTGCTCGACCATGATGGCCCGACGGTCAAGGCCGATTGCCTGAATGCCATCTGGAGCGCGATTCAGCGCGACGATGCGGCGCAGGGCGAGCCCACTGCAATCTATGTGATGCAGGACTGCGAGGATGTGATCGATCCGCTCGCATGCCGCCTCTTCAACTGGCTGATACCGCGCAAGGACATGGTCCAGTTGCCGGTGTTGTCGCTCCCGAGGCGCTGGTGGGAGTTCACCGCGGCCCACTATCTGGACGAGTTTGCGCAACAGCACCTGAAGGATCTGGTGGTGCGGGAGACGCTCGCGCGCGGGCTGCCGGCCGCGGGTGTGGGCGTGGCCTTCAGCCGGCGTGCGCTCCTCGGCCTCGCCAGGGCGGAGCCTTCGGGTGTGCCCTTTCGCACCGACTCGCTCACCGAGGACTATGACCTGGGCCTGCGCATCCAGCGACTGGGCTTTCGCCAGATCTTCGCGCGGTACTGGGTGACCCGCGCCGGCGTGGCCTATCACAGCAAGACCGGTGCGGTACGCCCCGATCACCGACGCGACCTGGTCTGCATCCGTGAGTATTTTCCGTCGACCTTGCGGGCGGCGGTCCGCCAGAAGGCACGCTGGGTGGTGGGCATCGCGCTCCAGGGATGGCGGACCTGGGGCTGGCGCGGCGACTGGCTCAGCCGATATCTGTTTGTGCGTGATCGCAAGGTGTTGGCGATGAGCCTGGTCGCGCTCGCGGGATATGGGGTCTTTGCGCTGCTGCTGGTGCACGGGCTCTGGCTGCGCTTCGATTCAGGCGCCTGGACGAGCCCGGCGCTGCCTGATCCGACGGGATGGCTGTCGGCCCTTCTGGTGGCCAACCTTGCACTGCTTGCCGTGCGCGCGTTTCAACGGGCCCTTTGTACCGGGCTTTTGTATGGACCCGCGCAGGCGGTGCTGTCGCTGCCCCGAATGGTCTGGGGAAGCCTCATCAACATCCTCGCCACGCTGCGCGCCTTGCGCCAATGGCTCGGGCATCTGTACAGCGGCCAGCCGATTGGCTGGGACAAGACCGTTCATCAATTTCCAGATGCTGCACCCCCGCCTGAGGTCGTGCTGTCGGTCGTGCCGGTGGCGCGGCCGGCGCCGCCTGATGGCAGCCCCGCAGCATCGACCTCCCCTTTGCCCAACGATGGAGTCAGGCGATGAAAGCGAAGTCAATCTTTGATCGGTCAACCCGCATCGCGCGATGGTTTGCGCCCTGCGTCGCAGTCGTCGGAATGGTTGGTTGTGGCGGTGTCGACTCGCCGCCTGGCCGCACTGACGCTGCAAGCGTGATCCAGGCCGCGGACGTGCCTGCTGCGGCGCCGGTGCCAGCGCCAACGGCGGCTTCGGCCAACGCATCAGTAAGCGCAGGCGCGCCGCCCGCCCAGGTCGTTGTGGCGAGCGTATTGCCGCGACCCCGGTCCGCCTCCACCGACCCGTCCCGGCGAACAGCCGCCGCCGACACGCCCGCGCGCTGGCTGGATGCCGAGTTGCCCCAAGGCACCCTCGATCGCCCGGTGGTGGTGGTGGTGCCAGGCGCGCTGCCACAGGAAGCCGAGTCGCTTGCGCTCGAACGCGGCAAGGCCGCGCGCATCGCGCGATAGGTCGCGCATCCCGATCCCGAAACAAGGAGTCATGATCATGTCCACGTCTTTGCTTTGGTTGCGCCGGCGCCTGCTGACGCTGCTGCTGGTGGGCGTCTCGCTGTCGCTCGCCCTTGCGCTGCTCGCCGCGCCTGCGCGCGCCCAGCAGGGGCCGCCTGTGCTGGTTCTGTACGACGCGCCAGCCGGCTCGCCCTATGCCAAGCTGGGCCGCGCCTACGCGATCATGCTGGCCAATCTGCTGGGGCGTTGGGATGCGCAGGTGGTGACCCAGCCAGTCGAGACCTACCGCGCTGGTACGATCGCGGGATACCGAGCAACCTTCTATCTGGGGTCGCATTACGACAACCCGCTGCCGGCCGCACTGATCTCGGATGTTGCGACCACCACCAACACGGTGGTCTGGTTCCGCTACAACCTGTGGCAGATGTCGCAGACAGCAGGGCTCGACCTGGCCGCGAAGTTCGGCTTCCGGTTCGTGGCCAACCGCGGCCTCGAGGGCAGCCCGGCCGCCAGCACCCCCGACTTCTATGACACCGTGCACTATCGGGGTCAGGCGCTGGCCAAGTACTACGCGTTCGATGCGGTGGGCAATCGCGTGTTTGCCGATCCCGATATCGGTCTTACCGAAGTCGTCGATCCGACTCGGGTACGCGTTCACGCAGACATCGAAAACCGTGCCAACGGCGCGCGCGCCCCGTATGCCTTGCAGGCGGGAAACTTCTGGTACGTCGCCGACATGCCGTTTTCGTATATCGGTCCGCGCGACCGATATCTGGCGGTTGCGGATCTTCTGCATGAGGTCATGACACCCGGTGCTCCCGCGCCGAGCGCGCCGCGGCAAGCGCTGATCCGGCTTGAGGATGTGAGTGCGCTCACCGACCCGGCTCACCTCGCGACGCTGGCTGCGCTGATGCAGCAATGGCAGAACCCGGATACCGGAAGCGCGACACCGATCCCGTTTTCGATCGCGCTCATCCCGCGCTACCGCGATCCGCTTGGCATCTACAACGGCGGCGTCGCGCAGGACATCAGGCTGCGCAATGCCCGGGCGTTAAAGCCCGCGCTCAACGATGCACTCGCGCGCGGTGGCCGCCTGGTGATGCACGGCTGGACACATCAGTACTCGAATGTTCGCAATCCCTGGTCTGGCGTAAGCGGCGATGATTTCGAGTTCTGGGACATTGTGAACAACCGGCCGCTGCCGAAGGATTCGATGCGCGACTGGCGCAGTTACATCGACGCCGGCATCAAGGAGCTCACTGGCGCAGGCTACACGGCGTTCGCCTTCGAGCCGCCGCACTACCGGGCCTCGCCCCGCGCCTATCGGGCCGTGGCCGAACGCTTCCGGGTGGCCTACGAGCGCGCGCATTACTACACCTCGGAGTCACCGGTGCTGGATCCAAATGCAAGCGTGCGCGATTTCGCGGTCGGCCAGTTCTTTCCCTATCCGATTCAACGCGACTGGTATGGGCGCAAGGTGCTGCCGGAGAACCTGGGCAACATCGAGTACGACATCTCCG
>CAMBZS010000285.1 GCA_945872335.1 Bordetella parapertussis | reverse complement strand
GAGCCGTAGGGCATGTTATGGAACGAGCCCGATCGTTATCGCAGGTGAGAAGAGGGCGGAGATACGACCGCATCAGCAGCAGTCCATGGATAGGGTTGTCCGGTTGCGAAACGGATTCCAAACCCCGCGCCGGCGCTGCATGACGGAGTCGGGTCGGTTACATCGGATCAGGCCATCGTACCCCAACGCGCAAGACCTGGCGTTTAGTTTGCCAATAGCTTAGCCAGCCCCTTATAATTCTCCTCCACACCTCGGGGCGGCTAGCTCAGCGGTAGAGCACTGCCTTCACACGGCAGGGGTCACAGGTTCGAACCCTGTGCCGCCCACCAAAAATCCCAGCTAGATCAAAGCGATTGCCGAGCCAGCAGGCTCGGCGTGTAGTACACCTTGAGGTGTACTACATCGCGGGCGGTTTTTGCTCGCGTTCCATGTGCAACGGACGCTTTTCAGGCGATACTTCAAGTCCTCCGTCTCACCCCAATCTTTCGCCACGAATCTGCCATGAAACGGCAACAGGCACTTGATCTATTGCAGCGATCCCGGGATGAGTTGCGTGAGCGTTTCGGTGTCACGCGACTCGCCCTATTCGGTTCGGTTGCCCGGGATTCGGCATCAGATTCGAGTGATATTGACATCTTGGTTGGCTTTGACGGTCCGGCAACCTCTAAGCGCTACTTCGGAGTGCAGTTCTTTCTCGAAGACCTGATGGGTTGCTCAATCGATCTGGTGACCGACAAGGCACTCCGCCCTGAGTTACGGCCCTATGTCGAACGGAGCCTGATCGATGTCTAGCGCGGAGCAGCGCGAATGGCGGCTGTACGTTAACGACATGGCGGAATTTGCCGCGCGAGTTCAAGATTACACAGCGGGTCTCGATCAGGCCTCATTTCTTGCTGACAGAAAGACCTTTGACGCCACAGTGCGCAATCTGGAACTGATCGGAGAGGTGGCATCGCGGGTTCCAGAATCGGTGCGAGCTTCGAATCCGCAGGTGCCCTGGAGAATGATCGTCGCCACGAGAAACCGGCTGATTCATGGATACCTGGGTATCGATAGCGACACCCTGTGGAACATCATCACAGAGGACATCCCTGCGCTTATCGAAACTCTGCAGCAGGTCCGTGACTGAGTTCCAGCCTCGACACCTCGATGTGTACTACAACCGGGACGGTTTTTGCTCGCTTGTTATACCGTCCGTGATCCCATAGCATTCCGCGACTGTCATCACGAGGTTGCTAAACGATGCGACCGTCCGTCGTGCTCGATGCGAATCGAATCGCGGTGCGCGAGGCGGTGGCGCGCTATCGTGCTACGAACCCGCGTATCTTCGGTTCTGTGCTTCGGGGTCAGGATCAAGCGGGTAGTGATATCGACCTGCTGGTCGATGCCTTACCTGGCGCTACCTTGTTTGACCTGGGTGGTCTCCAGGAAGAACTCCAATCGCTGCTCGGCTTGCGCGTCGATGTACTGACGCCAGGCGACTTGCCGGTAAATTTTCGCTCGCGGGTTCTCGCCGAAGCACAGCCGGTATGAATGAGAATCGCCTCATTGACTACCTTGACCACATACGTCAGGCCGCTCATGATGCTTGCAGTTTCCTGGATGGCATGAGCAAGGCCGAGTTTCTGGCGGACAGGCGATCGTAGCAGGCGGTCACCATGAGCCTCATCATCATTGGCGAGGCGGTCACGAAGGTGATGGATCGAGATCCGGCGTTTGCCGCTAGGCACGCACAAATACCCTGGCGCAACCGAATCACCCACGGGTATTTCGACATCAACCTCGATGTGGTGTGGGAAACCGTTCAGCAAGCGCTGCCGGAGTTGCTTCCTCACCTGGCGGCCGCACGTGAGGACGCTGAAGGCGTTGGCTAGTTGAGGCAGTCGCCGGATCTTCACACGGCAGGGTATTTGAACAATCAATCGTTTACCGTTTCAGAACTCGTACGTTGGGTGGAATCATTCGGCCCGGTCAGCGCCAGAGGCTTTTACCCATCTACCCCAACTACCCATCTCATCCCGCAACATGTCCCCAAACTGCGCGCGAGTGAGCCCGCCCGGTTCCAGGGATAGGCCAGTAACAAACTTGGCTCGGTATGCCGGGTCGGCCAAAATGCTCGACACATCCGCATGGATACGGTCAAGGATCACGTCTGGCGTGCGGCTGGGGGCTGCAAGCCCAAACCAGACACTCACCGAATAACCTGTCACCCCCGATTCGGCAACCGTGGGCAAATCAGGCCGCAAGCTCAAGCGCTTCTCAGTGGCCGCAGCAAGCACCTTGAGCCGACCCGCCTTCTCATGCTGCTCGAAGACGCTCAGGGTCACAATCAGCATCGACAACTGCCCGCCCAACATATCGGTTACAGCGGCGGCTGAGCCCTTATAGGGTACGTGGATCAGGTCAATACCCGTCATCTGCTTCAACTGCTCAGAGACAACGTGCGGATAGGATCCTTTGCCAAACGACGCATAAGTTAGCTTTCCGGGGTTCGCCTTTGCATACGCAATGAATTCACGCATGTTGGCAACAGGTACCGCATTGGAGATCGCAACCACTGGGGCAAGGCGAACGACAAGCGCGATGGGCGCGAAATCCTTCTGGGGATCGTAGGGCAACTTGTTCGACAGATGCGGGTTGATCACGAACGTTGCGCTATCCGAGAACAGAAGTGTGTGCCCGTCCGAAGGCGATTTCGCCACGGCATCGGCGCCGATCACCGTCGCGGCACCAGGGCGGTTCTCGACAACAACAGGCTGCTTCCAAACCTCGGATAACTGAGCGGCCAAACCGCGTGCAACGCTATCGGTACCACCGCCAGCGGTATACGGCACCACGATACGGACGGGCTTGAACGGGAAGGTCGTGGTGCCTGCAAGCTCCCCACTGGTTTGGGCGAACGCCATTGATGCGTTCGCCATGCCGAGGATGGCTACCGTGAATGCAGTTATGAACGACCTCATGCTACGTCTCCCGTGAACCATGTAGATTAACCACTAGCGCTTACGCGCCGATTGTGCGCTTGCGAGCTGGCTCAACGCAACATCAAGAGCGGGGATTCGGTCACCTCGCCTCGCATCCGCTCGGCTCCTCGACCCCGGCCGGGCTTTGCATGCCCGGCCTTTCGAATCACCACGCACAGGCCGCAGGGCCTGTGCTCTCTCTCCGCCACATCGGCATAGGGGGCCTCCGTTATTGGAGGCACCCCTGCCACACACCACCCGGCATGCGGGTCCGCACCGGGCGATTCGAGAATTTGAGGTCAGGACAGGCTGAAGCGCCCCGGGAATCGCGGAGGCTGGTTGGTTTAAGTGATCATGCTGCCAAGAGAGTTTGATCAACCGACTGGCTGTAGAAGTTTGCCTCAGCTTCTGCCGGCGGAACATAGCCCAATGACTCCATCAGTCGATGGTGATTGGAAATACGCCCGGCGGCCTTGGTGATTTTGTTCCAGCTTAAAGGTTCCGCTTGACGGAATCTTTCGTGCGGAACACACTGTCACATGATTCGATCGTTCGCATGCGCCGACACCGAAGCCCTGTTTAACAGCCGCTCGGTATCCCGCTTCCGCAACATCGAGCGCGTCGCTCGGCGCAAGTTGCTTCAGATTCACGCTGCCACCGAGATCGCCAGCCTGCGTATCCCGCCGGGTAACAAGCTAGAGATGCTGAAGGGCAACCGAAAAGGCCAATACAGCATTCGCGTCAACGACCAATGGCGGATCTGTTTCGTCTGGAAGTCGGAGGGAGCGCACAACGTCGAGATCGTCGATTATCACTAGGAGTGCTTGACATGGCGAAGTTGCTTGAGGAGATTCATCCCGGCGAGATCCTGCTGGAGGACTTCATGAAGCCCATGGGTATCAGCGCCCGACAGCTCGCGGCGGACATCGACGTCTCACCGAGCCGAATCAGCGAGTTGGTGAATGGCCAGCGCCCTATCACGGCGGATACCGCGCTTCGACTCGGATTGTTCTTCGGCATGGAGCCCCGGTTCTGGCTGAACCTGCAATCCGAGTACGACATCCGGATCGCGGATCGGGAACTGCGGGCCAAGCTTTCCCCGCGGATCCGCGTATTTCAACCGGTCGCAGCGTGATCAAGTGCTCACGGATTACT
>CAMBZS010000284.1 GCA_945872335.1 Bordetella parapertussis | reverse complement strand
AGGTCGCGGAAATGATGGCCTTGAGCCCCGGACTCACGATAAGCGAACAGTCACAGCGCATGGCGCGCAGCTACCGAGACCCCGAACACGTACGTCATCACGCCGAGGGACTCAAGAAAGCGGGTGTCCCCGAATGAGGATCGATCAGTCGAGCACCAGCGCGCCGCTGGTGTTGAACACCTCGCCGCTCACTGCTGCACAGTCATCCGACAGAAGGAACACCACCTGGGCCGCCACCTGATCGGCACTGCTGAATCGCCCGAGCGGAATGGTTTTCAGAAGCCGGGCGCGCCCCGCTGCCCCCAGTCGGTCGAGCATGACGGTATCCACGGGTCCGGGCGCAATGCAATTGACCCGGACGCCCGCGCTTGCCCAGTCACGCGCGAGGAATCGGGCGAGATTGATGATGCCGGCCTTCGCCACCGCATAGGCTGCCCCAGATACCGCGCTGCCGCCGGTGCGACCGTTGGTGGATGAGAACAGCACCACCGCACCGCGCGTGGCCGCCAGATGGGGCGCCGCCTCACGGCAAAAGAGAAACGCGGAGTCGAGATTGACCGCGAGCTGGCTCCGCCACTCGGCGAGCGAACACGCTTCGATGCCACCCGACCCCACGCGGCCCACGGTATGCACGAGCCAATCGAGACGCCCAAAGCGCTCGACTGTTCGCGCGACCGCTTCGGAGACATCGGCTTCCACCGTTGCATCGCCTTCGAGACGAAAGATTCGCCGGCCGGAACGAGGCGCGAGGCGGCCGGGGGCATCCAGCGCAGCGATGCTCGCTCCAGCAGCGTGGAGCCGGGTGACGATCGCCGCACCAATGCCGCCCGCAGCGCCTGTGACAAGGGCCACCTTACCGGTTGCGTTTCGCGCCCGAGACATTGCCACGGATCAGGCTCCCCGCCGCGGCTTCCACTCACCCGTTTCGATCGCGCCCCAAATGCCATCAAGCATGGCAAGCCGCTGACGGGCTGACGCGGCGACCGCTGCCACTGCCTTCCGCTGCAGCGCAGGCGTGTGCGCATATCGGTAGGTGATCTCGAGGCCTTCCCCCTCGTGATGGGTATCGTTATCGATATGAACCTGGAAGAACTCGAGGTCGTCATCGCTCATGCCCATCGCCCGGCACGCTTCGACATAGCGCGGATAGAGTGTTGGGGTCTGCCCCTCCAGCGCCACCATGATGCCGGCCGCGGCCTCTGCGAGTTCGCGAAACGCCACCAACTCGTAGACCCAGCTGCGCATCGCGCGCGTACCAGGAAGAATCTCGCCGCGATCAGCGGCCTCGCGAACCCGGCGCGGCGATACGCCGCAAGCCTGCGCGAAGCGAAGCAGAAGATCGGGATGACGCTTGCCGGGCTGATCGGGCACTTCTTCACCGATCAGGTTTTCCAGCATATGGCGTCTTGCGTCGAGATCGGGCAGCCGGCAGAAAAAGTGCCCGAACTGTTGCGGGATGAGTTCGATGTAGTAGTAATGCTGGACTGCCCAGAACCCGAGCTGGGCGCGCGTCAGCCTGCCATCGGCCCAGGCGAGTGAAAACGGATGCGCGCCTGAATGGCGCTGCGTACGGGCGGCAACGAGCGCTTTCGAAAACGCTTGTCGGTTCATCGACTTATCCATTTGCGTCCTTTATCGGTTGATCGTTCGATCGGGTGGCTCCCATGCCTTCTAGGCCTAGCGGACCTGACTGCCCAGACGCTTGACCACCTCGCCGTATCGGCGATGGTCGGCGGCGATCTGCTGTGCCATGCCCTCGGGTGTGGAGGTGACGATGTGCGCGTCCTGCCCACCGATCGAGCCCGTCACCTCGGGTGACCGCGCAGCCCGAACCAGTTCGGCGTTCAACCGCGCCACCACCGCGTCGGGTACCTTCACCGGAACGAAGAAGCCGAACCACTGGTCATATTCGACATCGCGAATGCCGAGTTCAGCCAGCGTTGGCACCTCCGGCAGCATGGCGGAGCGTTTCGGTCCCGCGTAGGCAAGCGCCTTCAAGCGGCCCTCCTTCAAAAACGCCTGGGCCGAGAGGTAAGACGAAAACAGCACGTCAATCCTTCCCCCCACCGTTTCGGTCACCGCCTGGGCTGCGCCTTTCATCGGCACATGCACCATCGGCGCACCGGCCACCTGCTGAAACATTTCGCCCAGGAAATGGCCGGCTGTCCCAGTGCCCTGTGACGCGAAGGTGAGTCCACCTTGCCGCGACTTGGCGAGGGCAATCAGTTCCTTCACGTTGTTGGCAGGCAGCGACGCTGGCACGACCAGGATGCTGTGGAAGGAAAAAAACGAGGTGACAGGGCGGAAATCACGGTTCGCGTCGAACCCGACCTGTGTATTGAGGTGCGGATCGATGGCGTGGGTGCCAACGTGGCCTACAAACACCGTGTAGCCATCGGCAGGCTGCGAGAGGACCGCCTGCGCAGCAATCGCGCCCGCGGCGCCTGGCCGGTTTTGCACGATGCCGGGTTGACCCGTGTGTTCAGACAGCTTTTGCGTGATCAGCCGAGTGACCCGGTCAGTGGATCCGCCCGGAGGGAAAGGCACAACGATTGTGATCGGCTTGGCCGGAAAGGCGGGGTCGGCGAACGCGGGCGACGCACCCGCGAGCACCACCAATGCGGCAATGAGCCTTGAGATGAATGACACGATATTTCCTCCGCGCAACAAGCGATTTCAGGCGTCGGCACCCGGCGAGTGCCAGGGAGGATGGTAGCCGAGCCAAAGAGACATTCGCCACCGCAATCGGCTCGCGCCCGGCGCCTGCCACCCGGTGGACAGCGCGCTGCCGGGCACAGCCTCTAAGTGGCTGCACGACAGCAAGGAGCGAACAATGACGGCCCGCCGACAGTTCGCCTGGCACGCAGGTTGCTAAACCGAGTCATCCGCCCGACTCCCGGTCGGGTACGAAGTATCGCAAGTCCCACTGGAGGACGGTCATGCAAGATGTAAAACGTCTCTCGCGCGCACTGATGATCGTGACCTCGGAAATTCTGACGGTCACGCTCGCTGGCGGTCTGGTTATGATGTTTTTCCCAATCACCTGGATGCAATCGCTGGGCCTTGTCTGACCGCGCCCGGCCGAACACGAAACGCGCGGGGCCACCCGCGAGCAAAGCCGCTAGACTGCTGGCCTCATCCGCCAACAGGAGACCGACATGCCCAACCAGGCGCGACGTTCCGTCATGATCGGATCGGCAGCTGCGCTCGCAAGCCCCTGGCTGCACGCCCAGGCATACCCCAGCCGCCCTGTCCGCATCATTGTTCCCACCACCCCGGGCGGCGGTTACGACAACCTCGGGCGCCTGGTCGCCGAGCGTCTGTCACCCGAACTTGGCGTGGGCGTGGTGGTTGAGAACCGGACCGGAGGCGGAACCCTGGTGGGCACCCAGGTGGCTGCTGCTGCCACCCCCGATGGTTACACACTGGTGGTGGGCGGCCTCGCCAACATGGCGCTCAACGCCGGGCTCTACAAGAATCCGCAATACAACCCGGTCACCGACTTCATCCCGATCGCACTGGTGGCGAGCTTCAGTTACTGCCTGGTTGCACGCCGTGATCTGCCCCAGAGCACGCTTGCCGAACTGCTCGCCTACGCTCGCGCCAACCCTGGCAAACTCAACATGGCAACCGGCGGCACGGGCTCGGGCCAGCACGTGGCCGCGGTCATGCTGCGACGTCTGGGCAACATCCAGATGGTCGAGATCCCCTACAAGGGCGCGCAGGCTGCCTACACCGACCTGGTTGGCGGTCGCGTCGATCTCTTCTTTGACAACACAACGACCGCGCAGCCGCTTATCGAGGCAGGCCGGATCAAGGCGATTGCCACCTCGGGTTCGCAACGCGACAAGTCGCTGCCGGGTGTGCCCACCGCCACCGAGGCGGGGCTGCCGGGCATGGTGCTCGAGAGCTGGCTGGGCATCTTCGCCCCGGCCCGAACCCCACCGGCCGCGGTGAATCGGCTTCGTGAAGCGATGACCCGGGTCGTGGCACAGGCCGATCTTCGCAAGCGCCTGGAGGACGGTGGCTGGCGCATGCTCGACCAGGATGCCGCAAGCACCGAGCAATTCGTCCGCGCCGAAGCCGAGCGCTGGCCAACTTTCCTTAGAGAAGCGGGGATCAGCGGTGAGTGACGACAC
>CAMBZS010000283.1 GCA_945872335.1 Bordetella parapertussis | reverse complement strand
GGGGTGCGGGAACACCGCTGTGCCAGCGTCGATTTGGGCCAGTTTGGCGGGTCCGCGCTGACCGATCTCTCCATTGCTGTTCCCGAAGCGCCCACCACCGAGATCCCGATCACCTATGTCCCGGCGCGCAATACGGTGATGTTGTCGCTCGCGCTGGCCTGGGCCGAAGTGCTTGATGCAGACGAAATCCATCTGGGCGTTAACGCAGTGGATTATTCGGGTTATCCGGATTGCCGCCCGGCGTTTATCGCAGCCTTTGAGGCGATGGCGAATCTGGCCACCAAGCGGGCGGTCGGCGGCCAGCCGATACGCCTGATCACGCCGCTGATGCACAGTTCGAAAGCGGAAATCATCCAGCTCGGTCACCGCTTGGGCGTTGATTACGCGATGACGGTGTCTTGCTATCAGGCCACCGAGGACGGCGCCGCCTGCGGGCGCTGCGATTCTTGCCGCTTGCGCGAGGCGGGCTTCAGACAGGCGGGCGTACCCGATCCCACCCGCTACGGGGCTTAAGCCCTCAGGCCGAAGGCGCGCCGACCCGCTTGGGGATGAGGCCGGAGAACGCCAGCAGATTGCGGTAGCTGCCATAGAGCAACTGAATCGATCGCACGTAAATCAGCGCCTGCCCGTAGCGAGAATCGCCGCCGTTGGCCGCGCTGCGGGCAAGCTTGGTCATCGCCTTTTCGACATTGCCCGACCAGCGGTTAGGGTCTAGTCCCAGTTGGCTGGCCATTTCCCGTGCCTTTGCAACCCGCTGGGCGCCAAGGTTATACGCCGCGAGCGCAAACCAGGTCCGTTCGCCCACCGGCACCTGCTCATCGAACTCATTGCGCAAGGTGTAGAGGTACTTGATGCCGGCGTGGATGGCGATCTCGGGTCTGGCGACGTTGCCGAGCCCGATCGCTTCGGCGGTGCTCGGCAGGAGTTGCATGAGTCCCACCGCGCCGCTCCGTGACATCGCCGCGGGATCAAACTGGCTCTCCTGATACATCTGCGCGGCAATCAGTCGCCAATCAAAGCCGTAGCGCTCCGCATAGCGTTGCAGGAGCGGGTCGAAAGGCGAAAGCCGATCGTCCTGACCGCGCCCGCGACGCCCCGGTACCGGATTGTCGAAGTAGCGGGCTGAGAGCATGGTCTCCAGCCCATTGCTTTGAGCGGCGTCGAGAAACCGGTTGCTGGCGTCGAGCAGCAAGGGATCGTTGCGCCGGGTCAGCCACCGATGGTGGTACTGATGCGGGATGGAGGCGCCAACTTTCAGCTGCGGGTAGCGGGAGCGTACTCTGATCGCGTCATCGCCGGCGATCAGGGTTGAGTCCAACAAGCCCGCCGCAACCTGCTCGAGCACGGTTTCGCTGGGCACTGCCGCATCGACCCCGACCAGATTGGGATGCGGTTGCGACTCGTCTACCGAGCGCGCGGCCCGCCATTCTGGCGAGCCTTGTACGGTCACGATTTGATGTCCGGCGAGGCTCTGCGCCGTAGGCAAAGCCACCCGGCTGACGGCGGCGTACGCGGTGTAGTGATACTGGCGCGATGCGCTGAAGAGCGACTCGTCTTCCGCTTTACCTCCAATCATCCGCGCGGTGATGAGGTCGCCCATGCCTTCGCGGAGCCAGTCCCGCATCTGGTCTTCATCCCGCGCAACGAGCACTTCCAGCCGTAGGCCGTGCAGGTCGGCAAAGGCTCGCGCCATCTCGAACTCGAAGCCGGAAGGTTTGCCGTTGGCGATGTAGTAATTGGGCTGCTCAACTCGCGTGATCACCCGCAATACCCCGCTCCGCAGGATGGTGGCGAAGTCGCGTGGCGCGGCAGTAGGTTCGAGATAGGCGGTATGGAAACGCTCGATGAAGGCGTTCAGGCGCTGGCACAGCGGGTTGTCTTCCCGGCGTAGATACCAGTTGACCGGTTCGTCGCCGGTGAGATCAAAGAGCACCCGCAGGTCGGGATGGGTCTGTAGCCAGTCCGCATCGCTGCCGATCGCCACCACCGCCACGTCGGCAACGCCCTCCGATACGAGTTGCAGGGAAGCTTTGCGGGTCAGGGAAGAGCGAGGCATTTCGAATTGAAGTCCGGGCACGATTTCCTTGAGCGCCTTGAAGTAGTCCCAGAGCGGCGCGTTGCGCGACATCGCGATGCGGGTATCCCGCAGGTCCAGTGGGCTGGTCGCCGGGTTATAGCGGCGGCCGACGGCAACGTAGCGCTCGGTAGCGACCACGCTGGTGGCGATCAGGCTTGGGTTAGACGCGAGGTCAGCGGGCAAAGATCCCACCACAAGATCCGAGCGATTCGTGGTGAGGCGCGCAAACAATTCGGCAGGGTGGGTGGCGATCGACCATTCCACTTTGCGCCCTTCACTGCTGGCGAAGTCGGTGATCATGCGGGCCGCTTGTGAGGTTTGGAGCGAGGAGGGGGCGTTCGGTAAGACCACGACCCGCAGCGGCGGCGGCCGCGATTCCAGCGCCATGACGTCCTGACCGAGCCCGAGACCGAGCGTCAGGAGGAGCGCAAACGCGCACTGGGCATAGCCCAGGTATGGGGGATTTCCGCGAAACATAAGAGCCTGAGAGCGTCGTTCCTGATCGTCGGGAGCGGCTATTTACCGCCGGAAGAGCCTCATGCGCAATTGCGCAGGCGCAGCGAAATGTGAAAAAAGTCCGTCATGGGGCGGAAGATTAATGCCTTAGGCCGGATTCATAAACAAAAATTTGGCTTTTGACACTCAAGTCATTGTTTATAAGGAAATCAGCCCTAAAGCCTCTGGTCTCTAGCCGCCAGCCTTAGCGCGAGATCGGCCTCTTCCAGCCGTTCCACAGTCCCCACATCGATCCATTGCCCTGTCCACAGTTGGCCCGTCACGGCACCGTCGGCGATCGCAGCACGTAGCAGCGGCGCCAATGGCGCACGGACGCCACGGGCAAGTGATTGAAAGAGGCCCGGTGCGTAAATGCCGATGCCGGCATAGGTCCGGTTTGGCTCGCCCGACGGCGTGACTTGCCCGTCAAGCAAGCCAAAATCCCCCTGCGGGTGATGCGGCCGGTTTTCCACCAGCACAAGGTGCGCAAGCGATTGGCAGTGCGGGGGCAGCAGCGCAAAGTCGAAATCGGTCCAGACATCGGCGTTCGCCAGCACAAAGGGCGCGTTGCCAAGCGCATCAAGGGCCTGCCGGATGCCTCCCGCCGTTTCCAGCGCACCGGGTGGCTCGTGGGAATATTCAATGGTCAGCCCCCAGGCGCTGCCATTCCCCAGATAGGTCTCTATCTGCTCGCCGAGATAAGCAAGATTAATCACCACCTCGCTAATGCCGGCGCGTTTCAGCTTTTCGAGCTGCCAGACAATCAGCGCCTGACCGCCGACTTTCAGAAGCGGTTTGGGGGTGTGGTCGGTCAATGGCCGCAGTCGCTCGCCGCGACCCGCCGCCAGTAGCATTGCTTTCATGCGTGGGTTCCACTGCACCTCAAGGGCTGGGGCGCGTTTTGTTTTTAACGGGCGGTGGCCCGTGACTTGCAGAAGATAATCTAATCCCTTCCAATACCGACGCGTAGTAATCGCCCGTAAGGGTGTTACCCGCGCCGACGACTTGGTATCCACGCGCAGGTTGCGTAATCCCAGCCCTCGCCACTCGCGCTAACAGGTTCCAACAGACGTGGATCCCACAGACATCGAAAAGCTCCGGAAGCTCGCTCAGGCCGTGCTCGAAATCGAGGCGAAGGCCGTGACCGATCTCATCCCCAGAATTGACGCCTCATTCGTCACCGCCGCCGACCACATCCTGCGTTGCCGTGGGCGGGTGGTCGTGTTGGGGATGGGAAAATCCGGGCATATCGGCGGCAAGATCGCCGCCACCCTTGCCAGCACCGGCACGCCGGCGTTTTTTGTTCACCCGGGTGAAGCCAGTCACGGCGACATGGGCATGGTGAAACCCGAAGACGTGGTGCTGGCGCTGTCGAATTCAGGCGAGACGGACGAACTGATTGTGCTGGTGCCGCTGCTACGCCGGCTTGGGGTGCCGCTTATCGCCTTCACGGGCAATCCGACCTCCACGCTCGCTGAAGCTGCCACCGTGCACATTAACGTTGGCGTGGCGCAGGAGGCGTGCCCGCTTGGACTTGCGCCGACCTCCAGTACCACTGCCGCCTTGGC
>CAMBZS010000282.1 GCA_945872335.1 Bordetella parapertussis | reverse complement strand
AACAAGCGATACCAGGCCCAGCCTGCGTAGCGAACGATTTTCAAAGACGATGCGAAGCGGCTGCCAGACCGAACCCGTGAGCGTCCGGAAAACACCCGAACCGGGCTCACCCGACGCAGCCGGCGCTGCCTGCGGCCCCCTCGGCGGATCGAGGCTTCGCCGCGCGCCGCCAATCAGAAGGGCCACGACCAGCAGCACACACGCCATGACCAGCAATGCGGAACGCCAGTCGATGAGCGCCACGAGGAAGGGAATCAACACTCCGGTGATGGCCACACCCGCTGGCACGCCAGTCTGCTTGATCGAGAAAAACAGGCCGCGTCGTTCCCGGGGCGAGTGGCGACTCAGGATATCGGCCGCCGTGGGATTGGGGATGCCGTAACCGACCCCGATGAGAACCCCAGCCAGCAGCAGCAGCCACGCCTGCGTGAAAACGCAGCACACCAGCGCCACCGCCATGGCGAGCAACGCAAACTGGCTCATGCGAACCGGACCATGACGACGCGATAGCGCCCCGCAGGAAAGCCCCGCCAGCATGGCGGTCAGGTAGGCGACGCTCACGAGCCAGCCGACATGCTGGGCCTGCATGCCGAACTCACTCGCCACCGCCGGTGCGAGCACCGAGGGGACAGCAAGTGAAAACGACGCGAGGGCCTGCACCGCAAGCGTGACGGCAAGCGCAATCGTCGGAGCGGGGGCAGGCACAGGCGCAGAGGAAGGGGGCGAGGCATTCATGAAGCAGAGGTCCGGGCGGCCTGCAGGAGTGGTCAGCCAAATGCCTGCCCGCCGATTCAGGGCGGCTCACGCTTGGCGTACAGTTGTGGCAGAGTTTAGCGGGTTGCCCCGACCGTCGCTTCAATCCCGGTTTCATGAATCCCATCGAGCGCATCTACCGGATCGATCAGCTGATTCATCAGCGCGGCTGCGTGCGCTTTGACGATCTGCTTGCCGATCTTGAAATTTCGCGCGCAACGCTCAAGCGTGACCTGCAGCTGTTGCGCGACCGGCTGAACGCGCCGATCGTATTCGACCGCGAACGGGGTGGATATCGCTTCGGGCACGCCAACGCCGGCCCGCAGTACGAGTTGCCCGGTCTGTGGTTCAACGACCGGGAGGTGCTGGCGCTCCTCACCATGCACCGAATGCTCCAGGATCTGGACGGGGGCGGCCTGCTGGGGCCGCATGTTCAGCCCCTCATCGAGCGACTGGATTCGCTGCTGGGCTCGGCCACCGGCAGCAGCACCGAACTTCGCCGGCGGGTTCGCATCATGGGCGCACTCAAGCGCCCGGTGTCACCCGAAAATTTCGAACTTATCGGCCATGCGCTGGTTGAGCGAAAGCGTCTGGATCTCACCTACTACACACGCTCCCGGGGCGAATCGTCGCAGCGACAGTTATCGCCTCAGAGACTGGTGCACTACCGAAACACCTGGTATCTCGACGCCTGGTGCCACCGCAGCCATTCGCTGCGCGTCTTTTCGCTTGACGCCATGGAACAGGTGCGAATGCTGGACCGCCCCGCGCATGAAATCGCGCTGGCTGAGGTGGAAAGCCTTCTCGGAGAAGGCTATGGCATTTACAGGGGGCGCGGACTGCACTGGGCCATCCTGCGCTTTTCCGAAAACGCGGCGCGCTGGGTCCGTGCCGAGGTGTGGCACCCACGGCAGCGCTCGCGAGTGCTCGATGACGGACGTTATGAGTTGCGGGTACCGTATGCCAACTCGGCTGAGCTCGAGATGGACATCCTGCGGCACGGTGAACATGTGGAAGTGGTGGGCCCGCAGGCCCTGCGAGCCGCCGTGGCCGAGCGGCTGATGAGCGCAGCCCGTCACTATGACGTTATTGCCCAGGAATCGGACAGCGGGCCCGGCGACTGAAGGCGGTCCAGCCTCGCGCGGTGACCTGCAGTGCAGAACGTTCGCTTACCTGCGTTGCAGCGCCTCGCGTTCCATCAGCACAAAGGTGTTGAAGGCGTTCCGCCGGTTGGCGGCATCGAAAGCCGGCATGGTCCGAAACCGTGACCAGTCCACGCGCGCGTACGCCTCATCGAAGTCCAGCATTTCATCGACTGCACGGGCCATCTCGTGACGCAGAAAGCGCAGATAGTCGCGCGTCATGGCAAGGTCTGCCGAGCCGTCCTTGGAGGGTGGGCCGTGACCGGTAACGATGCGCGAAGGTGGGCGCGCGGCCAGGCGGTCAAGCGCAGACAGCCAGGCGCGGCTGTCGGCATCGCCCACATACGGAACCCGGCCAGCAAAGATCAGATCTCCCGCGAAGAGCACGCCCTCTTCCTCGACCAGCATCATCAGGTCTTCTGGAGTATGCGCGGGCCCGGCGGGAATCAGGCGAAAGGTGAGCCCCCCCAGCCGAAACGTCGTCTCGCCGTCGATCGTCCGCCCCGGCGCAACAATGCGGGTGAGTTGGTTGACCCAGGGGAAGAGCGACTCCCGTCGCTCGGCCAGCCGCAGCGTGGGCGATTCGGAGGCAAGGTAGGGCAGCGCCAGACGATGCGCCCAGACCATCGGGCCCTCTGAGGCAAACGCCTGCAACCCGTAAAAATGATCGGCGTGATAGTGACTGATCACCACATGCCGCACGGGTTGGGGGGTGATATCCCGGATGCGGGCGCGAAGCGCAGCGCCCAGCGCCGGTGACCCCAGCGCGTCGAATACCACCACGCCTTCATCGGTCACCACGAAGCCCGCATTCGCATTGAAGCCCTGATTGGCGGCCGAGACCGGACCGATATCGCCTTGCACCATCCAGACCCGGGGACTCACCTGAACAGGCTTGACCGGAATGGTGACAGGCTCGAATTCGAGATCAGCAGCCTTGAGCGGCAAGGCGCCGAGCGCGCAGATCAGAACCAGCCATCGGATCAGCACGCGCATAGCGCCATCACATCTCGATATCCATCTGGATTGCGTCGATGCCGGCCTTGGCACACGCATCGTCGGCCTCGCCCCCCGGTGCTCCGGAGACCCCGATGGCCGCGATCACGGCCCCCGCTGCCTCAATGGGGAGCCCCCCGCCGATGGCGAGCACACCGGGCGACTGCCGGATGCCGCTCATCGGCCGACCCGCCTGGGTTTCGACACCCAGCGCGGTGGTGGTGATCCGAAACGACGCGGCTGTCCAGGCCTTTCGAGCAGCGACTTCAACCGTGTGCGCGCCAGCGAACCGATCGCGCAGATAGACCTGCAGCACGCCACTTCGATCTGTCACCGCCACACCGACCTGATAGCCGGCCTTGCGACATGAGGCGAGCGCGGCCTGCGCCGCACGCAGCGCGGTTTCCACGGTGAGGCTCCGGGTCGTGAAAGTGGCCTCCTGGGCTTGTGCAGATGGCAGTGGTCCCAGCCAGACGAGCGTACCGAGCAGCACGGCCAGCACGCCCCCACGGCGCGCGCACGCGGGGCTCACTTTTTCGTTCAATCCATTCGCTTTACTCATATCCAGCGCTCCAGAAGTTCAATGTCCTCGGGAAACATTTCACCGATTTCGATCTGCTTCAGCCGGGACTCGCGGTCGATCACCCAGAGGACGGGCAACCCCTTGGGGCGTCCGATCGCCGCCCACCAGGCGACATCGAGCCGGGCTACCGGGAAACCATAGCCGTGCTCGGCCACGTAGCGTTTGATCACATCGGGCTTCTCGTCGATGGAGAGGCCGAGCAGCTCAAGCCCATTGGTGCGCCGCGCACGCCAGAGCTTGTCGAGGAGCGGATTCTGCTTGCGACAGAACGGGCACCAGGTGGCCCACAACTGAACCAGCAGCACCTTGCCGCGAAAGGCGTTGGCCTCGATCACCGTGCCGTCGATGAGCGTGGTTCGGGGTGTGTCGATCAGCGCCCCGATGGCTGGCGCGGGTCGGTCGGGCAGGCGTGGCTGGGCGGCGCCTGACGGGCTCTGCGAAGCGGTCGGTGGCGGGCCTGGCTGAGGACTCTGCGAGGCGCCCTGCGCGCTCGCCTCACGCGGCCACAGCAGCGCTGCCCCGAGCCCGCCAACTGTGCCGACCGCAGCCGCGCCGGCCTGCAACAGCGTCCGGCGCGCTTGCATCACACCATCCCCGGATTGCCCTGCACGCCGATCAGCCGGGGCGTGTTGAGCGCGCGCGCGGAAACCATGCGCCTCGCCTTGAGCCAGCGCTCGACCACGTCCCAGATCGGTTCCCCCTGCACGCCTTGCGCAACCGGC
>CAMBZS010000281.1 GCA_945872335.1 Bordetella parapertussis | reverse complement strand
CCAAGATTCCCGCGCTGCTTGACCGCAGCGGCCCTACGCCAGTACGGGTGTTTGAGTCGGGCGCCATCCTCCTCCATCTCGCAGAAAAGTTTGGGGCCTTCATCCCCACCGAGGGCGCAGCGCGTGCGCAATGCCTGTCGTGGCTCTTCTGGCAAATGGGCAGCACCCCCTATGTGGGCGGCGGCTTCGGGCATTTTTATGCCTACGCCCCGGTGAAGATCGAATACGCCATTGACCGCTTCACCATGGAGACCAAGCGCCTGCTCGATGTCCTGGATCGCCACCTTGCAGACCACGAATACATGGTGGGCGACCACTATACGATCGCCGACATGGCCCTCTGGCCATGGTACGGCCAGCTCGCCGAGGGGCGCCTTTACGGCGCGGCCGAGTTTCTACAGGTGGACACTTATCGGCACGTGCAGCGGTGGACCGCAGCTATCGCCGCCCGACCGGCGGTTCAACGCGGGCGCGTGGTGAATCGAGTCACAGGCGACGCGGAGAAGCAGATGCCGGAGCGGCATGGGAAGGGCGATCGGTATCCGGCGGTTTGAGAGGCGCTCGCATCGGGCACCGGCACCCAGGCGGTGCGTGCCCCTGGCTGCTCAGGGGCGGTCAATCGCCCCACACCTTCTTTGCCACCTCGACACAGCGCGCGAGCTTCGCGAGCTGATCGGATTCGGTCACCGGATTCCCGGCCACTGTGGAAGCGAACCCGCATTGCGGGCTGAGCCCCAGCTGCGACACGTTGATGAACCGCCCTGCGTCATCAATGCGCGCGCGCAGGAAATCCACCGACTCCAGATCCGCCACCTTGGATGACACGATGCCCAGCACGACACCCTTGTCGGCAGGCACATGGCGGAGCGGGGAGAAATCGCCCGCGCGCGGGGTGTCGTATTCCAGCAGGAAATGGTCGACCTTCGCGCCCTTGAAGAGCTTTTCGGCAACATCGCCATAGCCGCCCTCGGACAGGTACTTGCCCTTGAAATTTCCACGGCACATGTGGATACCGATCTTCATGTCGGCCGGACGCCCGCCCACGGCCTGATTGATGGCGTCAACGTAAAGATCAACCAACCGATCGGGATCGCTGCCCTGCGCTCTCACCTTGTCGCGAATATCCGGATCACACAGCATGGCGAGCGGAACCTCGTCGAGCTGTGCGTAGCGTCCACCCGCTGCATAGAGCTCGGCAAGCTCTTCCTGAAACACTTTTGAAAGGTCGGCAAAGAAGGCCTCGTCGGTGGCATAGGTGCCCGGCTCGGCAAACGAGGTGCCGCGCCAGAAATGCAGGGTGGAGGGCGACGGCATGGTGACCTTGACCGTTGCACGCGTGAGCGGCGCAACGAAACGGAACTCATCCACGGTAATGGGCCCGCTACGATGGATTGTCTTTTCGACATGCGGCGCGGTGAACTCCACCACGTTGTCCGACTCGTCGCGAAACTTGAACACCGCAGGCCGGATGCCCATGCCGGTGGTCTTCTGGACGAATCGGAGCCAGTAGGAGCCGCGCCGAAACTCGCCGTCGTTCAACACCTGAAGCCCTGCCTGCTCCTGAAGCGCCACCACCCCGCGGATCGCGTCATTGGTGACGCGTTCGAAATCGGCTTCATTGATCTGTCCTGCCGAGCGTGCTTTCCACGCCTGACGAAGCGGAGCCGGCCGCAACAGGCTGCCGACATGATCAGCACGAAATGGGGGACGACCTGACGGTGCGGTGGACATTGGACTGGGCTCCGGAATAAGGGTCTTGATCAAGGCCAGGATTGTATGCCGGGGCAAGTTGCTCAGGCGCGGCGCCGCGGTGCGCCAGTATCCCTGGGCCAATCGAACCAACGCCCAAGCAGCCGATACGTTGTTCCCACGCTCAGCAACAGCACCACCACGCGCATGACCTGAAACGCAGTGACCACGGGCACACCCAGCTGCAGCACCTTGGCGGTGAGCGCCATCTCGGCCACGCCGCCCGGTGCCACCGCAAGCAGGAGCGTGACCACCCGCAGGCCCGACAGCCACGACAGACCCCATGCGAGCAGAAGCGCGAGGCCCACCCCCACCACCGAACTGACTGCCACCACCGACAGATAGCGCGGCGCCACCCGAAAAAAATCGGGCGCAAAGCGCGAGCCGATGGCTACCCCAAGCAACAACTGCCCGATATTGATGACCGGCCTGGGCAGCGCACTGAGTGACAGGTCGGAATAGGCGAGCGCTGCGGCGCAGAACAACGGCCCCAGCACCCAGGCGTTGGGAAGGCGCACGCGCTGGGCAAGGACTCCCGCCGTACCGGTGAGCGCGGCAAGCACCAGGAGCCCAGGAATCGAGATGGCCATGGGAGGCGGCAGCCACGCATCATCGCCATGCACACCAAGCGCTGCCATGCTGAAGGGGATCAGCGTGATCACGATGATGAGCCGCAGCGTGTGGCCCGCCGAGATCAATTGCCCCGAGCCCCCGTACCGCTCGCCCTGGACCAGCATTTCAGACGCCCCGCCGATCGCGCCACCAAAAAAGGCCGTGGCCGGATCCACTCGTGCAAAGCGGATCAGCGCCCAGCAGAACCCCCAACCGATCATGATGATCGCGGTGGTGGCAACGATGAGCGCCGGCCCCAGCGCGCTCATCCGGGCCACCGCATCCGGCGTGAAATAAAGCCCCAGAACTGCACCCACCACCCACTGGCCGCCCCGGCGAACGGCGATCGGTGGCGCAAAGCCTGCACCCGCGAGGTTGCACGCGCCGACGGCAAAGATCGGGCCGAGCATCCAGGGCAACGGCGCATGGAGCCAGGCGAAGAGCGCACCCCCCAGCGTGCCGACACACAGTGCGAGCAGCGTACGAAGCCAGCGACCGGTCACATTCGGCTTCCCGGGACCCCTATCGTTTCGGATCAAGCGCGTCCCGCAGGCCATCGCCAAACAGATTGAAGGCCAACACAGTGAGAAAAATCGCAAGCCCGGGGAAGATCGCCATCCAGGGCGCCTGCGTGAGAAAACGCTGGGCGGTGTTCAGCATTGACCCCCAGCTGGGCGCGGGCGGCTGTTGACCCAGCCCGAGAAATGACAGACTGGCTTCGGCGATGATGGCCGAGGCAATGGCGAGCGTGGCCTGCACCATCACCGGCGGCAGGATGTTGGGGAAGATGTGTCGAAGGAGAATCCGGCCGGGCGGATTACCCACCGCGCGCGCAGCCTCCACCCAATCCTCGCTTCGCGCAGCAAGCACCTGACCTCGAGCCAGGCGCACAAAAATCGGCGTGGCGGTGATGCCGATCGCGATCATTGCATTGCCCAGGCTCGGGCCAAGAAAGGCAGCGAGCGCAATGGCCAGAATCAGAAACGGAACCGCGAGCATGGCGTCGGTGAGCCGCCCAATCACCAAATCGAACCAGCCGCCCACATAGCCCGCGAGCATGCCAAGCGGCACGCCCGCACACACCGCAATCGCCACCGCGATCACCCCTGCGGACAGCGACGCTCGTCCGCCCCAGATCACCCGCGACAGGAGGTCTCGCCCCACCTCATCGGTGCCCAACCAGTGCGCGGCGCTCGGCGCCTTTCGCACCAGTGACCAGCTGGTGGCAAGCGGGTCGTAGGGTGCGACCCAGGGCGCGAATACCGAGAGCAGCACCACCACTGCCAGCACCACCGCGCCGAAAAGCGCGGCCGGTCGACCCAGCCATGCCTTCATCCGCGAAGCCTCGGATTGACGAGCACATAGAGCACATCAGCGAGCAGATTGAGAAGCACGTAGACCGTTGCGGTGACCAGCACCACGCCCTGCACCACTGCGTAATCGCGGTTGAACACTGCATCCACAATCAGCTTGCCAAACCCCGGCACCGAGAACACCTGCTCGGTGAGGACCGCGCCCGACAACAATGTGCCGAACTCAAGCGCACCCAGCGTAATGACCGGCGTGAGCGCATTGCGAAGCGCATGCCGCAGCACCACCGCGCGCTCGCGCAGCCCTTTCGCGCGCGCAGTGCGCACATAGTCGGCCGACATTGCCTGAAGCATGGCCGAGCGGGTATGTCGCATGAGCACCGCAGCGATCGCGTTCCCCAGCACGAAGGCCGGCATCACGGTGGTGGCAAGCGACTGCCCCAGATCTTCAAACGGACTGACCCAGCCCGAGGCAGGCAGCCAGCCAAGCTGCACCGAGAACAGGAAAATGAGCAAGATGCCCAGCCAGAAATTGGGCGTGGAGAGCCCCCACAGCGCAAAGACATTGGCCGCCG
>CAMBZS010000280.1 GCA_945872335.1 Bordetella parapertussis | reverse complement strand
ATGGATTTCATGGCACAGGTGCAGGCGTACCTGATGTCACATCAGTACGAGAGCCTGCTGCGCAAGTCTGGGGCAAAGGGCATGGGGTTGTAAGCCGCCCCCTCAGGGCGTCGGTTTTTAACGAAGCAGAACAGGTAACAAACGAGGGTTGATGGCCAAGGAAGATGTCATTCAGATGCAGGGGGAGGTGGTCGAGAACCTGCCCAACGCGACCTTTCGGGTCAAGCTCGAAAACGGTCACGTGGTGCTCGGCCACATCTCCGGAAAGATGCGGATGCACTACATCCGTATCCTTCCGGGCGACAAGGTGACGGTTGAACTCACACCCTATGACCTGTCGCGGGCCCGCATCGTATTCCGCGCCAAATGACATGGTCCGATGGCCGATTGAACGAAACTCGAGGTGAATCATGAAGGTAATGGCATCCGTCAAGAAGATCTGCCGCAAGTGCAAGGTCGTCAAACGCAACCGCGTCGTTCGCGTGATCTGCAGCGATCCGCGTCATAAGCAACGTCAGGGTTGAGAGGAAACATCCCATGGCACGTATTGCGGGCATCAACATCCCCGACCGTCAGCACACTGAAATCGGTCTGACGGCCATCTATGGCATCGGTCGCACCCGTGCTCGCCAGATTTGCGAGGCGGCGAATATCCCCTTCAGCAAGCGCGTCAAGGATTTGAACGACGCCGAGCTCGAGCGGATTCGCGAACAGATCGGTCGGTTGACGATCGAGGGCGATCTGCGCCGAGAAATCTCCATGTCGATCAAGCGGCTGATGGACCTCGGCTGCTATCGCGGCGTTCGGCATCGTCGCGGTCTGCCGGTGCGCGGTCAGCGCACGCGCACCAATGCGCGAACGCGCAAAGGCCCGCGCAAGGCCGGCGTCGCGCTCAAGAAATAAGCCCTGCCCGCTAACGGAGTTCAATCACTCATGGCAACCAAGACCCAGTCGGCCGCCCAGTCGGCCGCCGCATCGCGTAACCGGAAGAAGGCGAAGAAAAACGTCTCAGACGGGATCGCGCATGTGCATGCGTCGTTCAATAACACGATCATCACCATCACCGACCGGCAGGGTAATGCGCTTGCCTGGGCGTCCTCGGGCGGTGCGGGCTTCAAAGGCTCGCGCAAGTCCACGCCGTTTGCTGCGCAGGTAGCAGCCGAGGCGGCGGGGCGCGCGGCGCAGGAATGCGGCATCAAGAACCTCGAGGTTGAGATTCGGGGTCCAGGTCCTGGGCGGGAGTCCTCAGTGCGGGCGTTGAACGCACTGGGTATTAAGATTCTTCAGATCCAGGACGTCACGCCCATTCCTCATAACGGGTGCCGTCCGCCCAAGCGTCGCCGGATCTGATCGCCGATCAGAAACTGTTTCAGGGGCGAAGCCTCGCGTCGCAGACACGCAACGCGGCGGCTCGGACGTCCCGGGCAAACTGTAAGGAATGCCCAAGCCCACAGGCGCCGACGATCGGTCGGCGCTCCCAAGCAGTCTGAGTCGTCAAGACCACCGTTCGCCACCCGTGAGGCCGCTCCAAGCGGCCGGGTTGCCGAAGGCGAACTGACCGCGAAGTGATTCGCGCAACAGAAGGGAAACCATCGTGGCACGTTATACCGGACCCAAGGCCAAACTGGCCCGCCGTGAAGGCACGGATCTGTTTCTGAAGAGCGCCCGCCGAGGCCTCGATTCAAAATGCAAACTCGACAGCAAGCCAGGCCAGCATGGCCGCATTTCGGGTGCCCGGACATCCGACTACGGCAAGCAGCTGCGCGAAAAGCAGAAGGTCAAGCGCATCTACGGCGTGCTCGAGCGCCAGTTTCGGCGCTACTACGCGGAGGCCGTGCGTCGTCGTGGCAACACGGGCGAGAATCTGCTGAAACTTCTTGAAAGCCGGCTCGACAACGTTGTCTATCGTATGGGGTTTGGCTCCACTCGTGCTGAGGCGCGCCAGCTGGTAGGCCACAAGGCGCTAACGGTCAACGGAAAGCCGGTCAACATCCCGTCCATGCTTGTTCAGCCCAATGACGTCATTGCTGTTCGCGAGAAGTCGCGCGCGCAGGCCCGCATCGTTGACTCGCTCAACCTCGCCGATCAACACGGTTTTCCCTCCTGGGTGTCGGTAGACAAGACCAAGATGGAAGGTGTGTTCAAGTCGACGCCCGATCGGGCGGACCTGGCCGGTGACATCAACGAAAGCCTGATCGTCGAGTTGTACTCGCGCTAATCTAAAGGATTGCCATGCAGACTGCCATGCTGAAGCCGCGCATCGTCGAGGTCGAGCAACTCGGTGCCGCTCATGCCCGCGTGGTGATGGAGCCGTTCGAACGCGGCTACGGTCACACGTTGGGCAACGCGCTACGCCGTGTGTTGCTCTCCTCGATGGTTGGCTACGCACCGACCGAAGTCCAGATTTCGGGGGTGGTGCACGAATACTCCACGATCGACGGCGTTCGCGAGGACGTTGTCGACCTGCTCCTCAACCTGAAGGGCGTGGTGTTCAAGTTGCACAACCGCGACGAGGTGTTCGTCACCTTGCGTAAGGACAGCCCGGGCCCGGTCACAGCGGCCGATATCGATCTGCCGCACGACGTCGAGATCGTCAATCCCGAGCATGTCGTGGCCACCCTCACTGAAGGGGGCAAACTCGACATGTCGATCCGGGTTGAGCGCGGCCGCGGCTATGTCCCCGGCACGTTACGTGAACTTCACGAGACGAAAACCATCGGCCGGATCGTGCTCGATGCGTCGTTTTCTCCGGTTCGCCGTGTCAGCTATCAGGTCGAGAGCGCGCGCGTCGAGCAGCGCACCGACCTGGACCGTCTGGTGGTTGATGTCGAGACCAACGGCGTGATTGCTCCCGAAGAGGCTGTGCGGCAGTCGGCCCGCATTCTGGTGGAACAGCTCTCGGTGTTTGCTGCGCTCGAAGGGGGTGCCGAGCCTGGCCCCGAGACGCTGGGTGTGCTGGGTGTGGTAAGCCGCGGTGGGCCGCAGATCGATCCGATCCTGGTTCGCCCGGTCGATGATCTCGAGCTCACGGTGCGCTCGGCCAACTGCCTCAAGGCCGAGAGCATCTACTACATCGGTGATCTGATCCAGCGTACCGAGAACGAGTTGCTGAAGACCCCCAACCTGGGTCGGAAGTCGCTCAACGAAATCAAGGAAGTGCTCGCCTCGCGTGGACTTACGCTCGGCATGAAGCTCGAGAATTGGCCGCCTGCGGGCCTCGAGCGCCCGTAAGCCTGAACGCGACCACAGGAAGCGAATCATGCGTCACCGTCACGGACTAAGAAAACTCAACCGCACCAGCGCCCACCGCGAGGCGATGCTGCGCAACCTATGCATTGCGCTTTTGCGCCATGAGATGATCAAGACAACGCTGCCCAAGGCGAAAGAACTTCGCCGGGTCGTTGAGCCGCTCATCACGTTGGGCAAGAAGCCTTCGCTGGCGAACCGTCGCCTGGCGTTTGATCGCCTGCGTGACCGCGACATCGTGGTCAAGCTCTTCAATGAGCTCGGACCGCGCTACGCGCAGCGCAATGGTGGTTACACCAGTATCCTCAAGTTCGGCTACCGGGTGGGCGACAATGCGCCAATGGCGCTGGTGCGGCTCATGGACCGCAGCGAGGACGCGGCAACCGCCCCTGCGGCGAACTGATCGCCGCCTTGCGCGGCTGATCCATGAGCGCAGTGTTGAGAGCCCGCGGGCTCGTCAAGCGCTTTGGCGATCACCGCGCGGTTGACGGGCTCGATCTCGAGGTTCAGGCGGGGGTCTGCTTCGGATTGCTCGGACCGAACGGCGCGGGTAAGAGCACGACGCTCAGGATGTTGCTCGGGCTCACCCGGCCCGACGCAGGCGATATCCGCGTACTCGGTCTCGAGGTGCCTCGTGAGGCGAGGGCGGTGCGCGAGCGGATCGGGGTGGTGCCGCAACTTGATGCGCTCGACCCCGACTTCACTGTCGCTGAGAACCTGATCGTCTTTGCTCGGTACTTTGGGCCGCGCGCGCACGCTGCGCGACACGACCCGTCGGCACTCCTCGAGTTTGCCGGGCTCGCGCACAAGCGGAACGCGCGAATCAACGAGCTCTCGGGTGGCATGAAGCGCCGCCTCACGCTCGCACGCGCGCTGGTCAACGATCCCGAACTGCTGCTGTTGGACGAGCCCACAACCGGACTTGACCCGCAGGCGCGACACCTGATCTGGGAACGATTGCGGCAGTTGCTCGCGCGCGGCAAGTCGATCGTGGTGACGACGCATTTCATGGA
>CAMBZS010000279.1 GCA_945872335.1 Bordetella parapertussis | reverse complement strand
AACCCCGACTACTGGGACAAGCCCAAGCCCTACCTTGACCGCATCGTAGTCCGCTTCCTGCCCGATCCGGTGGCGCGAGCCGCAGCGCTCGAATCCGGCGAGGTGGATCTGGGCAACGCGGTGATTCCGCTTTCCGAAGTGGCGCGCTTCGGCAAGCTGCCACGCCTGGTGGTCGACGCCTCGCAGTGGCCCTACTGGGGCAATCATCAGCAGGTCTATTTCAACCTTGACAGCCCGGTGGTGAAAGACATCAACGTCCGCCGCGCCATCGCGCAGGCAATCGATGTCAATGCGTACAACAACGTGGTGTGGTTCGGCTATGGAAAGGTGACAGGCTCGATCATCGGGCAGGCCATGACGCGCTATCACGATTCATCGGTCCGTCACCAGCCCTTCGACCCCAAGGCCGCGGAAGCCGCGCTCGACGCCGCCGGACTCAAGCGTGGGGCGAACGGCATTCGCTTCAAGCTCCGTCTGCTCTACAACCCGTTCCTCGAGCGCCGCACGGCGGATTTCATCCGCCAGTCGCTCGCCCGGATCGGTGTTGACGCCGAGATCGAGGCCTATGATTTCGCTACCTACACCCGCAAGGTGTACACCGAGCGCGCCTTCGACATGACCGCGGAAAGCCTTCTGAACCTGTTCGATCCCACGGTGGGCGTGCAGCGGGTGTTCTGGTCGAAGAATTTCAAGATCGGCCTGCCCTTCTCGAACGCTGCGCATTATCAGAACCCAGAAGCTGACCGTCTGCTCGAGGCCGCCGCGATTGAAACTGATGAAAAGCGCAGGCGTGACCTGTTCGTCAACCTCCAGCGTGTCGTGTCGGCAGATATCCCGTCCATCGAGTTCGGCGCCAATCCCAACATCACGATTGCCGCTCGCAAGGTGAAGAACTACTCCACCACGGCGGAAGGCGCGCGGGGAAGCTTCGCCGACCTGTACCTCGAGCCCTGAGGCCCGTCGGCCGCTGGCATCACGCCCCATGACAGCCGACATCGACCGGAGCCGCGCATCACGTCTGATGGCCGAGCGCGGACTTGATGCCTTGCTGCTCGCCAAGCCCGAGTCGTTTCGCTGGGCGACCGCTGCCCCGCCTGGGGTAGCGGCATTTTTCCGGCGGGCGGGCGCTGCGCTTGCGTTGATTCCAGCAGACGCCGAGGCACCGGTCGGGGCGGTTTGCACCGAACTGTTTGGGCCCGCCACGCGCGCGGCCCTGGGCGAGCTCAATGTTTTCACACATCCCGACTGGGTTGAAACCGCCGACTTTCGCCCCTGGGGTGACACTTCGCTCAATGCCGCAGCGATCACCGAACGCGCGCACCGGGCTGCCGGTCGCGCGCCCGGCTTCAGCCGGCCCGCCGCGTATGACGCATCGGCCGCGTTCGCCGCGCTCGCACGGCTTCTCACCGCCCGAGGTCTGCAACGGGCCCGGATCGGACTTGACCTTGATTTCTGGCCTGCCGCCGACTTTGCCTGGCTCCAGCGCTCACTCCCGGGGCCGCGCTGGTCCGATGCCGGGGAAACCGTTGCGTTGATCAAGGCGGTGAAATCACCCCGGGAAATCGATTATTTGCAGCGCGCCGCGGCGCTGGCCGAGTCTGGCATGCATGAGGCTCTCGCCGCGGTCGCACAAGGCGTACACCGAAACGAGATTGCCGCCGCCTGGCAGGCAGGTGTCCAGCAGCATGCGGCAAGCACAGGCTGGAAGCTCTCCGGTCAGTGGGAATACATCACGGTCGGCCCTCTCCCATGGCAAGGGGGCGGGAAAATCACCGCGGGTGACGTGCTCAAGTTTGATGTGGGCTGTCTGGTGGATGGCTACAGTTCCGACAGCGGCCGGACCTTCACGCTGGGGAAGGCGCGCCCGCACTCTGCACAGATCATGGCTGCCCTCGGTGATGCCTTTGAAGCGGGTCTTGAACAGATGCGACCGGGGCGGCTTTTCAGCGATGTACATGCAGCCGCCACGCAGGCCATGCGACGCGCCGGTTTCAATACCTTCAGCCGCGGTCACTGGGGTCACAGCCTCGGTCACGACACCTTTTGCGAGGTGCCGCCCTTTATTGCTGCGGAAGCCCATCTCCCCATCGAGACAGGCATGGTCCTCGCGTTTGAAACCCCGTTTTATGCCGATGGCGAGGGCGGATTCATCATCGAAGACCAGTTCCTGATCACCGACCAGGGAGCAGTGCCCGCGTGGTCGCTCCCGCGCCAACTCCGCGAATTGCCGCTTTAACCTCTACAGGAGCTCGCCCATGATCACCGCTCACCTGAGTGCACGGCTTGCAATCGTGCTCGCCGCCTTGTGCACTGGTTCAGCCATGGCGCAGAACTGGCCCGCCCGCCCGATCCGCTTGCTGGTTCCGCTCGCTGCAGGCAGTACCGCGGACATTATTTCTCGCGCCGTCGGCACCGAGCTGTCCCGCACCCTGGGTCAACCGGTGGTGGTCGAGAACAAACCTGGGGCCGGCGGCACCATCGCCATGGCCGAGGTTGCACGCTCGGCCCCTGACGGCTACACCATCAGCTTTGCATCGCAGGGCACGCTGGTCTTCAACCAGGCGCTGTATGAAAAGCCGGGCTACGACTCCATCAAAGACTTCGCAACCATCCGTTTCGTGGGCGGCGTCTCCAATGTGATGATCGTGCCACCTGGTGCCGCTGCAATCCGCCCCGCTGATGTCATTGCCCAGGCCAGGGCCAAGCCTGGCACCCTCACCTTTTCATCGGGCGGAAGCGGCACCAGCCATCACCTGTCTGGCGTGCTGTTCGGGCGCATGACGGGAACCGAGCTGATTCACGTGCCGTACAAGGGCGCGCCCCAAGGCATTCTGGCCGTGATGTCGGCGGAGGTGAACATGGGCTTTTTCAATACGCCCACGGTCATCAGTCAGATCCGCGAGAACAAGCTCAAGGCACTTGCGGTCACCAGCCTCAGTCGGTCACCGCTTCTGCCCGATGTCCCCACGCTCGATGAATTGGGCGTGAAGGGCTATGAAGTCAATACCTGGTTCGGATTTGTATCGCGCGCTGGCACGCCGGCCGAGATCGTGGAGCGTCTGCATGGCGAAATCGGCAAGGTACTCGACGAGCCCACGCTTCGCGGCCGGCTCGCCCAGCAGGGCTTCGAGCTCGCGCCCGCCATCAGCCCGGCACAGTTCGCGAAAATCGTGAGCGACGATCTCGCGAAGTGGGTGCCGCTGGTCAAAGCTTCCGGTGCGAAGGTTGATTGAGCGCATCCGGGAACTGAACCTACCGAACGTGTCGTGACCGCCCGCTGGTGCGGTCAGCAAAAACGAGCGGCACAAACCGGCGTGGAGACGCCGTCCTCAGAGTCCGACCGACTGCTTTACCAGTGTGCCCAGGTCGCGACGCAGGCGCTCGCGGGTGGCTGCGTGGGCCCGCGACCGGTTCAGATTCTTGAGTTCCCAGGGATCGGTCTCGAGGTCGTAGAGCTCGTCGAGTTCGCCGTCCCGGCCTCGATTCACCCAGTGGATGTACTTGTAGCGCTCGGTACGGACCGCCTTGTAGCTCATGCCCACGAGCCAGGGCATGGCGTTTTCTGCCCAGTATTCCACCATGAGCGAGCGGCGCAGTCGGGCCCGTGACGAGGCGAACATGGGAAGCAGCGAGCGCCCCTGAATCTGGGCGCCGGGCTTGCCGCCCGCCAGTTCGATCAGCGTGGGCGCAATGTCCTGACAGATCACCAGGCCGTCCCGGCGCGACCCCGCCCGGATGGCGGGCGGATAGCGCACCGCAAACGGCGAGCGGATACCCGCCTCGTAGGCAAAACGCCGTTCCGGACCGAGCCCATGCTCGCCGAAAAAATAACCGTTGTCGCCCAGGAACACGATGCAGGTGTTGTCAAGCTCGCCTCGCGCTTCCAGCGCGTTGAGGAGGGCGCCGACGCCTTCGTCGACTGCGGCCATCATCTGGGCACGCAGCCGGATCTCTCTCTGGGTCCCGGAATGGACGGCCTTGAGAATTTGTCGCGAGACTTTCTGCTCACGCAGTTCGAAGCACTCGGCCCAGGCAGGCTTTGACTTCACCACCTCGGCGGGCGTGAGCATGTTGGGTGTGGGGGGAAAGATGTCGCGCGCATAGAGGTTGCGGTGCCGCTCAGCCACGACATAGCCGCCTTGCGCGGAGATTTTGAGCGTGCCGTCGGCGGCCTGCTCGGCATCGGGGTGAACCGCCTTGTGCGCGAAGAACAGCGAAAAAGGCTTGTCATGGCGGCGATCAACAAAATCGAGCGCGAGCTCGTTCATGATGTC
>CAMBZS010000278.1 GCA_945872335.1 Bordetella parapertussis | reverse complement strand
CTGACCTTCGGTCTCCCTCCCCTGGACCCGCCGATTCCACGGTGATTCGCCTCGACGGTCGGCGCGTTTTTGTCACCGGCGGCGCGCGCGGTCTGGGCGAGGCATTCGTGCGTGCGCTCTGCGCAGCCGGCGCACGGGTCGCCTTCGGTGACGTGCTTACCGACCGCGGACACGCCCTCGCCGCCGAACTGGGTAGCCAGGCAATGTTCGTCGACCTGGATATGCGCAACCCTGACTCCGTTCGAAGCGCCCTTCACGCTGCCACCTCGCAGATGGGCGGCCTCGATGGCCTGCTCAACAACGCAGCCGTCACGAATTCGGGCGGCCGCGACCTCGATCAGATCGATCTCGACACCTGGGACACCGTGATGGCTGTCAACGTGCGCGGTCCGTGGCTGGCCGCATGCGCTGCCCGCGCCGCGCTCAAAGCCTCGGGCAGCGGCCGCATTGTCAACATCGCATCCGACACCGCGCTCTGGGGCGCACCGCGCCTGATGGCCTATGTAGCGAGCAAAGGCGCCATCATTGCCATGACGCGCTCGATGGCGCGCGAACTGGGCCCCGACCACATCACCGTCAATGCGATCGCGCCCGGTCTCACGCTGGTGGAGGCCACCGAATACGTGCCCCGGGCGCGTCATGATCATTACCTGAACGGCCGCGCCATTGCGCGCGAACAGATGCCAGACGATGTCACCGGCAGCGTGCTCTTTCTGCTGTCGGCTGCCAGTGCTTTTGTCACCGGGCAACTGCTTGCGGTAAACGGCGGCTTTGCCATGCACTGAACGCCAGAACCCTAACCACTCAAAGCAATGCGTACGCTCAACGAACTTCAGGCATCAGCCACTGCCCTTTCACTCATCTCCACCGCGTGCGGCGACGGCGCGCGAGTTGAATCGCTACAGGCCGGCGCCTCCGACCAGCCCGTCTCCCACGTGCTGCTGCACGGCATCGGCTCGGCTGGCGCGAGTTGGCTCGAGCAACTCGAGGCCGCCAACCGCCTCGCGCAATCGCGGCGACCGCGGGTGATCGCCTGGAATGCGCCCGGCTATGGAAACAGCACGCGGCTGGCGGCCGAATGCCCCACCGCCGCGGACTACGCGACTCGACTCTGGCAGTGGCTCGACGCGCTGGGCGTCCACCACCCCATCACACTCGCTGGTCAATCAATGGGCTGCCTGATTGCCTCGGCAGCGGCTCGCCAGCAACCCGAGCGAATCAGCCGCCTGGTGTTGTTTGCCCCGGCGCGCGGCTATGGACGCGCCGACGCCGCCGAGCGCGAACGTCGTCGCCACGACCGCCTCGAGGCGCTCCGCCAGCACGGTCCTGCAGGCCTTGCCGAGCGCCGCGCTTCGGCCATGCTGTCGCCGCAGGCCCACCCCGATCTGATCGGCTATGTCCGCTCCATCATGGCGCGCGTTCATCCCGCGGGCTACACGCAGGCCACCGAGATGCTGGCCCGGGGCGATATCGATGCTGATCTCGCTACCTGGCGGGGCCCGCTGGTGGTTGCAAGCGGTCAGGCCGACACGATCACACCACCCGAGAGCTGCCAGGACATCGCCACCCGCGCCGGCCAGCCCTGGACCCCTCTCGGCCCGGTCGGCCACGGCTGTCCGCTCGAGGCGCCTGCACTGGTGAACGCCATTCTGGGTCTGGGCGAACCATGAATCGATCGACACCGGGCCGCGCTGATCCGGTGCCCGCTGCCGCCCCCGGCGTGTCGGAGGCCGAGCCTGATCGCTACCACGTGCCCGCGCTCGCGCGCGGCCTTGAGCTGCTCTCGCGTTTCAGCCGCCGCACGCCGCAGCTGACCGGTGCGGAGCTCGCACGCGACATGGAACTGCCGCGCGCATCCGTTTTCAGGATGCTGCACACGCTTGAGCGAGCAGGCTACGTCGAGCGGGTGGACGACAGCGCTTCCTACCGCCTTGGGCTGGGAGTGCTGCGCCTGGGCTTTGAGGTACTCGCCTCCATGGATCTCACTGAAATCGGTCACCCGGTGATTACGCGCCTGCGGGATCGAACGCGCTGTTCCGCGCACCTGGTGGTGCGAGACGGCCGTGAGGTGGTGTTCATCGCCAAGGCGCCTGGGGAGAGTGCGCTCTTTCAGTCGGTACAGGTCGGTGCCCGTCTGCCGGCTCACGCCACCGTGCTGGGGCGCCTGCTGCTGTCCGATCTCGGCACACCCGAGCTGGAGCGTCTGTATCCTGAAGCCACGCTGCAGCGGTTCACCGAACACACCCCCCGGACCCTCGCCGAGCTGTCCCGCCTGATCGCAGCCGACCGCAAGCGCGGCTGGGCAATCAGCGAAGGGGGCTTCGAAACCGGCATCTCCACCATCGCCGCGCCGGTGGTCGCCGGGCGCGGGCATGTCACCGCAGTGGTGAGCGTCACGGTCCCGGCGCAGCGGATCGATGCCGCACGTGCGCAAACGCTTGCCGAACAGGTGCAGGAGGCGGCAGCCGAGATCGCCACCCGTCTCACCCATTCAACGGCTGGAGGCTCGCCATGACATCCCCTTCAAGCGCCATGCCGGGCAGCACGCCGTTCACCCTGATCGGCTGGGGGGCCATCGCACAGGCACTCCACTCTCGCCTCGGAGCCATCCCGCATGCGCGACTGGACTGCGTGGTCGTTCGCCCCGAGCGGGTCGCGGCAGTGCGCGCAGCGCTCGGCTCCTCTGTCGATGTGCAGAGCGAAGTCCCCGAGCGCTGCAGGCTGCTGGTCGAGTGCGCAGGACACTCGGCGCTCCTCGACCATGTCGAGCCTGCGCTCGCGCGCGGCACCGAATGCGCGATCCTTTCGATCGGCGCACTTCATGAAGATGGTCTCGCCGAACGGCTGGCCGATTCGGCCGCGCGCGGCGGCGCACGGTTGCATCTGCTCGCAGGCGCGATCGGTGGCATCGATGCAATCGCCGCTGCCCGGTTCGCGGGTCTCGACGACGTGGTCTACACCGGTAGAAAGCCCCCATCAGGCTGGCGCGGTTCACCCGCCGAGCGGCTGCTTGATCTGGATTCACTGCGCGAGCCTGCGGTGTTTCTCGAAGCGAACGCTCGCGAGGCGGCACGGCTTTACCCGAAAAACGCCAATGTGGCAGCCACCATTTCCCTGGCTGGGCTCGGGCTCGATGCCACGCGCGTCCGGTTGATTGCCGACCCGGGCATCAAGGACAACATTCATGAGGTGATGGTCCGCGGCGCGTTCGGCGAAATGTCCCTCACCATGCGCGGCCGACCGCTTCCCGACAATCCACGAACCTCGGCACTGACCGTACTGTCAGCCATGCGCTTTCTTGCCAACCGAACCGGGGCCCTGGCCATCTGAGCACATTCATGCGCACTCCGATTTCCATGCTGTCACGATTCCTCATCCTCACGGTTGCAGGGTGCCTGGCAAACGTTGCTCATGCCGACGAACCCAGCGCGGCCGCTCGCCAACTGGCACAGGAGCGGTTCACCATCGTGGCGCCGTTCCCGCCAGGCGGCCCGGTTGACGTGCTTTCGCGCCTGCTCGCCGAAAGCCTGCAGAAGCGCTACGGGCAAGCCGCGGTCGTCGAAAATGTGCCTGGAGGCGCAGGCAATCCCGGCATGGACAGGGTGCGGCGCGCGCGGCCAAGCGGGCACACATTGCTGGTGATCCCGGCCGGCAACCTCACCATCAACCCAACGCTGATGGCGAATTTTCCGTTCCGGATCGAGCGCGACTTCGCGGCGGTCACCATGCTCGCCAAGGCACCCAATGTGCTCGTGGCCCATCCCTCGGCCGACACCACCACGCTCGCCGCGCTAATTGCCGCGGTGCGCGCCGACCCCAAGCGGTTTTCCTATGCGTCGCCCGGCATTGGCAGTGGCCTTCATCTGGCGGGCGAACTGTTTCGCCAGCAACTCGGACTCGACCTGCAGCATGTGCCCTACAAGGGAACGGGGCCTGCCATGAATGATGTGATCGCAGGCGTGGTCCCGCTCATGTTCAGCAACCTGCCGGCTGCGCTGCCCCAGGTTCGTGCCGGACGCCTGGTGGCACTGGCGATTACCGACAGTACGCGGAGCCCGGTTGCCCCCGATATTCCAACTCTCGCGGAGTTGGGGGTGGACGGTGTGGTGGTGAGCTCCTGGTACGGACTGATGGCGCCAGCCGGCACCCCGCCTGATATCGTGACCCAGCTCGCGCGGGACGCCACCGCTGCCCTCGCAACCGAGGCCGTTACCCGGCAGCTCAGCGCTCAGGCGATGACCGCGAGCCCGATGACACCCGCCGCATTTGCCGCGCACATTCGTGCCGAGACGGCCACCTGGGAAAAGGTGATCACCGCGCGCGGGATCC
>CAMBZS010000277.1 GCA_945872335.1 Bordetella parapertussis | reverse complement strand
GCACGCACCTCACCGGTCTTCGCGCGGCAATGACACGGGTCATCAACAAGTACATCGAAGAAAGCGAGTTCGCAAAGAGGGCCAAGGTCGAGACCGCTGGCGATGACATGCGTGAGGGTCTCACATGCGTGCTCTCGGTGAAGGTGCCTGAGCCCAAATTCAGCTCGCAAACCAAAGACAAGCTGGTGTCGTCCGAAGTCCGTGCGCCGGTGGAAGAGGCGGTCGCCAAAGCGCTCGAAGAGTTTCTTCAGGAGCGTCCGCAAGACGCGAAGATCATCTGCGGCAAGATCGTGGAGGCCGCCCGGGCTCGCGAGGCGGCGCGGAAAGCGCGCGAGATGACTCGCCGCAAAGGTTTGCTCGACGGTGTGGGGCTTCCCGGAAAGCTCGCCGACTGCCAGGAAAAAGATCCCGCCAAGAGCGAACTGTTTATCGTGGAAGGCGACTCCGCAGGCGGTTCTGCCAAACAGGGTCGGGACCGTAAATATCAGGCGATTCTGCCGCTTCGCGGCAAGGTGCTCAATGTTGAGAAAGCGCGCTTTGACAAGCTGGTGTCATCGGAACAGATCGTCACGCTAATCACCGCGCTTGGCACCTCCATCGGCCCCGACTTTGATGTTGCCAAGCTTCGCTATCACCGCATCATTGTCATGACCGATGCCGACGTGGATGGCGCGCATATCCGAACGCTGCTCCTCACGCTTCTTTACCGGCAGATGCCCGAGCTCGTCGAACGTGGTTATGTCTATATCGCGCAGCCGCCGCTTTACCGAATCAAGCATGGTCGCGAGGAGCGCTATGTAAAAGACGACCATGAGCTCGAGCAAATACTGCTCAAGGTGGCATTGGAAAACGCGGTGCTCATGCCCGTCAATGGCGAGCCGATCGCCTCGGACGCGCTCGGTGAACTCGCCCGCCGCTACCTGGTTGCCGAAGCGGTCATCAATCGGGTCTCGCGAGTGGTTGATCCGTATGCACTGCGTGCTGTGCTAGACGGTTGCGCGATTGATCTGAGCTCAGATGAAACAGCTGAGCGGTCGGCTGCCACGATCACTGCCTGGCTCGAGCGCACGCGTGGTGCATCCACCGCCGAACCGCCCGTGGTGAGTTCGCGTTTTGATCCGCGCACCGAGCGCCGAGCGCTGGTGTTCGAGCGACGGGTGCATGGCAATGTCAAGGTGTCTCATCTCGACGCCGACTTCATTCAAAGTATCGATTACCAGACGCTGGTCGAATGTTCGCGCACGCTCGCGGGGCTGGTCAGTCCGGGCTCGCAGATTCGACGCGGCGAAGGCGATCGGCAACGTACGCAACTGGTGGATTCATTTGGTGGCGCCATGCGCTGGTTGCTTGCGGAGGCCGACCGGTCAGTGACCCGCCAGCGCTACAAGGGACTGGGGGAAATGAACGCCGAGCAGCTGTGGGAAACCACCATGGACTCGAAGGTGCGGCGTCTCCTCAAGGTGCAGATCGAAGACGCCATCGCAGCCGATCAGATCTTCAGCACGCTGATGGGTGACGATGTTGAGCCCAGGCGTGCGTTCATCGAAAAGAATGCGCTGGGCGCACGAAACATCGATGCCTGAGCGGTTTACCCGATGAGCAGCCCGTCCATCGCCGACGAAGTGCGCAGGCGTCGCACCTTCGCCATCATCTCCCACCCCGACGCAGGTAAAACCACGCTCACCGAGAAGCTCCTGCTCTTCGGGGGCGCCATTCAACAGGCCGGCACGGTCAAAGCGAGAAAGAGTGCTCGCCATGCCACCTCCGACTGGATGGAAGTGGAAAAGCAGCGTGGCATTTCGGTGAGCAGTTCGGTGATGCAGTTTGAGTACGCACACCACACCATCAATCTGCTCGACACTCCTGGTCACGAAGATTTCTCCGAAGACACCTATCGGGTGCTCACCGCAGTTGATGCCGCCGTCATGGTGATCGACGCTGCGAAGGGCGTTGAGGAGCGAACCATCAAGCTCCTCGAGATTTGCCGGCTCCGCAACACCCCCATCATCACGTTCATCAATAAGCTCGATCGTGAGGTACGAGAGCCGCTGTCGCTCATCGAGGAAGTCGAGTCGGTGCTAAAAATCGACTGTGCACCGCTTGCCTGGCCGCTTGGCATGGGCAAGCGCTTCCGGGGTGTCTTTGATCTTCGTCGCGACCAGCTGATCCGGTTTGCGGCCGGCGAAGACCGGATCAGTGCTGATGAGGAAGTCATTGCTGGCCTCGACAACCCCCGACTCGATGCGCTTTTCCCCGACGAGATCAAGGCGCTTCGCGATGACGTCGAGCTCGTTCGGGTAGCAAGTGCGCCGTTTGAGGTCGCGCGTTTTCTCGCCGCCAGCCAGACACCGGTGCTGTTCGGATCGGCCATCAACAATTTTGGTGTCCGGGAAATTCTGCAGGCGCTGATCGACTGGGCCCCGGCACCGCTGTCGCGAACCACCACCACCCGCAGCGTTGCCCCCGATGAGCCGGCGCTCACAGGCTTCGTGTTCAAGATCCAGGCCAACATGGACCCCCGGCACCGTGACCGCATTGCCTTTGTGCGAATCTGCTCGGGCCGCTATCGACCGGGTGCCCGGGTGGTGCATCAGCGAACCGGCCGCGAACTCAAGATCGCTCATGCGCTCTCTTTCATGGCAAACGAGCGGGTGGCAAGCGAAGAAGCGGTGGCGGGCGACATCATCGGACTCCATAACCACGGCCAGCTTCAAATCGGCGATACCCTCACCGAGGGCGAGAAGCTCGCCTTCCTGGGCATCCCGTATTTCGCGCCCGAGCTGTTCCGGATCGCGCGCGCCCGCGACCCGTTCAAATCGAAGCAGCTCGGCAAAGGCCTCAAGGAGCTGGGCGAAGAGGGTGCGATCCAGGTCTTTGAGAACGCGCTCGGTCACACGCTCCTCGGCGCGGTGGGCCCACTCCAGTTTGAAATCGTGGCGCATCGGCTGCAAACCGAATATCAGGTGGATGCGGTCTACGACCCCAGCGATATTCAGCTGGCCCGCTGGCTGGTGTTCCCCGATGATGTGGCACGCAAAAAATTCGAGCGTGAGCAGGCTGTGCGGCTTGCACACGATGTCGATGCCAACCCGGTTTATCTGGCGCCCAACCGATACAACCTGCAGGTGACCATGGAAGCGTGGCCGGCGGTGCGCTTTCTCGCCACCCGCGAGCACGGGGAGATTCTCGGATGATCCGATCGCCCGACGACTTCGAGCCCTCGCTCGAGCTCTCGCTTCATGATGACGCGCTTGCCTATGTGTTTACCGGCGATGCGCTGGTGCTTGCCGAACGCGAGCCGCGTGCGATGCCCTGGCGGCACTATCGGATGCTGGGTATCGAAGCCGGTCGAGTGCACTCAATCGGCCGACACCAAGGCCGGGATCATGTTGCGGTATCGCTCGATGCGTCGGCTGCCGGCGCAGTAACGCTCCCGCCCGGGTTGCGTGCAGCCGGTCTGCGGCAGTGGTTTGGCGAGCTGAACGACACCGACCTGGCGATTGCCATGCGCGCAATCCAGCTCCTCGAGTGGGATCGCACGCATCGCTTCTGCGGGGCCTGTGGCACGCGGACCGAACACATGCCTGGTGAGCGGGCCAGGCGCTGTCCATCATGCAGCCTGTCCACCTACCCGCGGATCGCACCCGCGATGATGGTGATGGTTACGCGCGGCCGGCAGATGCTGATGGGTCGGGGTCTGCACTTCCCGCCCGGTCGTTACAGCGCGCTGGCCGGGTTCGTTGAGGCCGGCGAGACCATCGAGCAGGCGGTGGTGCGCGAGGTCAGAGAAGAGGCGGGCATCGAAATTCGCGACCTCCGCTATTTCGGAAGTCAGAGCTGGCCGTTTCCGCATTCACTCATGATCGCGTTTCGTGCCGAATGGGCAGGGGGCGAGATCCGGATTGACCCCAACGAGCTTGCCGATGCGCAGTGGTTCGACCCCGAGGCCTTGCCGGGCATACCGCCACGGCTCAGCATCGCCCGCGCACTCATTGACGCAACCCTCGCCGAACTTTCCGGCTCTTCACCGCGTTAGGCGTCTCGACGGCAATCGCGGGCAGCGAGCTGCCCGCATGGTCGAAGATGGCACGCACACAGGGGTGGGTGGTGCGTCGCTGAACCGAGATCGCAAAGAACTCCTGTCTCACCTCATCGGTTGACCCGATCGGGAGAACCGCATACTGCTCGACGATCTCGTCGGAGAGCGCAGCCGGCGATGAAAACACCCCGAGACCCGCGCGACCAAAGGCTTTCATGAGCGCCGCGTCGTCAAATTCAGCCACCAGTTCGGGGGCAAGGTGGTGTCGCTCAAACCATCGAACGAGCCGACCGTAAAGCGCAGTGTCCT
>CAMBZS010000276.1 GCA_945872335.1 Bordetella parapertussis | reverse complement strand
CTGGGCTGATTCGGTCAGCCAGCTCTACGTCAATCCGTACAGCCCGCTTGCCTACACGCCATTTGCCAACCGGATCTCCGCTGGCCTCGAGCTGCTCCACCGCCTCGGCAAGGAATACGAAAAGCCGGGGTTCGAAATCGACGAAACGCTGGTTGATGACCAGCCGGTGAGCGTTGTCGAGCGCATCGAAATCGCGCGCCCCTTCTGCCGCCTGGTCAAGTTCGAGCGGCTGCTGCCAGCAAAACTGCGCGCTCGCGAATCCGATCCCACGGTGCTGGTGTTTGCCCCGCTCTCCGGCCACCATGCCACGCTGCTGCGCGACACGATACGGGCGCTGCTTCCGCACCACAACGTCTTCATCACCGACTGGATCGACGCCCGGATGGTGCCGCTTTCCGAGGGTCCATTCCATCTCGACGATTACGTGGGCTATGCGGCCGACTTCATCCGTCATCTGGGCCCGAAGGTGCATCTGGTGTCGGTCTGTCAGCCCACCGTGCCTGTGCTGGCCGCGGTTTCGCTGCTCGCCCAGACCCGCGACCCCCATCTGCCGCTCAGCATGACCATGATGGGCGGCCCGATCGACACGCGTCGCAATCCCACCGAGGTCAATGCGCTCGCGCAGCGACGCAGTTACGTCTGGTTCGAGCGCAACGTGATCTATCGCGTCCCCGGCCGGTATCCGGGAGCGGGTCGTCAGGTCTATCCGGGATTCCTGCAACACGCCGGATTTGTGGCCATGAATCCGGATCGGCATCTGAACTCGCACTGGGACTTCTATCTCGACCTGGTGCGCGGCGACATGGAAGACGCCGAGGCGCATCGCCGCTTCTACGACGAATACAACGCTGTGCTCGATCTGCCGGCCGAGTACTACCTCGACACCATTCGAACCGTTTTCCAGAAGCACGCGCTGCCCCTGGGCACCTGGGAAGTGCGGTTCGGCGGTAAGACCCTGCTCGTGGACCCTTCGGCGATCAAGTCGGTCGGGCTCTTCACGATCGAGGGCGAGCTCGATGACATCTCCGGCAGCGGCCAGACCCAGGCTGCGCACGACCTCTGCACCCGCATCCCGCGCAACTGGCAGCGCCATCTCACCGCCGAGGGCGCGGGTCACTACGGCATCTTCAGCGGCCGGCGCTGGCGCGAAAAAATCTACCCCGAGGTGCGCAGCTTCATCACCGAGCATGAGCGCCGCGGGCGAGGCGCCGCGCGCGGCTAGCGCGCGTCGTTCAAGCTCGCGGGCTGTCTCGCCATGCGCCCGTCGGTCGAGGCGATCAACGCGCTGCTCCCGCAGACGCAATGCAGGCGTTGCGGCTACACGGGCTGTCGACCCTATGCCGAAGCCATCGCTACCGCGAACGCGCCCATCAACCGCTGTCCGCCCGGTGGGGCAGCCGGCATCGCCCGATTGGCGAGCCTCCTCGCCACCGCGCCGATTGCGCTCGATACCGCTTGCGGCAGCGAAGGTCCGCGAACGGTCGCCCGCATCGAACCCGAACACTGCATCGGCTGCACCAAATGCATCCAGGCCTGTCCGGTCGACGCCATCATCGGCGCGCCCAAGCGGATGCACACCGTGATCACCGAGCTCTGTACCGGATGCGATCTATGCGTGCCGCCATGCCCGGTCGACTGTATCGTGATCGAGCCACTCGACCCGCAACCCCTGCCAATCTGGAGCGACGCCGACGCGAGCGCCGCCCGCGCGCGGCACGAGGCGCGTGCAAGCCGTCTGCTGCGGGTGGCAGCCGAGCGCGACCGCCGCCTCGCCGCGCGCGCAGCCACCAAGCTTGAAGCGCTGCAAACCGAGCCCGCAACCAGCGACACTGCACGCAAGCGCGCGGCCATTGAAGCGGCAATTGCTCGCGCACGCGACCGTGCTGCCGCTCGGTCAGCCGCAGCCCCACCTGAGCGTGAGAACGGATCATGAACCGCGACAAGCGCATCCGGATCTTCAGCCGGTTGCAGCAGAACAACCCGCACCCCACCACCGAACTGGAATATTCGAGTCCGTTTGAACTGCTGGTGGCAGTGTTGCTGTCGGCTCAGGCCACCGACCGCAGCGTGAACCTCGCCACCCGCAAGCTCTTCGCAGTGGCCCGGACCCCGGCGGCCATTCTCGCGCTCGGCGAGAACGGCGTCTGCGAGTTCATCCGCACCATTGGTCTCTTTCGCTCAAAAGCCAGGCACCTGATCCAGACCTGTGCGATCCTGATCGAACACCATGGCGGCGAAGTCCCTGATGATCGAGAGGCGCTCGAGTCGCTCCCGGGTGTGGGGCGAAAAACCGCGAACGTGGTGCTGAACACCGCCTTTGGCCAGCCCACCATCGCAGTCGACACCCATATTTTCCGGGTCTCCAACCGCACCGGCATCGCGCCCGGCCGCACGCCGCTTGAAGTGGAGGACCGACTGACGAGGCTGGTGCCCGAGCAGTTCCGCCAGGATGCCCACCACTGGCTGATCCTGCATGGGCGCTATGTCTGCAAAGCCCGCAAACCCGAATGCTGGCGCTGCCTGATTCGCGAAGACTGCGAATTCCGCCGCAAGACCGAAGCGCCCGCCACCTGCTAGCCCCGGGAGGGCCCAGTGTTTGATCCATCGCAGCATGATGTACGCAGGTTCTTCTGCGAAACGCAACGAAAGCGCATTGCAGGTGAGCCGCTCACGCCGCTCGAGTCCATCGCCGCCGACTGGATTGGCATGCACCCCGAATATCACACCTTTCTCGACCATCCGGAGCAGGCGCTTGACCGGCAGTTTGACGCCGCCGATGGGCGCGGCAATCCCTTTCTTCACCTGTCCATGCATCTGGCGATCGCGGAACAACTGTCGATCGACCAACCCAAAGGTATCCGCGAGGCCTGGCAGCGTCTCGCGGGTCGTCTGGGGGATGAACATGCCGCCGCGCACGAGGTCATGGAATGCCTGGGCCAAGTGCTCTGGGAGGCGCAGCGGAACCACCGCCCGCCCGATGGAGTCGCCTACCTCGAGTGCCTGCTGCGCCGAAGCGCTGCCCGTCCCGACCGGGCATGATCCGGATCAGCACCGGGAGCCAAACGCTTTCTGATAACCTTCGCCCGGCTCTTGCCCCGTGCCGAACGTGGCAGATCTGGTCCCCAGGCCAGTACGACCCGGCGCAGCGAGCCAGCGGCGCAACCATCGCGCGATCACATAGCGTGGACACCAACGGAAAAGCGCAATGTTTGGACGACTGATGCCCCGCGAGGGCCGATTCTTCGACCTCTTCAACCGCCATGCCGACGAGATCATTGCCGGCAGCGAGGCGCTGGCCCAACTCATGCGCCAGTACAACGACGTGGCCAGCCGGCGCACGCATATCGACCGGATCGATCTGGTCGAGAAAAACGCCGATCGCATCACCCATGAGACCGTCGCGCTGCTCCACAAAACCTTCGTCACCCCCTTCGACCGCGACGACATCCACCAGCTCATCTCGAATATGGACGACATCCTGGATCTGATCCAGGATGTGGCTGAATCGGCCATGCTCTACGATCTGCAGCGCATCACGCCCGAAGCGCAGCAGCTCTCCGAACTCAACGAAATGTGTTGCAAGCGCGTCCAGATGGCCGTGCGCATGCTGCCTTCGATGGACAACGCAGAGGCCATACTGAAGCTTTGCCGCGAGATCGATCAGCTCGAGTCGGACGCCGATCGGGTGATGCGCGCCGGCATGTCGAAGCTGTTTCGCGATGAAAGCGACGTGCGCCAGCTGATCAAACTCAAGCAGATCTATGAGTTGCTTGAGGCGGTGAGCGACAAGTGCGAAGACGTTGCCAATCTGCTCGAGGGCGTTGTCCTCGAAAACGCCTGAGCGCAGGCGCCCTCGCACCATGACCTCGCTTCACTTCAGCTTCACCGTGCTGGTGTTCCTGGTATTTCTCGCGCTCGCGTTCGATTTCATGAACGGTTTTCACGACGCGGCCAATTCCATCGCGACGATCGTGTCAACCGGGGTGCTCAAGCCCTACCAGGCGGTGGTGTGGGCGGCGTTTTTCAATGTCATCGCGCTCTTTTTCTTCGAATTGAAGGTGGCCTCAACGGTCGGCAAAGGGATTGTCGATCCGGCTGTGGTGGACCATATCGTGATCTTTGGCGCCTTGGTGGGTGCCATCACCTGGAACGTCATTACCTGGTGGTTCGGTATCCCCTCGAGTTCGTCGCATGCACTGATCGGGGGGCTGATCGGCGCGATCCTCGCGAAGGCCGGCACGGGTCCGTTGCTCACCTCGGGCATCATGAAGACCGGAATTTTCATTCTGGTGTCACCCTTGCTGGGCTTTCTGCTGGGCGCGCTTCTCATGCTGGTGGTGGCCAACACCAT
>CAMBZS010000275.1 GCA_945872335.1 Bordetella parapertussis | reverse complement strand
ATTCGGCGCTCAATCTCCATGCGCATTTCATTGGTCCAGGGCTCGGCGCCAAAGATGCCAATCCGCAGGCTGCTGCTCGCGGGATCGAGCCCCTGACGCTCGAATTCGTCGGCGATGGCGAGCATGTAGCTGGGTGTGACCATGATGATCGAGGCGCCGAAGTCGCGAATGAGCTGGACCTGTCGCTCGGTCTGGCCGCCGCCGAAGGGAACCACGGTGAGTCCGAGTTTTTCCGCGCCGTAGTGGGCACCGAGCCCGCCGGTAAAGAGTCCGTAGCCGTAGCTCACGTGAACAATGTCGCCGGCTCGTGCACCGCTTGCTCGGATCGAGCGTGCAACCAGGCGGGCCCAGGTATCCACGTCAGCGGCGGTGTAGCCCACCACCGTGGGTTTTCCGGTTGTGCCGCTTGAGGCGTGGATGCGAACCACCTGCTCACGCGGCACCGCGAACATGCCGAAGGGATAGTTGCTGCGCAGGTCTTCCTTGGTGGTGAACGGAAAGCGCGACAGGTCTTCCAGGGTGCGCAAGTCGCCCGGATGCACGCCCGCAGCATCAAATTTCGCCCGGTAATGCGGAACCTTTTCCCAAGCCAGCACAAGTTGCTTTCGGAGCCTCTCGAGCTGCAGGGCCCGCAACGCGTCGGTGCTCGCATGCTCGATCGGCTCAAGCGGCATCCCGCCTGCCGAGCGATGCGATAGACCGGTTACCGTCATGTCGGGACCTCCTCGACGAAGCGACCGCGGATGGTTGCAGAGCGGCCGCGAAAGAGCGCAATCAGGCGCCCGTTCTGATCGGTGACACGCGTGTCATAGAGACCACTCCGTCCGCCGCGACTTTGCTCGGCGCACTCGGCGGTCAGCAGATCTCCGCGTTGGGCCGCAGCGATAAATTCGATCGCCGCGCTCGCGGCAACGGCGCGCTGGTTGTGACTGTTGCAGGCAAATGCAAAGGCTGAATCGGCCAGCATGAAAATGTAACCCCCGTGGCACATCCCATGACCGTTGGTGAATTCTTCGCGCACGGTGAGGCTGAGCTTTGCCCGGCCCGGTGTCACCTCAAGGAGCTGCATGCCGACTTGGCGAGTGGCTGTGTCTTCGGCCCACATGATGCGGGCCGATTCCTGCGCGAGTTCAAGCGGGCTGAGGGCTGAAGAAGTCATGGTGGGCCGCCCTCAGCGACCCTCGAAGCGGGCGGGCCGCTTCTGCAAAAAAGCCTGGACGCCCTCGAGATAATCATGGCTGGCAGACAACGTAGCCTGGAGGTCGCGTTCGAGATCGAGTGAGGCATCCATTGTCTGGGTGAGCGATGCCCGGATTGCCTGCTTGGTGGCGGCAAGGGCCAGGGTGGGCATGGCTGCGAGCTTGGCCGCGACGCGATCGACCTCTGCGTCGAGCTCGGCGTCATCCACGCATTTCCAGATGAGCCCCCATGCCTCGGCCTTTTCGGCCGGCAGCTTCTCGCCGAGCATTGCGAGACCCATGGCCCTGGCGACGCCCACCCGGTGAGGAAGGAGATGCGTGCCGCCCGAATCGGGCAAGAGGCCGATGTTCACGAAGGCCTGAAGGAAGCTTGCCGAGCGGGACGCAATCACCAGATCGCATCCCAAAGCGAGGTTGGCACCAGCGCCCGCAGCAATGCCTTGCACTCGGGCGATGACTGGCTTTTGCATGGCCTGAATGCTACGCACGAGCGGGTTGAACAGCTCGTCGACCAGTGCGCCGAGATCGGTCATGTTGCCGGGCTCGAAGGAGAGATCGGCGAGGTCCTGGCCAGCACAGAAGGCCCGGCCGTTGCCGGTCAGAATTACTGCACGAACGCCGGCATCATTGGCCACAGCGCTCACCGCTTTGCGCAGCTCCTGATGCATTGTGCGAGTGAAGCTGTTCAGCTTGTCGGGCCTGTTCAGACAGATGCGGGCAACTCCCGCCTGGACGGACAGAATAACGGTGGGATCAGACATGAAGGCTCCGGTCGTTAAATGCGCGCGGTCGGCTGCCGCATGGCGAAAGAGGATACTACCGACGCGCACAAAGAATCGATCCTTCTCTGCCGTGTGAAACACCCGCTGCTGGCACAATCGCCAGCGAATATTCTCGCCACCCTGGAGGAGCTGCCCATGAGTTACGAAACCATTCTTGTTGAAGCGCGAGACCGCGTTGGCCTCATTACGCTCAACCGTCCCAAAGCGCTCAACGCGCTCAACGACCTGTTGATGGATGAGTTGGGTGCTGCGATGCTCGCGTTCGACGACAACGCCGATATCGGCGCAATCGTCATCACCGGCAGCGAGAAAGCATTCGCCGCAGGCGCCGACATTGGTGCAATGGCGAAGATGACCTTCAGCGAGGCACACGGGCGGGATTTCATCACTCGCAACTGGGAAACCCTTCGCCGCGTTCGCAAGCCCGTGATCGCCGCGGTGGCGGGCTTCGCACTTGGCGGCGGCTGCGAACTCGCCATGATGTGCGACATCATCATTGCAGCCGACAACGCGCGATTTGGTCAGCCTGAAATCAAGCTCGGAGTGATCCCCGGCGCGGGTGGCACCCAGCGCCTGCCCCGGGCGGTCTCCAAGGCCAAGGCGATGGATCTCTGCCTGACAGGCCGAATGATGGACGCCGCCGAGGCCGAGCGCGCGGGCCTGGTGTCTCGCGTCGTGCCTGCGGAGCGTCTCCTCCCCGAGGCGCTCGAGGCCGCGACCATCATTGCGTCGTATTCCCTGCCGTCGGTACTGATGGCAAAGGAGTCCATCAATCGGGCATTTGAATCACCGCTCACAGAGGGTCTGCTATTCGAGCGCCGCCTGTTCCACGCACTCTTTGCAACCGATGATCAGAAAGAGGGAATGGCGGCATTTGTTGAAAAGCGAAAGCCCGTGTTTCGGCATCGGTGAAACACGAGTTCAAAGAAGAGGTGGGGGCACACAACGCCCCCGATTTGCAATCCGTTCAAAAGCTCTTCATAATCTCTGGCTCTTCACAAATTTATCGCCGAGCGAGTTCAACTCGCCGAGGCAAAAAGAGAAGAGAAAAGCAGGAAGTAAGCGCTAGTCAGATCGGCGCACGTCAGACCGGTGAAACCCACCGATTTGACAGGGTAAAAAAAACCCGCCATACTCCCGCTTCTTTGCTGATCGCAAGCAACCTTCGGGTGCAAACGAGAAGCAAACCTGCAAAGGCAGGTGAGGTAAGCAGTCAGCGCTGCAATCTGGTTCGCCAGAAAAACAGACGAGACGGCGGTCTTTAAAAACCAACAGCCGATAAGTGTGGGCGTTTGAGTGAAGCGCCGATGCGCAACTCCGGGGCAACCCGGACAAGCGTCTCGAGAAAATCAAATGCTCACACGGAATCAATCATTGGTTCACACCAATGAAAGTCAATTCCGTTTGAGCCGCCTCGAAAGAGGCAATCAAGATCGAACCATAGAGTTTGATCGTGGCTCAGATTGAACGCTGGCGGCATGCCTTACACATGCAAGTCGAACGGTAACGCGGGGGCAACCCTGGCGACGAGTGGCGAACGGGTGAGTAATACATCGGAACGTACCTGGTAGTGGGGGATAGCCCGGCGAAAGCCGGATTAATACCGCATACGCACCACGGTGGAAAGCGGGGGACCGCAAGGCCTCGCGCTATCAGAGCGGCCGATGGCAGATTAGCTAGTTGGTGGGGTAAAAGCCTACCAAGGCGACGATCTGTAGCTGGTCTGAGAGGACGACCAGCCACACTGGGACTGAGACACGGCCCAGACTCCTACGGGAGGCAGCAGTGGGGAATTTTGGACAATGGGGGAAACCCTGATCCAGCGATGCCGCGTGTGTGAAGAAGGCCTTCGGGTTGTAAAGCACTTTTGTTCGGGAAGAAATCTGTCGGGCTAATACCCTGGCGGGATGACGGTACCGGAAGAATAAGCACCGGCTAACTACGTGCCAGCAGCCGCGGTAATACGTAGGGTGCGAGCGTTAATCGGAATTACTGGGCGTAAAGCGTGCGCAGGCGGTTTCATAAGACAGATGTGAAATCCCCGGGCTCAACCTGGGAATTGCATTTGTGACTGTGAGACTAGAGTGTGTCAGAGGGAGGTGGAATTCCGCGTGTAGCAGTGAAATGCGTAGAGATGCGGAGGAACACCGATGGCGAAGGCAGCCTCCTGGGATAACACTGACGCTCATGCACGAAAGCGTGGGGAGCAAACAGGATTAGATACCCTGGTAGTCCACGCCCTAAACGATGTCTACTGGTTGTCGGGGATTCATTTCCTTGGTAACGCAGCTAACGCGTGAAGTAGACCGCCTGGGGAGTACGGCCGCAAGGTTAAAACTCAAACGAATTGACGGGGACCCGCACAAGCGGTGGATGATGTGGATTAATTCGATGCAACGCGAAAAACCTTACCTACCCTTGAC
>CAMBZS010000274.1 GCA_945872335.1 Bordetella parapertussis | reverse complement strand
AGGCGCCGCAGATCGAGGCGGCAGCGCGCATTGGTGCTCGGGTCTGCGAGATTCACACCGGCCCCTATGCGCACGCGTTTCACCAACAGGGGCGGGATGCTGAAAGTGCGGCGGTACGGCATGAACTTGCGCGGATACGTCGAGCGGGTGACCTCGTCCGCTCGCTTGGCATGCGGTTCAACGCGGGGCATGCGCTCAACTATGTGAATGTGCAGCCTGTGGCTGCGCTTCAGGGCGTACGCGAACTCCACATTGGTCATGCGATTGTTTCGCGTTCGGTTTTCGTCGGAATTCGCGAGGCTGTTCGTGAGATGAAGCGACTCATGCGCGAGGCGGCTGCGGGAGCCGCGGTGTGATCTATGGTATCGGCAGCGACATCGTGGCCATGCATCGCATCGAGAAGCTGCTTGAGCGTTGGGGTGACAAGTTCGCACGCCGGGTACTCGGCCCTGACGAGCTGACCGAGTTTTTGCGCCGGCGTTCGCGCGGTGCACACGGTTCAGGGTACGCCGCGCGGTACCTGGCCAAGCGCTTTGCAGCCAAGGAGGCGTTCAGCAAGGCGCTGGGGCTAGGGCTGCGGGGGCCCATGACCCTGTTGTCGCTCGAGATTCTGAACGACAGACGGGGAAAACCCTTCGCCCGCGCGCGGAAGGAACTCGCGCCTTACCTCGAAGAGCGAAAACTCATTGCGCATGTATCGCTCTCCGACGAATCCGACCATGTCATGGCCTTCGTTGTCCTTGAGCAGATATCCATCCATGCCCTTCCCGAATAGCCCTCTAGACCGCGCCCCGGGCCCGGTGGTTGTTGACGTCGCAGGCACTTCGCTGACCGACGTCGAGCGCGAACGTCTCGTGCACCCGATGGTGGGCGGGGTCATCCTGTTCACGCGGAATTTCATTGATCGGGATCAGGTCTGGGCGCTGTGCGCAGAAATTCGTGCGCTCAGAAGCCCGGCGCTGCTCATTTGTGTGGACCACGAAGGCGGCCGGGTGCAGCGGTTTCGGAAGGGATTTACCGCAGTGCCGCCCATGCGGGAGTTGGGGCAGCTTTGGGACGAGGATCCTCTGGCTGCCTGCCAGGAGGCCACGCGGCTGGGTCGAGTGATCGGAAGCGAACTTCGTGAAGTCGGCGTTGATCTCAGCTTTACGCCGGTCCTCGATCTGGACCACGGTCGATCGGCAGTGATCGGTAACCGGGCGTTCCATTCAGATCCGCGCGTGGTGACGATGCTGGCGCGTGCGCTCAACCACGGACTGCTCCTCGCCGGCATGGCCAACTGCGGTAAGCACTTTCCCGGGCATGGCTGGGCAAGCGCCGACTCGCATGTGGCGCTACCCGTTGACGAACGCGGGCGCGCAACCCTCATCGAGCACGATGCGGCTCCTTACCGCTGGCTGGGCGAAACGCTGTCGTCGGTCATGCCTGCTCATGTGGTGTATCCGGCGGTGGATTCACAGCCTGCGGGGTTTTCCAGCAAGTGGCTAAAGACGATCCTCCGCGGCAAGCTTGGCTTCGATGGCGTTATTTTCAGCGACGACCTCACCATGGAGGGCGCTGCGGTGGCTGGAGATATCCATGCCCGCGCCCGCGCGGCGCTGAGCGCCGGCTGCGACATGCTGCTGGTTTGTAACCGGCCCGATCTGGCGGATGCGTTGATTGCCCGGCTGCGCTGGCGTCCCAATCGCGATTGGCTGCGCCGCTGGCGCGCGATGCGCCCAGGTGGCCATGTCTGAGTCGGGCGAGCCCGAAGAGAAGGGGTTCGATGCGCGGGCGCTGGTTGCCTCGCTGCCCCATCGGCCTGGCGTCTACCGGATGATCGGTGAGAGCGAAACGCTCCTCTATGTTGGCAAGGCGCGAGACCTGCGAAAGCGGGTGTCCTCATACTTCCAGAAGAATCATCCAAGCCCGCGCATTGCCCACATGGTGGAGCGCATTGTTCGGGTGGACACCACGGTCACCGCCTCGGAGGCCGAGGCCTTGCTGCTTGAGAGCAACCTGATCAAGTCAGGAAAGCCGCGTTACAACATCCTTTTTCGTGACGACAAAAGCTATCCGTATCTGAAGCTCTCCGGCCATCACCATCCGAGAATCGCCTACTACCGTGGCGTGCTCGAGCGTTCAAGCCGCTATTTCGGGCCTTTTCCCAGCGCCTGGGCGGTCAAGGAGAGCATTCAGGTTCTGCAGAAAGTCTTTCGGCTGAGAAGTTGTGAAGACTCGGTATATGCGAACCGAACCCGGCCTTGCCTCCTTCATCAGATCGGCCGTTGCAGTGCGCCATGCGTCGGGGCTGTCTCCGATGAAGACTATGGCCGCGATGTTGAGTCGGCGGTGCGTTTTCTGCGAGGTGGTCAGCGCGAACTGCTCGATGACTTCGAACGTGACATGCACGCCGCCGCCGAACGGCTCGAATTTGAGCAGGCAGCGGTGCTGCGCGACCGGATCACTGCACTCTCCCGGGTTCTCAGCCAGCAGTCCATGGACACCGGGACCGACACCGATGCGGACATCATTGCCGTGTGTGTGGAAAGTGGGCGTGCGTGCGTGAACCTTGCGATGGTTCGGGGCGGTCGGCATCTTGGTGATCGGGCTTTTTTCCCGGAACTGCGTGCTGCCGAGGCCGGCGACGAGCTTTTCCAGGCCGAGGTGCTGAGCGCATTTCTGCTTCAGCATTACGACGCCCTGCCGGTTCCGGCGATCATCATTGCCAATCAGCCTGCACCCGATGAGGTGATGCAGGCGTGGCTGCAGGAGCGGGCAGGGCAAACGGTGCAGTGGCTTCGTCAGCCGCATGAGCAACGGCGACGGTGGTTGGAACAGGCGGTCTCGAACGGTCGACTCGCTATCGCCCAGCGCGCGGCCGAAGAGGGTTCGCAACGCGGAAGAACGCGCGAACTGGCGACGCTTCTCGGGATTGACGACGGATCCGACCTGGAAGCGTTGCGGGTTGAATGCTTTGACATCAGCCACACCATGGGTGAGGCAACCCAGGCGTCTTGCGTGGTGTTTGAGTCGCACGCGATGCAGTTGTCTCAGTATCGGCGGTTCAATATCGAGTCGGCAGCGCCGGGCGATGATCCGGCCGCCATGCGTGAGGTCCTGTCGAGGCGCTATCGTTCGGTCACCGGCAAGCTGCCTGATGTGGTGCTGGTCGATGGCGGCGCGGCCCAGCTGGGTGTCGCCTGCGAGGTGTTTGACGAGCTTGGGCTTGACCGGTCGCTGCTGGTCGGCGTAGCAAAGGGAGAGGGTAGAAAGGTGGGGTTAGAGAAACTGGTGTTTGCCGACGGCCGGCCCACCCTTGCGCCAGGACCGGAATCACAGGCGCTGATGCTGGTTGCACGAATTCGCGACGAGGCGCACCGCTTTGCCATCACGGGCATGCGTGCCCGGCGCGCACGCGCGCGGCAAGGCACGAGCCTGGATGAAATTGAAGGGGTCGGTGCAAAGCGCCGGCAGCGTCTCCTCGCCCGATTTGGCGGCTTGCGTGGCATCATGGCGGCCAGCGTCGAGGACCTGGCCGGGGTCGACGGAATTTCGAGATCGCTTGCCGAGGAAATTTATCGTCGGCTCCACTGACCTCTGGCCATTGCTGTCGGCGAATCCAGTCTGTCGGCGCCCTCCTTCTTTCATGTTCTCAAACCTCCCGAATCTGCTCACCTGGCTCCGTGTGTTGGCCATCCCGCTTCTTGTGGGTGTGTTTTATTTGCCGGTATCACCTGCAGCCCGTGATGTGATCGCCACTGTGCTTTTTGTTGGGGCTGCGCTGACTGATTGGCTCGATGGGTGGCTTGCCCGCAAGATGGAACAAACCTCGGCGTTTGGGGCGTTTTTAGATCCGGTGGCCGACAAGCTCATCGTTTGTACGGCGCTGGTGGTGCTGGTGCATCTGGATCGAGTCGATGCGCTCGTGGCCGCGATCATCATCGGGCGTGAAATCACCATCTCGGCGCTTCGCGAATGGATGGCTCAGATGGGCGCGAGTGCGAGCGTGGCGGTGCATTCGATCGGTAAGCTCAAGACCATCGCCCAGCTCGTGGCAATTCCGATGCTGCTTTTTTATGGCTCGCTCTTCGGTTTACTCGATACGCGAATCATTGGTACCTGGTTGATCTATCTCGCATCCGTGCTCACGGTCTGGTCGATGGTGTATTACCTGAGACGCGCCTGGCCTTATCTCAACGGCGCGCGGTGAGCCGGATCAAGTTCCTCGTTTGACACCTGGTCTTTGAGTGGCTATATTCACGGGCTGTCCGCGGGAGTAGCTCAGTTGGTAGAGCGCAACCTTGCCAAGGTTGAGGTCGCGAGTTCGAGACTCGTTTCCCGCTCCAAACAAAATCGGGGAAGCATCGTCTTCCCCTTTTTAATTTTGGAGATATTGATGTGGCGCGATAGCAAAATGGTTATGCAGCGGCCTGCAA
>CAMBZS010000273.1 GCA_945872335.1 Bordetella parapertussis | reverse complement strand
ACCACGCATCAACCTGCGCGTGCTGCCGCTTACCACCCGCGACCCGCGGGACTGGCTGGAAGCCAAGCGGATCGACGTCGCGATCGGCTATTTCCCGGCGGTCATCGCAGCGCTCGCGCTGCAGCAGATGGAGGGCAGTTCGCAGGAGTTCGGCCACAGCCGCCTCTACACGGGCGAGTATGTGTGCGTGATGCGCCGCGGGCACCCGCTTGCCGCGGGCGAGCTCACGCTCGATGCCTACTGCGCGGCCAACCATCTGCTGGTGAGCTTTTCAGGTCGCCCGATCGGCTTCGTCGATGAGGCGTTGTCAGACCTCAAGCGAAAGCGCCGCGTCATGCTGACCGTCAACCAATACGTCACAGCAGGCGAGGTCGTGGCCCGTTCGGATCTGCTGACCGTGGTGCCGCGGCACTTCGTCGCGGCCACCGGCTTTCCGCGCGCACTCGCCGTTCGACGGTTGCCGTTCGAATTGCCACCTGTGCACGTGGACATCCTGTGGCAACGCCGGCAGGCGCAACGCCCCGGCCATGCGTGGCTTCGCGAGCGGATCGAGGAGGCAGCTGCCCGGGTCTTCAGCGAGAAGGTGGCCGGGCCAGGCTGAGCGCTTCGCTCAGCGTGTCGCGATCGCCCACATGGTTGGCAAGGAGCAACACCAGGCGTGCGTTCATGAGCGCGGCCGACTGCTCATCCAGATCACGCTGGCTATCGATCAGTTCCTGATAGAACCCGTCGGGGTCGGCGATATTGGGAGCAAGGTTGAGCGGCATCGTGACTCCGGTCGCAACGGTTCAGTGCAACGCGAGACTGCGGGCAAGCGCCACGCGGATGTCGTCGACCGACGGCGAGCGCCAGCGCGCAGCAATGAACTGGTCGGGGCGGATGAGATAAACCGCCTGCCCGCGCGCATCCAGCCGCGAAGCGAGCACACCCGCCCGGTCATGAAAATCATGCCCCGCCCGCAAGCATGCGAGGGGCACCGGGCACGCGGCCGAGTCGTCGAGTGGCGGCGCGTTGCCCACCACCAGCAGCGTAAAGCCTGAGCCCAGGCGCTCGAGCAGCCAGCCGGGGCGACCGTCGGGTAAGGCCACAGGTGCATCGGGACACGGCGCACCCGGCGCCGCCGACGGCGCGTCGAAGGGATCGACATCGACGGTGATGAGCGGCGAATTCGTATACCGCGTGGGTAGCGACAGCCGCCCGCTGTTCACCAGCGGCCGCGCAAATGGATGGTCGCGCGCGAGACCCAGCACAGCATCGCGGAACAGCCGGCTGGGAGCATTTTTGGGCGTGATGAAATCGGTGGAGCGGGTGGAATTGCGGATGTTGTCATCGGCCGCGAGCGCCCGCTCGTCGTGATAGGAATCAAGCAGCGTCTCGGGCGCCACGCCGGCGAGCACACACTGAAGTTTCCAGGCGAGGTTGTCGATATCCTGCACCCCGGAGTTGGCACCCCGGGCACCAAACGGCGAGACCTGATGCGCGCTGTCGCCGGCAAACAGCACCCGACCATAGCGGAACCGGTCAATGCGTCGACAGGCGAACTGGTAGATCGATACCCACTCGAGCTCGAAATCCGCGTCGGGCCCCAGCATCTGGCGCACCCGCGCTTCCACCCGCTCGGGCTTGCGCTCTTCAACCGGATCGGCGTCCCAACCCAGCTGAAAGTCGATCCGCCAGACGTTGTCGCGCTGCTTGTGCAGAAGCGCCGACTGACCGGGATGAAACGGCGGATCGAACCAGAACCAGCGCTCGGTGGGAAACTCGGCCTTCATCAGCACGTCGGCGATCAGAAAGCGATCCTGAAACGCCTGACCGGTAAAAGGCGCACCCACCATGGCTCGCGTGTCGCTGTTGGCGCCGTCGCAGGCGATCACCCAGGACGCGGCCGCCGGGTAGCTCCCCTCGGGCGTATCGACGCCCAGCCGCACCAACCCGGCACCCTGCTCAAGCGAGACCACGCGGTGACACCAGCGCAGATCGATGAGATCGCTTGCGAGGCAGCGCTCGACCAGGGTCTGCTCGAGGTGATATTGCTGCAGGTTCACCATGGCCGGCATCTTGTGATCGGGCTCGGGAAGAAGGTCGAAGCGATAGACCATCTCGTCGCGGAAATACACCTTGCCCACCTGCCAGCGTATGCCGGCCGCAGCCACGCTCTCGCCGCACCCCAGGCGGTCCCAGACTTCAAGCGTGCGCTTGGCGTAGCAGAGCGCGCGCGAGCCTGTGCTCACGGTGTCGTTGTCATCAAGGACCACCACGCGCACGCCGCGCGCGGCCAGGTCGAGCGCAGCCGTGAGCCCCACCGGGCCGGCTCCGATCACGATCACCGGGTGCGTCTGCGCGAGGCCCCCTGTCTGCTCGGGTGCGGGCCGCCACGCGTAGCGGGGCGGCGTAAACGTTTGCGACACCTTCGACTCAGCCGGTTGACGCGTCGGCAAACTCGGGCTCGTGCAGCCAGGCAGCATGCTGAGGCGCGCGCCGGGTGCGCGCCCATTCATCGAGCATGTCCCACTTCACGGCATCGAGCCGCGCCTGCATGGCAGCGCTGGTGGTGTCCACCGCAAGCTCGAGCCGGTGTCCGTTGCAGTCGAAGAAATAGATCGACTGGAACAGCGTGTGATCGACCGGTCCGATCACCTCGATGCCGCCCGCGACCAGTCGCTCACGCATGGCCTGGAGCGTGGCCAGGCTGTCAACCTTGAACGCGATGTGTTGCACCCAGCGCGGCGTGTTGGGATCAAACCCCATCTCGGGCGAATTCGGAATCTCGAAGAAAGCAAGCACGTTGCCGCCGCCCGCATCCAGAAACACATGCATGTAGGGGTCTGGCGCCTTGGTCGAGGGCACCTGGTTCTCGGCAATCGCGAGCACGAAATCCATGCCCAGGTGGTCGCGATACCAATGCACCGTCTCGCGCGCGTCGCGGCAGCGGTAGGCCGCGTGATGGACGCCTTGCAGCTTCATTGTTGAGTCTCCTGGGGGTCTCGCCTGAGTGGTCACGTCGGCGCGATCTGACGTGGATGTTAACAAGGCGCGGAGCCGACGCAAGCGCCCCCCCAGTCGGGACATCGCGAGTTGAGGCAAATCAAATTTTGTCCGGACGATTTCCGGCGGCTGCCTGCGGTGATTCGATCGCGCGACGCGCGATCGAGTGATACGCTCAGCGCACTGTCTGATCTGTCGGAGCCGCCCATGACCTCTCCCGTACCCGCCGCCGGTCCCCCATCGTCTGGCGAGGCGCCGCCCCCGCGCCGCTGGTGGATCTGGGTCATTCTGGTCGTTGTGGCGGGCGCGCTGATCGCTGCCGCCTGGATGCTGATGAAACCAGACCCCCGGCGCGGTGCGCCCGGCGCGATGTCGTCGGCGCCCAAAGCGGGGCAGACACCTGCGCCATCAGCGGCGGCGACCGGTTCAGCGCCTGGCGCGGCAGCGCCCGGCGCAGCCGAGAGTACCGGCACGCCGGCGCCGGGTGCAGCCGCTGGAACAGCAGCCGGCCCTGCGGGCAGCCCCCGCTATCCGATTGAGCGCATCCTGGGCGCCGACACACCGATCGATCCAGCCAGCGCCTCGCTGGAAGCCGCCGCCTCGGACAAGGCAATCGCCGCCGCGCTCGGCAATTTCCCGGGACGCGAGCAACTGCTTCGCTTCGTTCTGCCCACCGATATCGTCCAGAAAATCGTCCTCACCATCGACAACCTGCCAGGCGACAGCATGTCCATGCAGTACCGTGCGGTGGTTGCCACCTCCGGTTCTTTCCAGATCGAACGGCGCGACGGTGAACCGGCGATTGCTGCGCAGAACGCGCGGCGCTATGACGCGTTTGTGGCGTTTGCAAGTGGGCTCGACGCACGCCGGCTGGCGGCCTTATACAAGCGCTTCTATCCCCTTTTTCAAAAAACCTATCGATCGATCGGCTACCCGGAAGGCCATTTCAACGATCGGGTGGTGCAGGCGATCGACGATTTGCTTGCCGCGCCTTCGCCCGCAGGCGCCATTTTCCTCGAGCAGCCGCGGGTGCTCTATGAATTCGCCGAGAGCTCTCTGGAGCGTCGATCGGTCGGGCAGCGCATCATGATCCGCGTCGGTCCTGAGCACGCCGCCAAGCTGAAGGCAAAGCTGAGAGAACTGCGGGCGGTGCTTACCCAGGAGAGCTGAGATGGACGCCTCACGCGTCGGCTGCAGGCTTCGATCACTCGTCGCGGCGGCATCCGTGGGCCTGGGGCTGTGTGCGGCCGCGCCCGCTGGCAACGCCCAGACGCTCGCCTGGCGCGAACAGGACGCCATTGGTTGGGCATGCGGCGGCATTGGTCTGGAGGAGCGTCAGTCGCTGAAAATCCTCGAAGCGAAGGCCAATGCCGTGATGCTGTTCGTGGCTGGCGGCCGCGGCACGCTGGTGGCCGACGTCAGGCTTCGCGTGGTGGCAGCGG
>CAMBZS010000272.1 GCA_945872335.1 Bordetella parapertussis | reverse complement strand
TCTCCGGCTCGGTGAACGGGCGTTTCACCACAGCAAGCCCCACTGAATTCATCGACCGGCTGGGAAGCACCTACGGGTTTGTGTGGTTCACCCATGCTGGCACGCTGTTCGTTTCCCGCACGCAGGACATGGTTGTCAGGTCGATTGCGGGTGGGGCTACCGGAGCTGGTAACAAGCTCAAGCAGGTGCTCACCGATTTGAAGGTGCTGGACCCACGGTTCGGCTGGGGCGACTTGCCCGATCAGGGCATCGTGATTGTCTCGGGTCCGCCCGCCTACGTTCAGCTCGTTGAATCAACCATCAAAGCCCTGCCCCGCACTCCGGGCGGACAACAGGTGGCTGTCTTTCGGCTGAAGCATGCCTCGGTCGAAGATCGCGCCATCACCTTTCGTGATCGCCAGATCGTCACACCCGGGGTCGCGCAGATACTGCGCAACCTCGTGCTGGGCACCAACAATTCGATCGGGCAACGCGGCCCAGGCGGCGATAACGCCGCGGCACCCGATGCGCAGCAGAACGCCGTGGTCACTGCACTTGCAAACCGGCTTGCCGTGGCCCCTGGCGGTCCTGGTGAAGGTTTACCGGCGGGTGCCGCCGCGCCAGCGGCTGCCGGGCGCCCCGCAGCCGCAGCCGAGGCAGGCACGCTTCCAAACATTGGTCTGGGTCGGTTGCGCCCCTCCATTCAGGCTGATCCGCGCATCAACGCGCTCATCGTGCAGGACACGCCCGACAGGATTCCCATTTATGCGGAACTGATCGCGCAGCTCGATGTGCCTACGCCACTGATCGAGATCGAGGCGCTCATCATCGATGTCAACACCAATCGGCTGGAAGAGCTCGGAATCAGCTGGAGCAGTGTGGGGCGCGGCGGTGGCACGGCCGTTGGATACGGCAACACCAGCCAGACCACCGGCGCCATTTCCATCATTCAGGCTGTCAGGGGTGCCGGTATCAACCCAAGCAGCACCATCGTTGCGAATTCCGCCGAATACTTCGTTGCCCGCCTGAAGCTTCTTGAGCAACAGGGCGACGCCAGCATCCAGGCGCGGCCATCGATTCTCACCACAGAAAATATCGGCGCAGTCATCGATCTGTCGGAAACGTTTTATATCCAGACCACGTCCGAGCGTGCCGCCCTGGTCACCCCGGTCACCGCCGGCACTACCCTGCGCGTGACACCCCGCCTCATCGGCGAAGGCGCCTCGCAGAAGGTCAGGCTCAGCGTCGATATCGAAGACGGTCAGATCCAGCAGCAAAACCCGGTGGGAAACATTCCTACGGTTCGGCGCGGCACCGTCAGCACCGAGGCAAGCGTGATGCGTGACGAGAGCCTGCTGATCGGCGGTTACAACTCGGTTCAAACGATCAGCGGCGTGGACAAGGTACCCCTGTTAGGCGATTTGCCTTTGATTGGCGCGCTGTTTTCGAATACCAGCACTCAGGTGCAGCGGCGCGAGCGGTTGTTTCTGATTCGGCCGACGGTGCTCGACGATTCCGCGCGTGTTGGCCCTGCAGAAGCAGCCGCCCCGGCCGCGCCCCTGCCGCCGACCGCGACACCCGCAACGCCGGCCCAGGCGCCGCGCCAGCCGGCAGCCTCTTCTGCAGGTCCGTCATCGGCGCCCGTGTCCGCGCCTGCGCGCAACGTCAGTCCACCGCCGCAACCATCATCGCGTCAGGGTTCACCCGCTCGACCGGGCAACTGACGCGCGTGCCGATCCGATCAGGGTTTGCCGAACAGTGCGTTGGCAGCTTCGACATCCGGCGCGGTCTCAATGATGCGGTTGAAACCGCTCATCGCCAGGATTTCCGAGATGGCGGGCCGCGGCCCGGCCAGCACCAACTTGCCGCCAGACGCGCGAGTGGACTTCGCTGCGACCAGCACCACCCTCAGCCCTGCGCTGCTCAGATAGTCAACGCCGGACAGATCCATGATCAGGTTCGGCCCCGCGCTGTCGAGAACAGCCTTGAGTTCCACCTCGGTTGCGCCTGCATTCGTCCCGTCTATACGCCCTACAGGTGAAAAGATGGCTGGTGCAGTGCTCATGGAACGATTTCCGCCTGGCTGATTGAGTCGGCTGATTGTGCAACAATGACCCGGCCGAGGCAAAGCGCGAATTCCTGCATGCATAGCAGTGCCGCAGTCATCCCCCTGGAGGCCACCTACGCGGCGAGCACCGAGGGGCTCGCGCAAGCGCTATCCGAGTTCGATCGCCTGTCGGCGGCCAATGCGTGGAGCAGGGGTCTGGTTCATTCGTTGCGATTGGTTCTCGAAGAACTGATCATCAACCTCGTGACGCACGGTCGGCAGCCAGGCGGCACGGGTTGCTTTTCGGTGCGGTTCACACTGCTCCATGACAGCATCGCTTTGTTGATCGAAGATGACGGTCTGCCATTTGACCCGACAGTGACACCATCGCCTGATCTCGATACGCCGCTCGACGATCGGCAGATCGGCGGATTGGGACTGTTTCTCGCGCGCTCGCTTTCGGACGAGCTTCATTATGTCCGGGAGCGCGGCATGAACCGCACCACCGCGATATTTCGTCCGGCATCGCATCATGATTAGGCACCTCTCCCTTGCAACACTCGTGTCGTTGGCCGTCGGTGCGATCGTGTTCGGTATGTTGTCGGCGTGCGCCCTTGGCACCGCACTCTGGGTCGAACGTCGCGTCGAAATCCAGCAACGGACCGCAGTGACCCTGATCGCCGGTGAAGCCACGCGTGTCATCCAATCCGGCTTTCAGCAAAGTGGACAGCTTCTCGCCGCCGATTCGATTCAGCAGTTGATCCACGCCCGATGGGTGAGAGACCCCGGCATCGTCAGAATCAGCGTGCAACTGCCCGACCAGACCATCATCGCCGATACCGATACCAGGCTGATCGGCACACGCGCCAGACAGAGCTCCAGGCAGGCCGCTGCGTCGGTGGTATTCCGTGAGACTGCCGAATCGGCTGCTGCGCGAATGTTCATCTTTCCGGTACAAACCGACGCTCGTGACGAATTGTGCCTGCTCGTCATTTTTGTGAGCACCAGCGCCGTCATGGCTGATTTCTATCTGCTCATCGAATCCACACTCAGGATGGCGATTCCGGTACTGCTGCTTCTGTTGTGTGCGATTGCAGTGTCGGGTATCTGGCTGTCTCGGCGAGTGTTTGGCCGAACCCTTACCGACACCGCATACGGGTTCGGCATGCCTTCACATGGCGGGCCTGACCGCGGGCCTGATCGCGGGCCCTCCGACGAGATGAACAGGGTGATCGGGCAACTCGAAGACGCCGCGCGCCGCTTGCAGGATCTCGCTGCGCGATGACAAAGCCCGCCGCGCGCCCGGTACTGCGGGCCGAACGAATCCGGATACGGTTGATTGTTGCCTGGTACGCCGCCGCCATGGCGGCGCTGGTCATGGCCCTGCTTGCGGTGATCGCCATGGCTCCTGAATCTCGCCTGAAGGCGGATCGCGAGCGCACTTACCAGCGACAGGCCACGGTCATCACAGAGAATCTCGCTGCGAGTCTCATTTCGCCCGGTCAGAACCCTTCTGGCAGCCAGCGATCCGATGGGCTCCTCGTTGCCAGCCCGGCAGAGCTCGGCGCGGTGCTCAAGACCTACCGTCAGCTCACATCGATCACCGTGGCAAGCAGTGGTGGCGAATTGATCGCCGCAGCAGGCATCGAACCGGCGGACTCTGTTCGGCAGATTGAGGCCTTGCGGGCGCTGCCTTCAGACCAGTTTCCGCCCAGAGGCGATGACATTGCGACCGTCTCGGCGTCGGGACGAACCATCACCGCGGGAAGGATCCTTGAGGGTCCGGGGCGCGAGGGCCCCTTGCTGATTCTCGCTTTTTCGAGTGGCGATCAGGCTCAAACCACCCGGGTGCTGCTGTTTGCCTTGAGTGGTACGGCGCTCCTCGCGCTGCTGATCTGGCTGACACTGGACCAGCTACTGTCGCGGCTGGTATTCGGCCCGCTTCTGAAGATCCGGCGCATTCAGAACGGTGCGCGTCGCGGAGACTGGATCAGCCGCGTTGACATCGGGGGAAGCCTGGAACTCCAGCGCTATGCGGCGCGTCACAACTCGGCGCTTGACCGTGCCGCTCGGCTCTGGGACACCATTACTTGGCGGCGTCGGCATCTGGAACACCACACAGCGGAAAAATCTGCCGAAGCGGCGGGCGTCACCGCGAGCCTCGAGCTTGGGTACCGCTTCGCCCCGCAACGCCCCGCCACAGCATCGGCGTCACCCAGCGTTACCTTCGCCCCGACCGCACTCCTTATCCTCATCGAATTTGCAGTGCTTTTCGAGCTGATGTGTGCACTGAGCGAAGCAGCAACCTGGTTGGCCGTGCCGTTCTCCTGGCGTATGGCCTCACTGCTGGCATGCACCGGGTTGGGCCTGTGGCTGGGAAGCAAGGTGTCGATCCGGATACCGGGCCGTCG
>CAMBZS010000271.1 GCA_945872335.1 Bordetella parapertussis | reverse complement strand
GGCCAAGCGCACCACCTCCAAACCCGACGTTGGCGTGGTCACCTTCCGCGACCATGTTTACAACCAGCATGACCAGGAAGTTTTCAGAAACGACAAGATCGCGCTCATTGCCACGAGACCGCAGTCGTGAATCAAACCAGCGCACGGCTCGAGGGCGGACTCGAGCAGCCCGATGCAGTGATCGAAGCCTTTCAGAACGCGCGACTTCAGGACATGCTCGCGCTTTGCGCGCGCGGCCACCCCTATTACCGCCAGCGCTGGTCGGAGGCCGGGGTCGACCCGCACGCCATCCGAACTGTCGGCGATCTTTCGCAGCTGCCGCTCACGCCCAAGCAGGCCATGATGGAGACGCCCGAGCGCTTCAGGCTGCAACTGCCCGATCTGCCCCTCCACGAGCGTGTGCTCTGGGAGGTGATCTACACCACGGGCACCAGCGCCGACCCCACCCCGGTCTACAACACCACGCACGACTATCACGCGTATCTGTTCCAGTCTGCCCGGGTCGCCGAGATCTCGGGCATCCGTGCGAGCGATGTGATCGCCAACCTGTTCCCGCTCACGGCAGCCCCCATGGGCGCCTTCGTGCGGTCCGCCACCAACGCCTATGCTGCAGGCGCATCGATCTTTGCCGCGCTTCCCGGGGCGGAGCATGGCGGGTTTGGCGTGCACCGGCCGCTGGACCATGCAGTGCAGGCCATTGCAGCGAATCGCGCCACCATCCTTTGGGGCGTGCCGAGTTTTATCCGTCGGGTGCTGATGAGGGCGATTGAGTCAGGTGCCGACTTCAGCCGCGTTCGTATGTGTGCCATCACGGGCGAAGCCTCGTCACCCGCACTCCGCGAGGATCTGCGCCGCTGTCTCAGAGAACTGGGCGCGCAGTCCACCATCGTCTTCGATCGCTATGGCTCCACCGAGCTGGGTGCGTTTGCGCAATGCCGCGAAGACGGCCCCTGGCACAACCCCGCGCCCGAGATCCAGTTTCACGAGGTGGTCGATCCCGACACCGGGCAGCGCCTCCCCGACGGTGAGCGGGGTGCATTGGCGGTCACGCATCTCAACCGTCGGGGCACCGTGCTCATCCGGTTCTTGGTGGGCGATATCGTGTCCATTGAGCGCGGAGCCTGTCCGCACTGCGGTCGCTTCGGCGATCGGATCGTTGGGCCGGTGGTGCGAACCCGTGACCTCGTCAAGGTGAAAGGCATGCTGATCAATCCGGCAGCACTGCTTGATGCGCTGCAGTCGATTGCCGACGTCGACGAGTTTCAGGTGGTGGTGGGGCGAAGCGACCCGCAGGACCCCTTGTCCATGGATGAGCTTCAGATTCGTGTGGCTACTCGCGTGGACAACCGCGAGGCGCTCGCCACCACAGTCGCCGAGCGCACGCAGCATGTATCGCGAGTTCGGCCCCGGGTGGTGTTTGCGGCTGCGAAGGAGATCTACGACCCGGGGTCTCAGACCAAGGCCAAGCGCTTTGTTGATACGCGCTAGCGGCTGGCGGGTCGCGTGATCTAGCCCAGCCGTGAGTCGCCTCAGTTGCCGTCCTGCTTGATGCCGAGCTCGCGCACGAGCTTGCCTTTGGCCTCGTAGTCGTCGCGCAGACGACGGGTGAAGTCGGCGCTACCCAGAAAGGCGGGGGTTTGACGGAAGCGCGCGGCGGAGCTGGTGAAGCTCTCCGACTCAACCGCCGAGCGGCAGGCCTTTTCAATGGCCGCGACCACCGGCTCCGGTGTGCCCTGCGGCACGAAAATGCCATTGAGCCCCGGAACACCCGCGGGGTAGCCCAGCTCGGCGACCGTTGGGGTATCAGGGTAGGCGGGGTGCCGCTTGTCGGCAAACACGGCAAGCGGCTCAAGCCCGCGGCCATACATGCCGGAAATCGAAGACGCCGAGAAGTTGAGTTCGCCCGAGATCATCAGTTGCAGGATCTGCACCTCGCCCTTGAACGGCACGTCTTGAACCTTGAGTGTGGTGGTTTGCAGCAAGCCCGCCATGGACAGATGTGGAACCGACCCCAGACCGGTATGGCCCCAGGTGAGCTTGCCCGGCTGCGCCTGGGCTGTATCGAACAATTCTTTGAGCGAGCGCCACGGCGAGCCCTGCTTCACAAAAATCGCCATCACGTTTTCGAAGGTCTGACAGACCGGCGTGATCGCATCGAAAGTGTAGGGAACCGACTTGAGCACATGTGGCGCGATCGTGATCGGCGTATTGGGCCCGATGAGGAGCGTGTAGCCATCGGGCTTGGCACGCGCCACGGCTGAGGTGCCGATCGAACCGATCGCGCCTTCGCGATTCATCACGGCGAATGGCTGACCCGTGATCCGGTTGATTTCGGTGGTGAGGACCCTTGCCATGATGTCGATCCCCTGCCCAACGGGGAAGGGCACGATTGCGGTGACCTGGCGGCTGGGCCAGGGCTCCTGGGGTTGCGCGGCCACCGGGCCTGCAACAGCAAGGGTCAGGGCAAGCGCCGTGGCGGCGGATCGGAAACATGGGTTCATTGGGGCCTCGTTGAAAGCGTGGGTCAGACTACCGAAGAAAGCCACTGCGGCCGCTTCCTGATTCCGACAGTGCATCGTTCCTGGGGTCGTCGAGCGCGAGGATACGGCGCATGAGCGGAGACAGCAACGCCTGAGTCTGCGGCCGAAGCAGCCGCCTCTGATACTGCTGCTGGGGCTTGTCCCCGCGAACATAAAAGCCATGGAGTGAGCGCCGGGCAAGTGCGCTTCGGTTGATCGTTCCGCCGTGCCACATGTGCGCGTTGGTGAGAATCACATCGCCTGCCCGGCCGAGTGCCACCCTCTGATCCGGATGGTCGGCCATGGGGTCGCTCAGCGCCTGCTGCGGAAGCTGCCCGGAGCGGTGCGTGCCGGGCACGAAGCGGGTTGGGCCGTTCTCGGTCGTGAAGTCATCCAGCAGCCAGATCGAATTGAAGACCGCGTAGCCCGATGCATCGGCCGCGAGCCCCATGTCGCAGTGCAGAGGCTGCAGTCCCTCGCCGGGCAGCGCTGCGCGATAGTTGAGGCTGGAGAGCTTCCAGTCGGGCCCCAGCACGAACTCGGCCGCTTCAAGGAGCAGCGGGTACGAGACGAGCCGCTGAAAACATTCGCCCTTGTCGACCAGATTGGCCAGGCGATCCGAGCCGGGCTCCAAACGAAACTCGGAGCCCGCCGAGGCGCCTTCGGCTTTCAGCAGTCGCTCGCAGGTATCGAGGGTGGTTTGAAGCCAGTCGGGATCCATGACATTGCGAAGGATGACAATGCCCTGTTCGTCAAGCGCTTGCAGGTCGGTGCCATGGAGAACGGATCGATCGGTCATGGTCGGAAATAGGGCATGCAGGATATAGATGCAGACGATATCCGCTTTTTCGTTGAACCGCCGCCTTCCAAAAGCCAGCGAACAAGGTTGACAAGCCAGTCACCTGAAACTAGTTTCAGGCTCCCACAGCCTGCCCGTGACGCACGGTATCGATCCCTTCGTTGCAGGCGTAGCGGTCTGTTCGCGTTTCAACCTATCCTTGGGAGCCCCGCATGAAATTTTCGGCGCAGCTTGTTGGCCTTGGCCTGGCGATTGTCGGCGCTCTGTGCGCGCCACAGCGTTCGCTTGCTCAGGAGTGGCCCACCCGTCAGGCCATCCGGTTCGTCGTGGTCTACCCCCCGGGTGGTGCGTCCGACGTCACCGCGCGGCTGCTCGCCGCCAAACTTACCGACACGCTGGGGCAGTCGGTGGTGGTCGAAAACCGGCCTGGCGCCAACGGCATCATCGCCACCGATTTCGTGGCGAAAAGTGCGCCCGACGGCTATACGCTTCTGATGGCCAACCTCGGCCCGAATGCGCTCAATCCGGTGGTGTACAAGAAGCTGCCCTACGATGCGCTGAAAGATTTCGCGGGGGTCACACTCACCACCATCGTGCCGCAGGTGGTGCTGGTGAACCCCAGCCTGCCGATCAAATCGATTCCCGATCTCATCGCCTACGCCAAGGCCAACCCCGGCAAGGTGAGCTTCGGGTCGGCGGGGCAGGGCGCCTCCAACCATCTGTCAGGCGAACTGCTCAATGCGCTGGCTGGTATCCGGATGCAGCACATTCCCTACAAGGGTGATGCGCCCTCGCTCGCTGACCTCATCAGCGGGCAGATTCAGGTGGCCTTGCCCACCACAGTAGCGGGGCTGCCGTTCGTCACCAGCGGAAAGCTGCGGGCGATCGGCGTTACCGGCGCGAAGCGCCTCGACAACATGCCCGACCTGCCCACGGTCGCAGAGACCCTGCGCGGATTTGAAGCGGTGTCGTGGGGGGGCGTGATGGTGCCCGCGGGAACGCCCAAGCCGGTGGTTGCGCGCCTGAACGCCGACATCAACCGCATCCTCAAAATGCCCGATGTGGCCGACAAACTGAAGGCGCTTGGGGCGGTGATCGTGGGCAGCAGCCCCGAGGAATTCGATGCCTATGTGA
>CAMBZS010000270.1 GCA_945872335.1 Bordetella parapertussis | reverse complement strand
GTGAACACCAGTTGCAGCTCAGAGCCGTAGGTTTCCTGTTGGCGGGTGCTGATGTTGTTGATCGCCTCGTCGGACAGCAGGCCGGTGCCGCTCACTTCGCCCGTCAGGTCGTCGAGATTGAACGCCTGCGGGTCGCCGGCGAGCGCGTTCAGCGCCGCTTCCAGCGCTTGTGGGTCGTTCACGCCCAGCGAGTTGCTGGCGCACACCTCCTCATCAAGCCCCAGGGACTCCAGGCCGGCCTCGTCGATTTCATCCAGCAGAAAACTGCCGCCACCGAGTGCGCAGACCGACAGCTCGGAGGCGTCGCCGTTGAAGCTGTCGGTGGTGTTCTGGCGGTAGAACCCGTTGGCGACGAATTCCAGCTGTTCAGCCAGCTGATGCGAGAACTCCAGCGACACCATGTGCATGTCGTTCCGGGTGATGTCGGGTGCGGTGAAGACCTGCGCCCGATCGAGCGCCAGCAGCCCCTCGGGCGCCGGCCCGTTGCCGCGCAAATCCGAATTGCCGAACTGGTAGTTGATATCCAGCGAGCTCGCCGCACCGCGCCAGCTGCCGCTGCCGTAGACGTTTACCGCGTCGGACGCCGATTCATCGCGCCAGCCGTCTTCGCGAAAATGGCTGGCGTTGACGTAGTAGCCGAAGGTGCCGTTGTTGTTGCCACTCTCCACGCTGGTCACCGCACGCCCCCAGGATCCGCCAGACGCCTCTGCCTGATGGCCCTGAAAGTTGAAGCCGTTTTTCATCGTGAGCGACAGCGCGCCGCCCAGCGTGTTGAGGCCGAACAGCGGGTTGGCCCCGCCCACCAGCGTCATGCTGTGGATGGCCGATTCAGGGACCAGGTCCCAGTTCACGGCATCGCCCAGCGGCTCGTTGATGCGCACGCCGTTCTGGTACACGGACACACCCATCGGCAGGCCCAGCAGGGGCGAGGCCGAATAGCCGCGGAATTGCACGTCGGCCTGGAGCGGATTGTTCTGCGCCGAATTGACCGAGACGCTGCCGAGGTTCTGGTTCATGTGCTCGGTCAGGTCGAGGCTCTGCGCGCGGGTCAGCGCGTCGGCGTCTGCCGACTGTGTGCTGAAAGGGAGACGTTCGGGCTTGATACCGCCGTGCTGGCCGAGCGGGGTGGGGGCGACGATGACGATTTCCGCGTCGAAGCCGGCGCCTTCCGCCGCGCGGGCGGGCTGGCTGAACGCGGCGCCTGACATCAGCGAGAGCAGGGTAAGGGGCAGGCAGGCGCTGGCTTTCATCGTCAAGGTCCTCGGGGAGCAGTAGGGGAGGCTGCCGGACGGTCGCCTTGCTGTGGCGTGCGCGTCGCAACGGTTGCTTGCAGGGCTGGAAATTATAAGCGCGCCGGCGGGACAAGGGCCGGTCAGCGCTCGCTCGTGTTCCTCGCTTATGCGAGGAATTTTCCTCATTCAGCGGCGGCGGCGCGGGGCGGGGAAAGTTCCTGTGCTGGGCGGGGCACGGAGCGCGGTGCGGTGAGGATGCTTGCTCACTGCACCGCTGGCGGACAGCCCTGGACTGGGCCCAACGCATGACCTCTCTCGATGAGTGCGCTTCAGGCTACGCTAAGCCCCGGCCGGCTCTTTTTCTGCCCCTTGACCGTCAATCGCCCGAAACCTCTTCGATGTCGAGTCCTCACGGCTGGCTGACCGGTGAGCTTGCAAGCGACCTGCTGCGGGTATGGGTTTGCGCCGTGGCCGGTGCGACGCTGTTGGCGATGTTTGGCACGTCTGGCGTGCGGGCGCTTCAGCGGCGCAAGCAGCGCAACGGCCACCCTGAGCAGGGTGATCCGGCTCAATCCCCGGCACCCTCGCGTGCCGCTAATCTCGCCAGTTCCACCGACACGCAGATTTCCGTACCCGGTTCGACGCGCTTGATCTGACAGCTCCCGCCAAGTCGGCGTGCGCGCTCCGCGATGCCAAGCAGCCCGTAGCCGCGCGCAGCGCCCGGCGCGATGCCACGGCCGTCATCCCTGACGGCGACCCTTAACGCGCCAGCGCTGGCCACGACGCTAACCGATGCCCGCCGTGCCTCGGCGTGACGGGCGATGTTGGTCAGACTTTCCTGCACGACACGGTACAGGTCGGTGGCTATCGTCTCCGGGACCTCGAGGCCGGGGGCGTGGAATTCGAGTTGCCACTCGACATCCGGCGCGCGCTGTTGCCAGGACGCGACCAGATCCGCCAGGGCGTCTTCGAATCCGAACGCCTGCAGCGCGTATGGGCGTAGGCGCGCGAGCATCCGCCGGACCTGGTTCTGGAGCGCCACTACATCGGCTTCCACGGCCTCAAGCTGGGCGCGGGCTGCGGCAGGCAGCTCAACGCTACGCAGTCCCGCCAGCCCCACGCGCACGCAGAACAGCTGAGGTGCCATTTCGTCATGCAGATCGTGCGCGACGGTTTTCCGCTCGTCCTCCTGGACCGACATCAGCGTCGCGGTGAGGCGGCGATTGTCGTCCACCATGCGTTCGAGCGCGCTTGCGACGTGGTTAAAGCCGCGATGGATCCTTTGCAACTCGGGTGCCGCCTGTTCGTCAACCCGCACCGCAAACTGGCCGCGTTCCAGTGCCTCGAAGGCTCCCAGTAGGCGCGAAAGCGGCTGCAGGCCGAGGCGCAAGGCGGCGAACAGCAGCGCCAGCAAGAGACCGGCGCCTCCCAGCGCAAAGGCAAAGGTGACGCGCGCATCGCTCCAGATTTCGCGCAACTCGTCACCCGGGTCGGCCTCGATCACAAAACTGTGCTGCCCGCCTGCATCAGGCAGTACGACCGCGGGCAGCAGCGCCTTGGACGGCACCACATGGCGCGCAAACCAGTCCGGGACATCGTCGGGTATCGCGCGGGGCGGGGGTCGCGAGTCCAGACTAAGCGACACCCGCACATGCCTCATCGCATCCAGCGCTGCGCCAAGGTCGCGCAGTTCTGTCTCCGCGCTGGGCCCTCCGGTGCGCATGAAGGTGGCAAGCAGGGAACTGGCGAATCGCATTGAGGAACCGACCTCCGAGACGATTGCCTGTCGAGCGTTGTGCAACTGGAAGGCCAACGTGCCGACCAGCGCAGCCAGCATCACGATGCCGGCCAGCAGTAACAGGCGCGCCTCCAGAGAAATTCGGCCTGACGGGGTTTTGAGTATCATCGCCAGATATTGCCACCAAGCCGTGCGAGACGCCCAAGGTGAGTGTGACCGAGCGATTTTCTGACCTGTCTGTTTTGCTGGTGGACGACCATGCGCTGATTCGGCAGGCCTGTCGCGAGCTGTTACAGCGGGCGGGCGTTGCCCGCTTTTTCGAAGCCGCCGACGGCGAGGAGGCCTATCGGATTTTTGTCGAGCAAGCCCCCTCGCTGGTGGTGCTGGACCTGTCCATGGCGCGCCTCAGTGGGCTCGAATGCCTGCGCCGGATGCTGGTTCGCAAACCGGCGGCCCGGGTGGTCGTCTTCTCCATGCATGACGATCCCCTGTTTGCGGCCCGCGCGCTGCGCGCCGGTGCGTGTGGGTATGTGACTAAAACCAGTCCACCCGAAGATCTGGTCACGGCCGTCCGGGTTGCCGTGGAGGGTGGACGCCATCTCAGTCACGACGTTGCGGTGGCGCTGGTCAATGCGCGACTCGATGCGCAACAGCGGCCGCTGGAGGTGTTGAGCGCGCGGGAGTTCGAGGTCTTCCGGCTCTGCGCGGAAGGGCGGAATACGGCGGAGATCGGCGAATTGTTATCGATTACCGCCAAATCGGCGGCCAACCTGATCGGCAGAATCAGGGACAAACTGGGGGCGCGTAACGCTGCCGAACTGGTGAAGATCGCCATCGAGTCCGGCATTGTGTCGACTGTAAGTCAGGTCGAGGGGCATTGAGGCGGGCGCTATTCCTGCGACAGGATGTGCTGCCACGCCGCCGCGCTGACCGGCACGACCGACAAGCGGTTACCGCGGCGGACCAGGGGCATCTCGGCCAACGCCGGACCGTCTTTCATTTCTGCGAGGGGGATGGTGCGCGTCAGCCGCACCTCGACCACATACCCGCGCGGATTGTCCGCGCTGTGCTTGGGGTCGAAGTGTTCGCTGCCTGGGTTGCCGGCGGTGCCCGGCTCGGCGCAGTTCGAGTGGTAGAAAAACGCGAGGTCGGCCCGCTTCATCTGGTCGCGCATCATGTTGCGCGCCTGGTAGTTGCGCACGCCTTCCCAAGCCGTGGTCTGGGCGGGCTGCGCGGCCAGGGTATCAAGCCCGAAAACCTCGGGCTCTGATTGCATCAGCCAGAACAGCTGCGGCATTGGGGTCCGAATCCGGGGCAAGAATCAAGAAGAGGGGTGTCCTCCAGAGTGCCTTCGCGTTCTATCCCGGGCGGGTGGCGTGTTTCGTGAACGACGAGCGGGTCGCGCCGCCGATTACCTACCGCATCGCGCTCGGCCCCCAGCAGGGACGCAAGGCGTTTACCTTGCAAACGGTGCCGGCAGTCGCCACAGCAGACGACAACAGCTCGCTGGCGAAAGGCGCCGGCTCCTCGTTACACGCGGGGGTGGCGAGCGAGGCAGACGAACGCGGAAAGCGAGAGCGCCTGTGCCGCGATATCAC
>CAMBZS010000269.1 GCA_945872335.1 Bordetella parapertussis | reverse complement strand
GAATGGGCACTCTGGCGCCGGCCGTCGCTCGACTCGAGCGATCATTGGCAACGGGCAAGCATTCACCTTCGATTGCCACCGTCCGCAAGTACGCCAAGGCTTGCGGTAAAACCCTTATCCTGCAAGTTGCTTGATCGAACTCAACGGCGAGCAATGGCGCAGCCTGCCGCAATGGTGGCGGCATTGGGCACCAGAGGCTCGAAGGGCAGGCCCTTTTCGCGGGCAATCCGGGTCAGCATCATCCGGAAAGCATCAGACACAGTCAGCCCAATGGCAGCCAGGACGGCGCTGGCTTCCTCCTTGGTGTGCCAGGTAGCACGTACCGCTCTTGGCGGCATCGGCGTAGCCGGTGGAGACGCCGCTTCGACATGCTGACAGTGGCAATGCAATCGCATCGACCTAGGCAATGCGGCTGCATTACCACGCATGACCCTTCGCTCGACCGATGCAAAACGTCATGTCCGCCCCCCTCGAAGCCGAATCCACGCTTACCGACCGCTATCAGACCACGGTCCCCGAGACTGTGCGCCGCGCCTTGCGGCTGAAAAAGCGCGACAAGATCCGGTACACCATTCGCTCGAGCGGCGAAGTGGTGTTGACCCGTGCAGTGGACGCCGACGCGGACGACCCCGTGTTGGGTCAGTTCCTCGGCTTTCTGGCTCATGACATTGCGGGCATCCCGAACGCCTGCAAGCGGTTGACGAGCAGTTCGTCCGGCGGATCCAGTCGCTGGTGGGTGGCATCGATGCGGACCTGGATGCCCCGCTGTCGGAAGCGGATGAATGACTGCGGCCACGTCCGCACCAAGGGTCAACCACGGCTGGACGGTATTTGCCCACCCGCTGTTCACCTCCCAGCTTGAGGCATTGATCCAGCAGGTCGAAGCCCTTCGGCAAAAAGATCCGGTCGGCTACGTAAAAAAGAACGCGGCCAATCGACTGGCCGCCATTGCCAGGCTGGCGTTCGACGTGATCCCGCAAGACCCCACCCGTGCCGAATACCGCCAAGGCGGCACCTTGGGTGACGACCGCAAACACTGGTTTCGGGCCAAGTTCTTCCAGCAGTACCGACTCTTTTTTCGCTACCACGCCGGTGCCAAGGTGATCGTCTATGCCCGGGTCAATGACGACGACACCCGACGCGCCTACGAAAGCAGCGACGATGCCTACCGTGTTTTTCGCAAGATGCTGGAGAGTGGCCCTCCGCCCGACGACTGGAACCAACTGTTCGCGGAGGCTTGGCGCGACGGACTACGACTACAGGATCTGCGGCTTAAGCGGCCGAGTGTGACCTCGAGATTTCCGGTTGGATTGCAGGCGGAGCGCGCCTGTAGATCCCGATCAAAACGCTATGGGCGCGTCGGTGCCATGCTGACCGCTGTTGATGAGGAGAACCGAAGTGAACACTCGTAGAGGTTTGATTCGTGGATTGATGGCGACGCTTGTCATGTCTTCGGTGGGGTGTGCCTCAAGCCCCACTCAGGAAGGGGCGGGGGAGTACCTGGATGACAGCTGGGTTACCGCCAGAGTGAAGGCTGCGATATTCAATGACCCGAATTTGAAGTCCACCGAGATCAATGTTGAAACGTTCAAGGGCGAGGTTCAGCTGAGCGGGTTCGTACGATCGGAAGAGGATATTCGGAGGGCGGTGGCCATGGCGCGGGATGTCAAAGGGGTGAAGGCGGTGCGGAACAATATGGTGGTGAAGGGGCGGTAGAGGGGGGCAGGCTATCTGTATCCGTTTGGATTCCGCTGCTGCCAGCGCCAGGCGTCGCGCATCATCTCCGGCAGGCCACGGCTCGCTTTCCAACCCAGTTCGCGGGCGGCTTTCGAGGCGTCCGCGTAGCAGGTGGCGATGTCACCCGAGCGCCGTGGTGCGATCCGGTAGGGGGTGCGGCATCCGCTGGCAGTTTTCGAATGCGCGCACCATCTCAAGAACGCTATAGCCTTGCCCCGTGCCCAGGTTCCATACGTGCGCGCCGGTTAGGGTCTGCAAAGCTTGCAACGCTTGCAAGTGCCCTTCGGCCAAGTCCATCACGTGAATGTAGTCCCGCACCCCGGTGCCGTCGGGAGGTATGCGTCCGGCAAACCCATCCCCGTAGGCGCGACACGGCAGCGACCGCGTTACCCGCGGCGTCCCAGTCGATGTATTACTCGGAGGCTGGCTGCCAGTTGTAGGGCAGCAACTCGTCGATGCGGCTCGCCGGCAAAGTCGGTAACCGCTCGAGCACATCCTTCAGATACTCGTAGGGCTCGTGCCCGTTGATGTGCGCCGTGTGCAGCACGCTCATGATTGCCGCGGCCCGCTGACCGGCACGCAGACTTCCCGCGAATAACCAATTCGCACGCCCCAGGGCAATGGGCCTGATCAGATTCTCGATCCGATTGTTATCTGCTGGCAGGTCCCCATCATCGATATATCGGGTCAACGCAGCCCAGCGCTTGAGGCTGTAATCGATCGCCTTGGCGGTCGCCGACCCGTTTGGCACCTTCAGACGTTCGCTGATCAGCCATCGATGAAACGCCTCAGCCAACGGCCGCGCATGCTCGTGCCGCCATCGTCGCCGGGCCTCGGCGTCAGTGATACCAATGAGTTCCTCTTCGACCTTGTACAGCGCACGAAACGCCTTGAGCGCCTGCTCCGCGATCACGCTCTTGTGCCCCGCCCACAGGTCGAAGAACTTCCGGCGTGCGTGCGCCAGACATCCGCCCTCGACCACGCCGAGCGGGAACAAGTGCTTATACCCGCTGAAGTTATCGCAGACCAGCGTGCCGCGCCACCCCTCTGCGGGTCGCTCCGCAGCGACCCCAAGGAATCGGCCCGCATTCTTACCCGAGCGACTGTCGGCGAAGTCAAACACCACCGCCGCCACCGGATCGTAGACCGTGCTGCAATAACTCCACAGATACGCCCGATGCGTTTTACCTTCCCCCGGAGCGAGCATCGACACCGGCGTCTCGTCCGCGTGCAGCACCGGTCGGCTCAGCAAGTGCGCGCGCATCGCATCCACCAGCGGCTTCAATCGCACGCCGATCGTTCCCACCCACTCAGCCATCGTTGAGCGCGACAGCGCATACCCCGCCCGCGCGAACACCGACTCCTGGCGGTAGAGCGGAAGGTGGTCCAGATACTTTGCCACCGCCACCTGCGCGAGCAGCCCCGTGGTGGGCAGCCCCTTGTCGATCACGTGTGCCGGCACCGGTGCCTGGGTGAGCGTCTCGCAATGACCGCAGACCCACTTACCACGGATGTGACGCTCCACCGAGAACTCGCCAGGCGTGTAGTCCAGCTTCTCGCTGACGTCTTCTCCGATCCGCTTGAGCGCACACCCACAGCCGCAGGCGGTGCTCTCGGGCTCGTGCCGAATCTCGCGACGGGGTAGTTCCGGCGGCAGCGCCTGGCGCTTGGCTACTCGTGCATCTGCGGGCTTCTTTGCTGGCGGCTCGCGCTCCTCATCTTTGGGCTGCAGCGCCTCGATCTGCTCGGCCAGTTCTTGCAGGTCAGCGTCGGTGTCATCCTCGAGCAGGCTCCGCTGCTCGGTGTTGAAGCGCTCGGCTTTGGCGGCGAACTTCAGCCGCTTGATCACCGCCATCTCGTGGGTGAGTTTGTCGATCAGCGCCTGCTTGAAGCGTAGTTCGTTGAGAAGGGAGGCGGCGAATTCGCGAATCTCGGATTCGTTGAGGCGGTCGAGTTCTTCGCGGGTGGTGAGCATGGCAGCGATGATGCCTCGCGCGCGCGCGCGAGGCCATAGGGACTTTCCCTAAGCGACACCTGCCGACTCAGATCACCGTGATCGCGCCGTGTGCGCCGATGCGGTGCCACGGCAGGCCCAGCACCATCGCATCGAACTGCTCTCGAGTGAGTGCCGTGTTGGCCGCGATTGCTGCTCGCGCGAAGCTCCCCTCATGCAGTCGGCGTGCGGCCAGCCAGATCCCGAGTCCGTCGCAGATCAGCGTCTTCATGCGATCGCCGCGACGGTTCAGAAACACGTAGGCGTGATGCGGACGGGCGCTACCAAACACGGCCACCACCCGACCGAGTGCCGACTCGGTGCCCGATCGCATGTCCATCGGCTCGACGGCGAGCCAGATCGCATCGACTCGAATCATCGCAGCAGTTCGCAGAGCCACGCTGCGCAGTGCTCTGCAGCGCTCACCGGCCAGGCCACTGCGACCGAGGTCGACCCGCGGGTGACTTCGATACGGATGTCGCTCGCTGGCGGCTTCATCGCAAGCGGAACGAACCCGGCCGGGGCGGGTGTTCCAGCCTTCATACCCGCCATCGCAGCCACCACCTGTTCACCGGCGTGAGGGCGCTGCGCAGTCAACCTGGCCGCACTTGCGTGCTCACTTCGACGCCGCCGCGATTCGCTCTCGCGAACCCAGCGTCTGACCAGACTCGGGCTGAGACTGTAGGACCTTGCCACTGCGGAGAACGAAATCCCGGGTTGTTTCGCCGCGTTGATCACCTCGCTACGAAAACCCGGGCTATGCCGGCGCCTGACCCTCGGTGGCGCCACTGCCGTCGCTTGCACCTCGTCCATCTCTCCTGGTCCTCCTCGTTGCAGAGGACACAGGCTCCTACATCGC
>CAMBZS010000268.1 GCA_945872335.1 Bordetella parapertussis | reverse complement strand
GAGCGGCTGAAGGAAATCCGCGAGCTGTACGGCTTCGACAAACCGGCCACACAGCGCTTTTTCGAGATGCTCGAACGCTATGCGCGCTTCGACCTGGGTCACAGCTATTTTCATCACAAAAGCGTCTGGCAGCTCATGATCGAAAAGCTGCCTGTATCGATCAGTCTCGGATTCTGGAGTTTCCTGCTGGTGTACTCGGTCTCCATCCCGCTTGGCATTGCGAAGGCGGTGCGCAATGGATCGCGCTTCGATCTCTGGACCAGCACCGCGATTCTGGTGGGCTATGCCGTTCCCGGCTTCGTTCTCGGGGTGGCGCTGTTGGTGTTCTTCGGGGGCGGCTCGTTCCTGCAGTGGTTCCCCCTTCGAGGACTGGTCTCTGACGACTGGTCGCAGCTGTCTGCGGGTGCGAAGGTGCTGGATTATTTCTGGCACCTCGCCATGCCGCTCACCTGTCTGGTGGTGGGCAGCTTCGCCGTGACCACCATGCTCACCAAAAACACGTTTCTTGAAGAGGTTCGCCGGCAATACGTCATGACCGCACGGGCCAAGGGGCTGAGCGAGAGCCGGGTGTTTTACCGGCACGTGTTTCGAAATGCGCTCATTCCGTTGGTGACCGCCTTTCCGGCTGCATTCATTGGGGCGTTCTTCACCGGTTCGCTTCTGATTGAAACCCTGTTTTCGCTCGATGGCCTGGGGCTCCTCTCCTACGAAGCCGTGGTCAAACGCGACTACCCTGTCGTGCTCGGCTCGCTCTACGTGTTTTCGCTTCTCGGACTGATCACCAAGCTGATCACCGACGTGCTCTACACCTGGGTCGATCCGCGGGTGAAGTTCGGAGCCGCTTCATGAGTCCCGGGCGTCGCGCCTGGCTCAGGTTTCGCGCGAACCGGCGTGGCTATGTAAGCCTGTGGTTTTTTTCTGTCGCGTTCATCCTCTGTCTGGGCGCCGAGTTCCTGTCCAACGATGCGCCGATTCTGGTGCGCTACGAAGGCCAGTGGTATGTGCCGCAGTTCAAGGTGTATCCGGAGACCACCTTCGGAGGCGACTTCAGGACCAAAACCGATTATCTCGATCCCTTCATTCAGACCCGCCTGTCGGAGGGCGGCAACTGGGCGTGGTGGCCGCTCAATCGCTACAGTTTCGACACCCTCAACTATTTCGCGCCCAGCCCCAATCCGGCGCCGCCCTCGGCTGCCAATCTGCTTGGCACGGATGATCGCGGTCGCGATGTGCTCGCCCGGCTGATCTATGGTTTTCGGGTATCGGTGCTGTTTGGCCTGGCACTCACTGCGATTGGGGTATTGCTGGGGGTGGCGGCGGGCGCGGTGCAGGGGTATTTCGCAGGGCGGGTCGATCTGGCCATTCAGCGCTTCATTGAAGTCTGGAGTGCGGTGCCTGAGCTCTATCTGCTGCTGATCCTGGCCTCGCTGTTCCAGCCCAGCATCTGGATACTGTTGGTGATTCTGTCGCTCTTTGGGTGGATGGGGCTGTCCGATTATGTGCGCGCTGAATTTCTTCGAAACCGTGCGCTCGACTATGTGACAGCCGCCCGCGCGCTGGGTCTCTCCGATGCGCAGATCATCTGGCGTCATGTATTGCCCAATTCGCTCACGCCGGTGATCGCATTTCTTCCGTTTCGCATGAGCGCGGCCATCGTGGCCCTCACCAGCCTGGATTTTCTCGGGCTCGGCGTCCCGTCGTCCACCCCCAGTCTGGGCGAACTGCTGGCTCAAGGAAAAACCAATCTCGATGCATGGTGGATTTCGCTGGGCACCTTCGGGGTGCTGGTGTTCACACTGATGCTGCTGATTTTTATCGGCGAGGCGCTCCGCGATGCGCTGGACACGAGGAAGGGCTGAGATGGAACCGATGCTCGCGTCCGGCGTTCCCGTGCATGCGCCCCCTGGCCCTGCTGCGAAAACGCCGCTGCTCAGCGTCGAATCGCTGTCGATTCGCTTTGCCACGACGAGCGGCTCGGTGCAGGTGGTACACGACGCATCGTTTTCAATCGGACAGGGGGAACGGCTCGCGCTGGTTGGCGAGTCGGGTTCGGGTAAGACCATCACCGCGCTGTCGGTGTTGCGGCTCAACCCGGATGCGCACTACACCGGACGCATCATGTTCGATGGCCGTGACCTGCTGGCCGCCGACCTGTCCGATGTGCGCCGGATCAGGGGGCGAGACATTGCGGTCGTTTTTCAGGAGCCGATGAGCGCGCTCAACCCGCTGTTCACCGCGGGCGATCAGATCGCTGAATTGCTCGAGCGTCATGAGGGGCTGAGCCGCGGTCAGGCCCTGCGCGAGGCACAGGCGCTCCTCGCCCGAACACAAATCAGCGATCCCGAACGCTGCGCGGCTGCTTATCCGCATGAAATCTCGGGCGGCCAGCGACAACGGGTTCTGATTGCCATGGCGCTTGCCTGCCGGCCGCGGCTCCTGATTGCTGACGAACCCACCACGGCGCTTGATGTCACCATTCAGCGCCAAATCATTGCACTGCTCGATTCGCTGCAACAGGAATTCGGTATGTCGGTGTTGCTGATCACGCACGACCTGCCGCTGGTTCGACAATTTGCCGACCGTATTGCGGTGATGCAGGGCGGGCACCTGGTCGAGTTCGGCCCTACTGCGGAGGTGTTCGCACAGCCTGCCCATGCCTACACGCGACGCCTGATCGACAGCCGGCCGCGCCGCCTGGTTGATCCCGCACCTGCGGATGCGCCCGTGGTGCTCGATGCAAAGGGGCTGGCGTGCAGTTTTGCCATTCGCCGGGGCTGGTTTGGTCGCGATCGACTGGTTGCTGTACAGCCGCTCGATCTGCAGTTGCGTGAGGGCGAGACCCTGGGAATTGTGGGTGAGTCTGGTTCGGGCAAGACCACGCTGGGCATGAGCCTTCTGCGGCTGTCGCAGGCCGAGATATCGGGTCGGATCGATTTTCGCGGGCACCACCTTGATTCGCTCAATCGCAGCGGTCTGCGCCCCCTGCGGCGGGCCATGCAGGTGGTGTTCCAGGATCCCTATAACGCACTGTCGCCGCGCTTGACGGTGGGCGCGATCATTGGCGAGGGACTGTCACTGCACCATCCCGAGATGTCCGCAGCCGATCGCGAGCGCGCCGTTGGCGAGATTCTTCACGAAGTGGGGCTGTCGGCCGACATGGTGGAGCGCTATCCGCATGAGTTCTCAGGCGGACAGCGACAGCGAATCGCCATCGCCAGGGCGGCCGTGCTCAATCCCGCGCTGATGCTGCTCGATGAACCCACCTCGGCACTTGATGTGTCGGTGCAGCAGCAGGTGCTCGAACTTCTGGTGGCGCTTCAGAGGCGCTATCGGATGAGCTATCTGTTCATCACCCATGATCTGGCGGTGATTCGCGCGCTCGCGCACCGCGTGATCGTGATGCGCGCGGGGCAGGTGGTTGAGGCGGGCGACCTCGAATCGGTATTTGGCGCGCCGCGCCACGATTACACCCGCGAGCTGCTTGCTGCTGCCTGGTCGCACTGAGCCGGCGGCCCGGAGGTCGCCAGGCGCGACTGTCAGATACTGCGATCGACCGGTCTGCCTGAATTGGCTGGCGCGGAAGGCGGGACAGCGGTTGACGCGCGGCGTGGCTCGGCGGAATCGGCGTCCGCCTGCGTGTTGGGATTGGCGGGCCTGGCGGAGGCGGCAGCGGGTTTATCGGCCGATGTGGCCGCGGGTTTGGCGGGTGTCGCGGCAGCCGTGCCTGCTGCCGGTTTGTCGGAAGCGGGTTTCGCTGAAGGAGCGCCTGCTAGCGGTTTTTCGGGAGCGGTCTTGGCCGCGGCCTGCGGGGCGGATTCGGGTTTGCCTGCAGAGGCTGCGGCCTGCGGGGCGGGGGCGGGCTTGGCGGAGGGGGCTGCTGCCGCAGGGGGCTTGGCCGATGGCGTGGCGGTGGATGTTGCCTGCGAGGCTGGGGCCGGTTTGACAGCCGCCTGGGCGGACGTTGCTGGCTTGGCTGTTGCCTGCGCTGAAGGGGCCGTGGTGGCTGCTGCTGGCGTGGCAGCGTTGGGCTTCGCAGCGGCCGTAGCCGCGGGTGCTGGCGGTGCAGTGGTGGGCTTCGCAGCCGCGGCAGCCGAAGGTGCTTGCGTTGCAGCGGTGGGCTTTGCCGATGCGGCTGCGGTGGGTGGCTGCGCGGCGGCGGCGGGTGCTCGCGGTGCAGGCGCCGGCATTGCCGCGACTGTCTGCTGACCGTTCTCGGTGGTCACCAGTGTCTGCGCGGCGCCCGCGCGAATCACCAGGCGTGTGCCCAGCGGTGGTTCACCCTGAATGCCAGGGTTGAGTTTGCGCAGGTTTGCCTCGGCGATCTTATGGCGACGCGCGATCGAGGCGAAGGTGTCGCCGCGAGCCACCGCGTGATACGCCGGGCGTTGTTCCGCGATTTCAACGATACGCGGACCCTGGAAATCCTCGATCTTGCGCTCGTCGCCAGCGGACTGCCCCGGAATGAGCAGCCGGGTTCCTGCGATCGGGCGCGCAGAGGGGCGGACACCGTTGGCGCGCCGCAGGTCGGCTGCGCTCAGTCCGGCTCGCGTGGCCACCAACTCCAGGGTCTCGCCCGCCTTGAGCGTGTAGGGCTGCCAGGTG
>CAMBZS010000267.1 GCA_945872335.1 Bordetella parapertussis | reverse complement strand
GCCGAGCATCTTCGACAGGCGCGGGCCGCGTGCTCGCTGCCGGTTCTGCGCAAAGACTTTGTGGTGGACCCCTGGCAGATCATCGAGGCGCGCACCTGGGGCGCCGATTGCATTCTGCTGATTGTCGCGGCACTCGATGATCAACGGCTGCATGAGCTCGAGGCCTGCGCACGCGATCTCGGCATGGATGTCCTGGCCGAGGTGCACGACGCCCAGGAACTCGACCGGGCCCTTGCGCTGCACACGCCGCTCATCGGTATCAACAACCGGAATCTGCGCACCTTCGAGGTGTCGCTGGCCACCACCATCGATCTGCTTGATCGCATTCCGTCCGATCGGCTGGTGGTTACCGAGAGCGGAATCCTCGCGGCGACCGATGTGCGTCGCATGCGTGACGCGGGCGTCAACGCGTTTCTGGTGGGCGAAGCCTTCATGCGAGCCGCCGACCCCGGCACCGCACTCACGGACCTGTTCGACCTGTGAGAGAAACCTCTCAGCGCGCGCCAAGCCAGCTGGTGCGAAGGCGCACCGCAGGCGAGCGCGCCGAGGGCGAGAGCACCAGCCTCGCCTCGCTTTCCGGTGCGTCGCCAATCTCCACCTCAAAGCGCATCAGTTCGTCACGCCGGAAGGCGTGAAGCTCAAGCCGTGAACCGCGGCGCCTTCTTGCCAGGGCGGCCTTGAGCGTTGCCGTGTCGGCGCGCAGGCCGTCGATCGCCAACAGCTCATCGCCCGCCGACAGGCCTGCGCGCTGAGCAGCGCTGTCGCTATATACGGTGCTCACTTTCAGCCTTGAGCCAGCGTCGCTCACGCGAATGCCGAGCGCAGCGCCTGCGTAATCGGCGCGTCGCAGCGTAAGTGACACGCCCATCCGGTCGAGCAATCTGGCAAGGGGGAGCTCGACTGTGCCATCCACCCACTGCCGAAGTTGCGCAGACAGATCAAGGCCCGTTGCTTCGGCGATCAGCGCTGGCATGTCGCCTTCATCGACACCCGTGGCGGTCGCTGACACGCGACCGCTTTCATCATAAAAATGCTTTCCAAAGCGTTGCCAAAGGAGCCGCATCACATCGTCAAGCGACGACTTTCCGCCCGACTCCGCTCGAATGGTGAGATCGAGCGCGAGCGCAACCAGCGCCCCCTTCGCGTAATAGCTCACGATCGCGTTCGGCGAGTTTTCATCCTGCCGGTAATACTTGATCCAGGCGTCAAAGCTCGACTCGCCCACGCTCTGCACCCGTCGCCCGGGTGATCGCATCACGGTTGCGATCGTTCCTGAAAGCGCCTCCAGATAGTCGCCGGTGGGCAGCACGGCTGCACGGCGCAGCATCAGATCGTCGTAGTAGGAGGTAAAGCCCTCGAATAGCCAGAGGAGTCGGGTGTAGCTTTCTGAACTCAGGTCGTGATGCACAAACCCGGCAGGCTTGATTCGCTTCACATGCCAGGCATGGAAATATTCGTGGCTGCACAGCCCGAGCAGGCGCCGATAGCCCTCGGGCACACCGCTCATTCCCGCCCACGGCAGATCGGTTCGTTTGGCAATCAGCGCGGTGCTCGCGCGGTGCTCAAGACCGCCATAGCCATCGCCCACCGCCATGAGCTGAAACAGGTAGCGATTAAACGGTGCCTTGCCGCCGCGTGGCTCGAAGAGCCTCGCCTGGAGTGCGCACACCCGCGAAAGATCGCTGGTGAGGCGGGCTGTGTCGGTATCGTGTCGACCGGTGATGGCAATGTCATGGCGCGCACCGGCCGCCTTGAAGCTCGCGAGCGTGAAGCGGCCCATTTCAACCGGATGATCGACGAGCTCATCGAAGTCGGCTGCCGCGAAGCGGCCAAACCCATGCGCGGGCGCCCCCGCGCGAGGGAGCGTGGTCGCGACCTTCCAGTCATCGCCCATCGGGGCGGGTGGCGGCAGCAGTTCGACCTCGCAGCGCCGGTCTTCTTGTCCGGTCACCGAGAGAAACACACTGGTGCCATTGAAGAATCCGTGCGTGGCGTCAAGGTGCGCGCCGCGCACCGACAGATCCCAGGCATAGACGCGGTAGTGAACGGTCAGCGGGCCCGTGCATCGACGCGCCTGCCAGCTGTGCTTGTCGGTCTTGACGAGGGGAACAGCGCGTGTGCCCGCGCGGGCCTCGATCCAGACGATGTGCCGGGCGAATTCGCGAATCATGTAGCTGCCGGGAATCCAGGCTGCGAGGGCAAGCCGCTGGCCTTCCGGGTCGGGTTCCACGATCGTGAGTTCAACCTCAAACAGGTGAGCATGCGGGTCGACCGGCATGAGCCGATACTGATGCGCCGGTGCGCCAGCGGTTCGGATGCGTCGGGTCATCGGGTCAATCCAGTACGAAAATTCATCGGGCGTGGGAATCGGGGGTGTCCCGCCTTCGATCCATGCTGTCGTGCGCCGCATCGGCCGCGAGATCACCGGGCGTGTCGATGTCCTGCAGAACACCGGGGTCGGCGACCGGAACGAGCTGCGGCGGATTCGTTTGCAGCAGGGCGAACGCACCGCGATCACCCTGCAGGTGGGCGAGCGCCGCCAGATGCGCCGCACCAAACACCACTGGATGGCCGCGCTGGCCATTGAACGTGGGTGCGACAATCGCAAGAGGATTGCCGCCCAGCCGGGCAATCAGCGCGTGAAACGTGTCGATACTGACGCGCGGCATATCACCGAGCGCGAGCACCAGCGGCCGGCTGCCCAGCCGTTCGAGAATGCGCGCGGCGCCAAACGCAATGGAATGCCCCATGCCAAGCCGGGTCGCATCAGTGACTAACACCTCGCAGCCGGTCTGCTCGATCAGACTGCGCAGCGCCGGTTTGCCAGAAGGTAGCACCGCGAACGCATGGGGGCAGGCGGCTCTCAATGTACGCGCAGCATGCACACTCACGGGCTCGCCATCGAGTAGCGCGAGCAATTTGTCGCGGTGACCGCTCGGGTCGAAACGGCTTCCCCGACCCCCGGCGAGCAGCAGCCCGACGGGTGCCTGCGCTTCAGCGGCTGACATCGACCACCAGGCGTCCGCGGACACGGCCGGCCAGCACCTCCGGGGCTGCGTCGATTGCATCAGCGAGCCCGATATCACGCGTGATCGCAGCCAGCCGTGAGCGCTCGAGATCGCTTGCAAGCCGCTGCCAGGCGGCCTCGCGCAGCGCTCGCGGGCACATCACGGAATCGATGCCGGCGAGCGTGACACCGCGCAGAATGAACGGCGCAACGGTGGATGGGAAATCCATGCCCTGCGCAAGTCCGCAGGCGGCGACCACACCGCGCGACCTCGTCTGTGCGCAGGCGTTTGCAAGGGTGTGTGAGCCTACCGCGTCGATCACGCCCGCCCAGCGCTCCTTCTGGAGGGGTTTTCCTGGTGCTGACAGGGCGGCGCGGTCGATCACTTCGGCTGCACCCAGCGCGGTCAGATAGTCGGTTTCATCGATACGCCCGGTGGACGCAACGACCCGGTGCCCCCATCCGGCCAGGATTGCAATGGCGACGCTGCCCACGCCGCCGGCGGCGCCGGTGACCAGAACCTCGCCGTCACCGGGCCGAACGCCGCCCTGCTCGAGTGCGAGCGCGGCAAGCATGGCGGTATACCCCGCGGTGCCGATCGCCATGGCGCCGTGCGCGTCAAGCCCGGCGGGCAGCGCAATCAGCCAGTCGCCTTTGAGCCTGGCTTTGCCTGCCAGGCAACCCCAATGGGTTTCGCCCACGCCCCAGCCGTTCAGGACCACGGTGTCGCCTGGCGCAAACCGCGGATCATCGCTTGCCTCGACCACGCCGGCGCCGTCAATGCCGGGCACCATCGGCCACTTGCGCACCACAGGTGACCGATTGGTGAGTGCGAGGCCGTCTTTGTAGTTGACGGTAGACCACGCGATCCGGACCGTCACATTTCCATCTGCCGCGTGGGTCGCGAGATCGGTATCGGCGAGCTCACGCAGGCCCGCGTGAAAACCGGACTCGCTCTTCTCGAGAAAGAGGGCACGAAAGCTCATGAAACGGCTCCAGGCTTGGGGCGCTTGTCAATCACGCGTCTGGCCTTGCCTACCGAGCGCTCGATTGCGCTCGTGGGCTCGACCCGAATGTCGGCGCTCACGCCAATGAAGGTCTTGATGGCATGCTGCAGGGCGCGGGCCGATTGCACGGCTGCCGCGCCATCGTGCGCGAGCCCGGGTTTCGATTCAACCCGGACCGTGAGCGTATCGAGCGGCCCGTCCTTTCCAAGCTCGCAGACATAGTGCGGGGCGAGCTCGGGGCGCTGCAGGATGAGTTCTTCGATCTGCGACGGAAACACATTGACGCCTCGCACGATCATCATGTCATCCGATCGGCCGGTTATCTTCTGCATTCGCCTCATGGTGCGCGCTGTGCCCGGCAGAAGCCGCGTGAGGTCGCGGGTGCGATAGCGGATGATGGGCAGCGCCTCTTTGGTGAGCGAGGTAAACACCAGTTCGCCGAACTCGCCATCGGGCAACGGCGCGCCGGTATCGGGGTCGATGATTTCCGGGAAAAAATGGTCCTCCCAGATGGTGGGGCCGTCTTTGGTTTCGATGCACTCGTTCGCCACGCCGGGGCCCATCACCTCGGACAGGCCATAGATGTCGACCGCATCAATACCCA
>CAMBZS010000266.1 GCA_945872335.1 Bordetella parapertussis | reverse complement strand
GAACCGCTGCCGGACAGGAGGCCCTTGCAGCCCAGCACCAGCGAGTTGAACAGCCAGGCGCTGTGCGTGGTGAGCACATTCACGGGGCGGGCGAGCGACTGCAGCACCCGAACCTGCCGCTCATGGAGTTGCGGATTGGCCGACCAGTCTTTGATCGCCCTGACGGTAGGCACCTGCTCGATGATTTTCAGGAGGGTGGGCAGGGGGTAGCCCTGGCCGCCCGAGAGCGGATACTGGAAGGCAATGAGCGGCAGGTCGGTGACCTCGGCGATTCGCCGGAAGTGCTCCACCGCCATTTCCGGCCGCTGGCCGAAGGTATATATCCCCGACGGAAATACCAGCAGCGCCGACGCGCCGCCGGCATGCGCCATTTTCGCGATGCGCTGCGCTTCGAAGCTGCCCTCGGCATAGATGCCCTGGATCACATGAGTGCGTCCGGCCATTTCCTCCACGGTGACGTCGAGAATACGGCGCTGCTCGTCAAACGTGCAGCTCGCCACCTCCGACGCATGGGCGTTGGTGGTGATGGCGGTTACGCCACGTACCGAGGCCACGTCGCGGATGTGAGCGCGGTAGCTTGCTTCGTCGATCGAAAAATCGTCAAAGAATGGCAACAAAACGGCGGGGATGACGCCTTCCGGCTGATAGCTGGACATCGCATCGGGGTCCGAAAAAGGGTTGGCGGAGACCCTACACCGCTATTGACCGATGGAGCAAGCCTGACAATCCAGTTTGACTGGCTGAATCGTTCCGAAGTCTGTCAAGCGTGAGTTGTGTCTGGTGACAGCCGGTAGAGACGGCAGGCGGTGTCACGAAGAACCGCGCGCTGCTCGGCAAGCGGCCGGTCGGTCGCGCTTTGCCGGAACACATTTCAGCGAGCTCGCCCCCGGGGGCCAGTTGGTCTGAACATTAGACCGAGCGCGTGACACCAGCGAGTGCGCAGTCGGCCAGAAATTCGGCAGACAGGTCGTCGCGGCGCATTCATGAGCCGCACTGACCCAGCGAACCCGGTTCTCTGTCAAGGGCCTGACGGCCGCGTGGGGGATTCGGAGCACTGGCAGGCTGGTTTGCGGACAATCCAGTGCTCGTCCACTTGTGCGGATGCCGATGTCATTGCCCGAGGCCCAGGTTTCCGACTTACCCGCTCGCTCCTCCGCGCCTTACCGGCCCGGTGAGGCGGCGAACCTGCTCGCCCTGCAGCAGGCGCTCCAAGGGTTGGACTGCGACACGTCCGGCCTGGCCCGCGAGCGCGCTGCCGCCGATTTCCACTGGTACAGCCCGGTACTGGCTGCCGCGCTGGCCGGGCGTCTTCCCGATCTGGTCGTGCGGCCGCGAAGTGTGGAGGAGGTGCTCCAGGTGGCAGCGGCATGCGTGAAGCACCGCGTACCGCTCACAGTTCGCGGCGCAGGCACCGGGAATTACGGCCAGTGTGTACCGCTCCATGGTGGTGTGAGCCTGGATATGACGGGCCTCAACCGCGTGCTGGAACTGGCCGACGGCTGGGCGCGCGTCGAGGCAGGCATCGTGATGTTTGACCTCAACGAGGCGGCGCGTAAAACCGGCCAGCAACTCCGGATGTGGCCCAGCACCGAGCGGATTGCCACGCTGGGCGGATTCATCGCAGGTGGGCACTCGGGGATCGGCTCGATCCGTCACGGCATTCTTGCCGATCCCGGCAATGTGCGCGCATTGCAGGTGGTGACCCTCGAAGATCCGCCCCGGCTCGTTGAATTGCGCGGCGCCGACATCCAGAAGGCGCATCATGCCTACGGCACCAACGGTATTCTGGTGAGCGTGGATATCGCCCTCACCGGGGCGGTGGACTGGCAGCATGTCATCGCGTTGTTTCCCGATTACCCGGCTGCCCTGCAGTGTGCGCTCGACATCGGTCAGCGCGTCTGTCAGGCCGGTAGCGGCGCGCTTGACGTATTTCAGCTGTCCACCGTGGAGCGGCGCATCACGCCCTACTACGACGGCCTGCGCGAGCGGCTGCAGGATCAGGATGCGATTTTTGCCCAGGTGGCACCGGCATCGATTGATACCTTCGAGGCTTGCGTGCGGGCGGCGGGTGGCAATCTTGCAGTGCGCGGTACCGAATCTGAACTGATCGCTGCGGGCCTTCCCCCAGCCACCGAGTGCGCGTACAACCACACTACGCTGCAGGCGCTCAAGACCGATCGCAGCGTCACCTATCTTCAGGTGGCCTATCCAGTGCCCTTTGATCCCCGACTCGTGGCCGCGCAATGCGAGCGGTTCGGTGACGAGGTGCTGATGCACCATGAATTCAGTCAGGCGGGTGGGGCGCTAACGATTTTCGCGCTTCCGCTGGTGCGCTATTTCGATGAATCGCAGTTGCGGGACCTGATCGCCTCCTTCGAGGCCGACGGCTGCCTGGTGTTTGATCCGCACACCTGGGTGCTGGAAGACGGCGGCATGAAGCAGGTCGATGAATTGCAACTCGCCTTCAAACGCCAGGCGGATCCCCTGGGGCTGATGAATCCGGGGAAGGTGCGCGCCTGGGATGAACGTGTGCTGGGCATTCCCGGCGGAACCCTTTAAGGAGCCCTGGCCATGTCCTCGCCCGCCCCCCGCACCGCCCAGCCGCTCGCGCGCTATGCCGCATGGCGGCGCGCGGGCGACCTCGTGCTTCTTTCCGGCGTGATTGCCGTCGAGCCCTCGACCGGGACGATCGTGCGCGGCTACGCAGACATTCCGCCGGCAGCGCGTGCGCTTATCGGGCAAACCGGCGAGTTCTCGACCGATGCCAAGGAAGGCCCGGTGCTTGCGCAAACCTGGTTTGTGCTCGATCGCATTCGCGCCACGGTGGAAGATGCGGGCGGCTCCATGGCTGATGTGGTGCGGCTGGTTCAGTATTTCCGCAATCTCGACCACTTCCCGCTCTACAGCCGGGTGCGAAAGCTCTTCTTTCCTGGCGATCCGCCTGCCTCCACGGTGGTGGAGGTGAGCGAGATGCTGCCGACCGCCGACATTCTGATCGAGGTCGAAGCCACGGCCTGGGTGCCGCTCGACCGCACCCGCCGCGCATCGACCTGAGTCCGGAAACGATACCTCCCATCACGCCATCACCTTCTTTCATTGAGCCACCCATGCTGCATGGTTATTGCCCCGCGAAGCGTTATCTGCCCTACCTCGCCTGGACCGACATTGCCGCGCTTCCTGACAAGGAAAACACGGTAATCGTGCTGCCTGCGGGCAGCATCGAGCAGCACGGCCCGCATCTTCCCTGCGCGGTCGACACCATCATTGCAGCCGGTGTGGTGGGCCATGCCCTTGCACGCCTTCCCGATTCGGTACCGGCGTTCGGACTGCCGCCGATCACCTACGGCAAAAGCGTCGAACATCTGCACTTCCCCGGCACCGTTACGCTGGAAGGCTCGACGCTGCTTGCCACCGTGACCGAGGTGGGTGAATCGGTCTATCGCGCGGGCTTTCGGAAGCTCCTGATCGTCAACGGTCATGGCGGTCAGCCGCAGATCATGGAGATGGCCGCGCGCGAACTGCGCCTTCGCCATGGCGACTTTGTTGTTGTGCCGCATTTCACCTGGCGTGTCGCCAACGTGGCCGGGCGCTATCTGTCCGAGAAGGAGCGCAAGCTTGCGATGCATGCGGGGCACGCCGAGACTGCCATCATCATGGCGCTTGCGCCCGACACGGTGCAGATGTCACGTGCAGTCGCCAACTATCCTCCCGAGTTTCCGTGTCCGACGCTGTCGGCGGATGGGCGGCCTGCTGCGGCCTGGACCGCCCGTGATTTTGGTGAAACCGGCGTGATCGGTGATCCCTTGCCCGCCACGGCCGAGCAAGGCCACGCGATTCTGGATTCACTGGCTGAAAGCTGGGCGCGCGGCATCACCGAGCTGCACCAGATGCGTTGGTTGGAGCGCGACGCCCAAACCTGGGGCAGGGCGCACCAAACCGGTGATGTATTGGGGGGTTGAACGCGCAGCCTTCCTGCCCCTCCCGCTGGTCTTCCTGGCAGCCCGCTGGTGGCACCGAATTTGCAGCACGCCACGCGCCTTGGCGCGCTGGCCGAGTCGTTTCTGATGTCCTCAATCCGTCATGGAGTCCGAACATGAAGCTTCGTTCACTTGTCTGTGCCGCATTCGCGGTGGCCGCCGTCCCGGGCGCGTTTGCCCAGGAAAAATTCACCTACATGACCAACTGGTATGCGCAGGCCGAACACGGCGGTTACTACCAGGCGCTGGTGTCGGGCCTCTACAAGAAGGAAGGCCTCGACGCCACCATTCGCATGGGCGGTCCGCAGGTCAATGGCATGCAGCTCCTCGCAGCCGGCCAGATCGATTGCTACATGGGTTACGACGTTTCCACCATGAAGGGCTGGGAGAACGGCATCAATTCGATGACGGTGGCCGCATCGTTCCAGAAAGATCCGCAGGTGCTGATCGGGCATCCGGGTGTGGTGAACAAGATGGAGGATCTGCCCGGCAAGACCATCCTGATCTCCACCGGCGCTCAGAATTCCTACTGGCCTTGGCTCAAAGCCGCCTACAAGCTGCAGGACTCTCAGGTGCGTCCTTACACTTTCAATGTTCAGCCGTTCATCGCGGACAAAAACGTGGTGCAGCAGGGCTACATGACCAGCGAGCCCTTTGCGATCGAGC
>CAMBZS010000265.1 GCA_945872335.1 Bordetella parapertussis | reverse complement strand
TCTCGCTGCGTCTCCGCGCGCTGGGCCTGATGCTCGGCGCCATCCCCGCCATCGCGTCCGCCCATCCCGGCGACCACGGCTCGAACTGGCTGCAGGCTGTCATGCACCTGCTGTCTGAACCCGATCACCTGGCCGCTGGCGCCCTGGCCTTGGCGTTCGCCTTCTGGGGCATTCGCATGCTGTTGCGCCGCCGTGGCGCCCAGCGTTCAACAAGCGCTCGCTGAGCGCGCGTCGAGCGCCGATCAAAGCATGGTGGGCCGTGGTGCTCGCCCACTAACCGTCCAGACGAAAAAAAGCCCGCTGTAAACGCGGGCTTTTGATCAGGCGGTCGGTGCCGCCAGAGGGGTGGTGAGCGCCGCTACTTTTCTTCCTCGGCGAACGCCTCTTCCCGTTTCTTCGCCACCGATGGCAGGAACACGATGATGAGGAGCACCGCGGCAATGGCCAGCATCGTTGCCGACAACGGCCGCGTGACAAACACCATGGGGTCGCCCCGAGAAATGGTCATGGCCCGTCGCAGGTATTCCTCCATGAGCTTGCCCAGCACGAAGCCCAGCAGCAGTGGCGCGGGCTCGCAGTTGAGCTTCACGCATACATAGCCCAGGATCGCAAACGGGATCGTCATGTAAATGTCGAACACCGAGTTGTTGAGCGAGTAGGCGCCAATACAGCAGAACATCAGGATGGCGGGATACAGGATTCGGTAGGGGATCGTGAGGAGTTTGATCCACAGACCCACCAGCGGCAGGTTCAGGATCAGCAGCATCAGGTTACCGATCCACATGGAGGCGATCAGACCCCAGAACAGCTTGGGGTTGCTGGTCATGACCTGCGGACCCGGCTGGATGTTGTGAATCATCATGCCCGCCACCATCAGCGCCATCACCGCGTTGGTGGGGATACCGAGGGTGAGCATGGGGATGAACGAGGTCTGGGCGCCAGCGTTGTTGGCGGCCTCGGGCGCAGCCACGCCCTCGATCATGCCGGTACCGAATTTCTCCGGGGTCTTGGAGATTTTCTTCTCGATGGCATAGGCGGAGAAGGCCGACAGCACCGATCCGCCACCCGGCAGAATGCCCAGCGCCCCGCCCAGCACCGTGCCGCGCACGATCGGCCAGGTGATCCGGCGGAAGTCTTCGCGCGACGGCATCAGGCGGCCGACCTTGCTGGTGAACACCTGCCGGTTGTCGCGCTGTTCGAGGTTGGCGATGATCTCGCCGAATCCGAACATGCCCATGGCCACCGCTGCAAACTCGATTCCGTCGGTCAGTTCAGGGATTTCGAACGAGAAGCGCGCGACGCCTGAGTTCACGTCGGTGCCGATCATGCCGAGCAGCAGGCCCAGCACCACCATGGCGAGCGCCTTGACGATTGAACCCTGCGCAAGCACCACCGCTGCAATCAGGCCCAGTACCATCAGCGAGAAGTATTCCGCCGGGCCGAACTTGAACGCCACCTCCGCAAGCGGCGGGGCAAACGCCGCAATGGCGAGCGTGGAGACCGTGCCGGCGAAAAACGACGCGATCGCTGCGGTGGCCAGCGCCGGACCCGCTCGACCGACCCGGGCCATCTGATAGCCGTCCAGCGTGGTCACCACCGATGAGGTTTCACCTGGCAGCTTGACCAGAATGGCGGTGGTGGAACCACCGTACTGTGCGCCGTAGTAAATCCCCGCCAGCAGGATGAGCGCCGTGGTCGGGTCGGTCATCTTGTAGGTGATGGGCAGCAGCATGGCGATCGTGGCGAGCGGTCCGATGCCCGGCAGCACGCCCACCAGCGTGCCGAACAGCACGCCGACGAAGCAGTAAAACAGGTTGGTGGCTGTGGCTGCGACCGAGAAGCCGAGCGTGAGATTTGCGATTAATCCGTCCATCGTCGCGCTCCGGTTACTGCGTAAGGAACTTGGGCCAGACTGCCAGCTGCAGTTCAAGCCCCTTGGCAAACACACCCCAGCCGAGCACGCTCAACACGATCGCGGACAGGAAGGTTTCCTTGAAGTTGAACTCGTGGCTTCCGAGCGCCGAGACGAAGATCAGGATCCAGAGCGAGACGATCAGGCCCAGCTTCGGCAGCAGGATCGCAAACAGCAGCACGCCTCCCAGCAGCAGGAGAAGCTCGCGCCAGCCGACCGGCGAGAGCTTGGCCTCGGGGTTGGACCTGGAGAAGGCGCTCAGGACGATCATCCCGCCAAGCACCGCAAGGATGCCGCCCAGCACCGTCGGGAAATACCCCGGGCCCATCTTGGCTGCGGTGCCCAGCTGATACTGGCGCGAGAGCACGATAAACAACACGCCGAGGACGACGAACATCGTTCCCGACCAAAAATCCTGATGATTGCGAAGCTTCACCAGCTGTCTCCTTTCACTGCACTTTCGGACGTCGATCTGGGGCAGGTTGGCGAGCCAAGCCGGCCGGACTGTGGTTATGACGAGCCGCGATGGTAGCCGATGGGGTGGTTCACGTAAACGGGGCGCGTATCGAAGCGGCCTGACCGGGGCGGTTCATCGCCCGGCCCGGCCTGCGCTCAAGGCTGGCGCGGCGCGAGGTCCCGAATGGTGTCGGGCTCGTAGCCCAGCACATCGCGCAGGACCTCCTCGGTGTGTTCACCCAGCTTCGGAGGGGGGCGGCGGAGCGTCGTGGGCGTTTCGCTGAAACGGATCGGGTTGGTGACCAGTTCGATCGGGCCAGAGTCTTCGCGTTCAATCGACTGGCGCATGCCGCGCGCCTTCACCTGCGGGTTCTCGAAGACCTGGGCCAGGTTGTTGATCGGCCCGCAAGGTACGCCTGCGGTTTCCAATCCGCTGATCCACTGTTCGCCGGTACGCTGCGCAATGATCTCGGCCAGCAGCGGGATCAGTTGCTCGCGGTTGCGGATCCGGTCGGGCACGCGGACGAAGCGCGGATCTGTTGTGAGCTCAAGACAGTTGCCGACCTCACAGAAGCGCCGGAACTGGTCGTCGTTGCCGACAGCAAGAATGATCCACATGTCGGCGGCCTTGAAGGCCTGGTAGGGCACCAGGTTCGGGTGGGCGTTGCCCCAGCGCTTGGGTGGCTGACCGCTCACCAGAAAATTGGTGTTCATGTTGGCCATCATGGCCACCTGCACATCGAGGAGTGCCGCGTCGATGTACTGCCCCTCGCCGGTGCGCTCACGGTGAAAGAGCGCCCCCAGGATGGCCTGGGTGGCGTACATGCCGGTGAACAGGTCCACGACCGCCACGCCGGCCTTCTGCGGGCCACCCCCCGGACGATCGTCGGCCTCGCCCGTGACCGACATGAGGCCACCGACCCCTTGGATGATGAAGTCGTAGCCCGCGCGGTGTGACCACGGTCCGGTCTGACCAAAGCCGGTGATCGAGCAATACACCAGGCGGGGGTTGATCGCCTTCAGGCTTTCGTAGTCGAGGCCGTACTTGCGCAGTTGTCCGACCTTGAAATTTTCAGCCACCACGTCGCTCACCCGGGCCAGATCGCGGATCACTTTTTGCCCTGCCGGGCTTGCGATATCGACCGCGATCGAGCGCTTGTTGCGATTGGCCGACAGAAAGTAGGCGGCATCGCGGGTGTCGCTGCCATCGCGATTCCTGAGGAATGGAGGCCCCCAGCTCCGGGTGTCGTCGCCGTCTCCCGGCTTTTCAACCTTGATCACGTCGGCGCCCAGATCAGCCAGGTTCTGGGTGCACCAGGGGCCAGCCAAAACCCGGGTGAGATCGAGCACGCGGATACCGTCGAGAATCGCCTTCATGGGAATGTCCGTGTTGAGCAACGATGCGGCGGGCGGCTGCCCGGGGGAGCGGGGCGAAAATTACAGGATTCCATGGCGCAACGTAAAATGGAGGGTTGCGCACTTTGAACCGGGCTCACCATGAAGTCGGCCGATATCCGAGAAAAATTTCTGCGTTATTTTGAGTCGAAGGGCCACACCATCGTGGCCTCCAGCCCGCTCGTGCCGGGCAACGACCCCACGCTGCTTTTCACCAACAGTGGCATGGTGCAGTTCAAGGACGTGTTCCTGGGCAAGGAGCATCGAAACTACCGTCGCGCCACCACGTCGCAGCGCAGTGTCCGCGCCGGGGGCAAGCACAACGACCTCGAAAACGTGGGCTACACCGCGCGTCATCACACGTTTTTCGAGATGCTGGGCAACTTCTCGTTTGGCGATTATTTCAAGCGCGACGCGATCCATTTCGCCTGGGAACTCCTCACCGGGGTCTATGCGCTGCCCAAAGAGCGGCTCTGGATCACCGTCTACGCCGAAGACGACGAGGCCTTTGATATCTGGGCGAAGGAAATCGGTGTGCCGGTCGAGCGCATCGTGCGAATTGGCGACAACAAGGGCGCACGCTACGCCTCCGACAATTTCTGGCAGATGGCCGATACCGGCCCCTGCGGCCCGTGTTCGGAAATTTTCTACGACCATGGCGCCGGCATCTGGGGGGGGCCCCCGGGGTCGCCCGAGGCGGACGGCGATCGCTACATCGAGATCTGGAACCTGGTGTTCATGCAGTTCGAGCGCGACGAGGCGGGAACACTCACCCCGCTTCCCAAGCCCTGCGTGGATACCGGCATGGGTCTGGAGCGCATCGCGGCGGTGCTGCAGCATGTGCACAGCAACTATGAAATCGATCTGTTCCAGGAACTCATT
>CAMBZS010000264.1 GCA_945872335.1 Bordetella parapertussis | reverse complement strand
TCGCCTCGCAGTTTGGCAGCTTCCTTCAGCCCGTCGCAATCATGGCGTCGCTGCCGCTCTCGCTTCTGGGGGTAGCGGTGGCGCTCCTTGCGTGGCGCTCAACGCTCAATATGTTTTCGATGATCGGCTTCATCATGCTGATGGGCCTGGTCACCAAAAATGCGATTCTGCTGGTTGACTTCGCCAACCGGGCACGCCGCGACGGCATGGCGCGCACCACCGCCTTGCTGCGGGCGGCCGAAGTGCGCCTGCGCCCCATCCTCATGACCACACTTGCCATGGTGTTCGGCATGCTGCCGCTTGCGGTAGGCGTGGGCGAAGGCTCCGAGCAGCGGGCACCCCTCGCGCATGCCGTGATTGGCGGGGTCATCGCGTCCACGCTCCTCACCCTGCTGGTGGTTCCCGTCTTCTATTCGCTTCTGGATGATCTGGGAGGGTGGCGAGGCCGCCAAAAACCGGCTCCGGAGGTGCCCAGCGTACCGGCTCGTTGATACACTAGATCTCCCGCCCGTTTCACCTCATCCGATTCGCCATGAACTTTGAACTTGCACGCCACAACATGGTCGAGCAGCAGATCCGCCCCTGGGATGTACTGGATCCAGCCGTTCTCGAGACCCTCTCGGCGATTCACCGTGAAGACTTCGTCCCGCCAGCCTACCGTTCGCTCGCGTTCACCGATATGGAAGTGCCGCTGGATGTGAGCGGCGTCAAGACCGGCGAGGTGATGCTTGCGCCCAAGGTGGAGGCACGCCTGCTCCAGGCAGCGCGTCCGCAGCCCGCCGATTCGGTTCTCGAAATCGGAACTGGCTCGGGCTATATGGCTGCGCTCCTCGCCAGCCACGCGCAACGCGTGCTCAGCTGCGAGGTCCGCGCCGACCTGGCAGCGTTTGCGCGCGGCAACCTCGCCCGTGCCGGCTTCAGCCAGGTCACCGTCAAACACGGCAACGGCCTCGACGAACTCAAGGGCGCGGCGCAGTTCAACCTGATCGTGCTGTCAGGTTCGGTTCCATTTGTCCCCGACATCGTGCTGCAGGCACTGAGCGCGGGTGGTCGCGTGGTCGCCATTGTTGGCGACGCTCCGGTCATGACGGCGCAACTCATCACCCGCACGTCAGACACCCGTTTTACCGCTGAACCGCTGTTTGAAACCATCGCACGCCCGCTGGTCGATTTTCCCCAGAAAGAGCGCTTCGTATTTTGAAACCGCAGCGCAAGCCCCGTCAGCCGCGGCTCCGGAGACCCCTCGCCATGACATCCCGCGCGTCCGTCCGTTCACTGCTGCTCGTTGCACTTGCAACACTGCCCGGCCTTGCCGGGGCGGTGGACCTGGTGCAGGCCTACCGGCTCGCGCTCGCCAATGATTCGCAGGTCGCAAGTGCGCGTCTGCAGCTTGGCGCCGTCCGCGAAAAGCTGCCCCAGGCTGAAGCGGCGTTCCGCCCGCAGGTCAACAGCGCGGCCACGTTACAGCAGCAATACGGCGAAATTTTCCCTGCCAGGGGTAATCAGTACAGCACCGACTTCACGAACCAGAACTACTCGGTATCACTCACCTACCCGATCTATCGGGCACAGAACGCTGAAGTACTCGAACAGAGCAAACTGCAGATCTCGGTCGCCGAGGCACAGCTGGCCGCAGCGTCCCAGGATCTGGTGCTGCGGGTTTCGCAGGCCTATTTCGACGTTCTCGCCTCACAGGACAACCTCGCCACCATCGGCGCACAAAAGCGAGCCATTACCGAGCAGCTGGCAGCAGCCAAGCGCAACTTCGAGGTCGGAACCGCCACCATCACCGACCAGCAGGAGGCCCAGGCCCGGTTCGACCTCGCCGTTGCCCAGGAGCTCGCCGCGCTCAACGATCTCGAGGTCAAGCGCGCAGCGCTCGCCCTTCTGGTGGGTCGACAGGTTGGCACGCTCTCCATGCTCAAGCCAGGCATTCAGCTGAGCGCGCCGCAGCCGACGCAGGAATCGCAGTGGACCAGCGCCGCGCGCGAGGCCAACTACTCAGTCCAGCAGGCGAGGCTCAACTCGGAAATCGCCAAGCGTGAAATCGAGCGTCAACGCGTGGCGAACAACTTCACCGTGGATCTCGTCACATCCGTGGCACACGGGCGAAGCGCCAACTTCAACCAGGTGGGCACCAACTCCTTGATTGGCGGGGTGGGCGTTCAGGTGGCGAGGCCCCTCTACACCGGTGGGCTGATCGAATCGCGCATCAAGGAAGCCCTCGCGAGCCACGAACGCACACAGTCCGATCTCGAAACCGCCCGCCGTCAGGCGGAGCTCGCCGCGCGGCAGGCTTTCTACGGTGTCAACAGCGGGCTTGCGCAGATCCGCGCCCTGGAAGCGGCAGAGCGGTCAAGCCAGCTCGCGCTTGATTCAAACCTGCTCGGCTATCAGGTGGGCGTTCGGATCAACATCGATGTGCTGAACGCGCAGCAACAACTTTTCACCACCCGACGCGATCTCGCCCGCGCGCGCTACGACACGCTCCTGAACGGCCTGCGGCTCAAGACCACCAACGGCTCATTGGGCGAGGCCGATCTCACAACCGTCAACGCCATGCTGGTCGCGGGCGCGCCGGCAGGAAAGTGAGCGCCGTCGCGAACTTGCCCGACAAGACCGGCTCATCCCGATGAAAGTCAGGCCAATCGTCGTCACCCTCACCAGCATCCCGCCCCGCTTCGAGAATCTGTCGCGAAAGCTCGCCTCGCTCGAGCGACAAACGGTCAAGCCCGATTTCATCGAGCTCTATCTCGCGAAAACCTACCGACGCTTCCCCGGCCCGCGCCCAGCGCTCCCACCTCTGCCGGCAAGTGTGCGAGTGATCGAGGTCGAGCATGACCTCGGCCCTGCCACCAAGGTGCTGCCTGCCTGTCAGCGCTGGCAGAACGAAGACGTCGACCTCCTGCTCTGTGACGACGACCGGGCTGAGGACCCAGACTGGGTCGAGCGATTCGCGCGCGCTCGCCACGAACGGCCCGACGACATCATCTGCGAGGCAGGCTGGGCTGTTGACAGCGTTTCACCGCACCCGCGCACCGAACTCGATTTGCCGCGCGTGCAGGTGTCACCCCATCTTGGCAAGAACTTCGCATACCGCCTGAAGCGCCTGCTCACGCTGCAGCTCTACACCCCCAAAATTCACATTTACTCGCAATCGGGCTATGTCGACGTCTTCATGGGCGTCTACGGCGCGATGATGTCGCCACGCGTTTTTCATTCCGATGCCTGGGCCATCCCGGACATTCTCTGGACTGTTGATGATGTGTGGCTCTCCGGCATGGCCCGCGCAAACGGCATCAAGGTCTGGGTCAATGCCGTTGCCCGCACCATGCCGCGCGACCGCCGCTTCGACCGAACCTCAGCGCTCAAGGATCACGTTGAGCAGGGCGTCGATCGCGACGGCGCCAACCGGATGTGCATCGACTACCTGCGCGATCGCTACGGCATCTGGCGCTGAGGCTTGCGCAGCACCGCGGTCATGTTCTCGGAGGCAAAATCGCGGCGCCGGAAATACACCAGGTACACCAGCGTGTTCAGCGCCCAACGGAACACCCGGCCCAGCAGTTTTCTCAGCCAGCGAACGGGGCTGGAGCTATAGAGCACCTGCGCCTGTCCGCCCGCAAACAGCAGTTCGGCTGATACCGCACGGGCCAGGTATTCCACCTTGCCGCTACCCAGCACGGTGACATGCGTGATGTCGCTGTTCTGATGGATGAGCCCAAAGGGGGAGTCACCGTTGGGAAAGCGCGCGATGAACACGCCCCCGGGTCTGAGCACCCGCATCACCTGCAGCAGCCAATCGCGCAGCTGATCCTGCGGGATATGCTCAAGCACATCGAAGGCCACCACCAGGTCTGCGCTTTCGTCTGCAAAGCCTGTAAGCCCCTGCACACACTCGGCGTTGAACCCTGCCTCGCGCGCGAGGCGAACCAGGTCCGGATTCACCTCCAGCCCGCAGATCCGCCACTGCCGGTTTCGCCCATACGCAAGGAAAGCGCCGCTTCCGAAACCCACCTCGAGCACGTCCGATCCGGGCCCGAAGTCGCGCCGGGCACGACGCACCTCGGCATCGAAATATCTTGAGTCCGCTTTCTTGAGACGGGCGAAGTTCTCGGCGCTCCACTGTTTCCAATCGAGGTAACCGGAATCGAATGCGGCGGGCGTTGCCGGCGTGGCTGGCGGGATCGTGTCCGGGGGCATGGGCGGGTCGCCGGTCGAAAATGGAACTCGGAATTCTAGGCCTTGCGCGGTGCATGCGAAGCCGCTGATCGAAAACCGGTTCGCGCTTCGATCACGGGTGCGATGGCATCGAGCGTGCGCACGGTGGCCCCGCGATGCTGCGCAGCAAACGCCAGCGCGGCCACCGACATGGCTTGTCTGCGGGCCGGTTCGCCGAGCAAACGCAAGCTCTCGCCGAGGGCTCCAGCAGCGTCCGCCACCCGCAGCGCGGCACCGGCCGCCACGGCGTCCTGGCTGATTTCCTCAAAGTTGAAGGTATGCGGCCCCAGCACAACCGGGCAGCCTACAGCGCAGGCCTCGATCAGGTTCTGGCCCCCGAGCGGCGCAAGCGACCCACCGATAATCGCCACGTCGGCGAGCGCGTACCAGGCAAACATCTCGCCCATCGAGTCACCGATGACCAGATC
>CAMBZS010000263.1 GCA_945872335.1 Bordetella parapertussis | reverse complement strand
CAGCTGCTGCCTGGCATGCGCGCCGTGGAACCAGGATGCTTCATCGAATTTGATGAAATTTTCGACACCCCGGCGCTCGACGAGCGGGGCAACACCTACCTCGCTCAGGCCATCGCACCGCTTTGCGGGCATTCCGGCGTCGGGCGCGTGAGCTTCGGTACCGAGGGCGGCATCCTGCAGGGAATCGGCATCCCGACCATCATCTGCGGCCCCGGCCGGATCGCGGTGGCTCATCAGCCCGATGAATGCGTCGAGATCGAGCAGCTTGGGCGATGCACGAGCTTCCTGGACACCCTGATCGAACGTCTGCGCCGCGAGCCCCTCACGCAGGCCGCCTGACGAGCGGCACCGCGTGGGCGTGAGCCCGCGCAAAGCGCGCGCGCGCCGGTGCGCGCAGCATCGGCCGCCATGGCCGACATTCTTCCCTTTCCCTGTCCGCAGACCGCCTCGCGACCGCCACCGGGTGATCCCGTGCGTGACCCTGCGTCGCAGCGCGTCTATCGCGCCCGCGGCCTGACGCGCACGTATCGCAGCGGCGAGTCAGAGGTCTTTGCCCTGCGCGGCGTGGATCTGGACGTGCTGGCCGGCGAATTCGTAGTGCTGCTCGGGCCCTCGGGCAGTGGCAAGTCAACGCTCCTCAACCTGCTGGGCGGACTCGACTCGCCCAGCAGCGGCGAACTGGTCTGGCGCGATCTGGACCTCGCCCACGCGAGCGAGGCGGAGCGCACGCTTTACCGCCGACAGCACGTAGGCTTCGTGTTTCAGTTCTACAACCTGATCGCGAGCCTCGATGCCCGCGAAAACGTTGAGCTGGTGACCGACCTGGTCGAGGCTTCGATCACCGCCGCCGACGCGCTCGAGCGGGTCGGCCTTACCCATCGTCAACACCACTTCCCGTCGCAATTGTCGGGTGGCGAGCAGCAGCGGGTCGCAATCGCCCGCGCCATCGCCAAGCGCCCGGACGTACTGCTCTGCGACGAGCCCACGGGCGCACTCGACTATCCCACCGGCAAGCTGGTGCTCGAGGTGATCGAACGCGTCAACCGTGAGACCGGCACGACCACACTCGTGATCACGCACAACGCCGCGATTGCGGGCATGGCCGACCGCGTGCTGCGACTTGCCGACGGGCGGATCGTTTCGGATCAGCGTAACGCCAGGCGGCTGTCGCCCGCCGAGCTCAGTTGGTGAACATGGCCCGCGCGCTCGACCGGATGCTCTGGCGCGACCTGATCGCATTGCGGATGCAGTCGATCACGATTGCACTGGTGATCGCAGCCGGTACCGCGGCGTTTGTCGCCACCATGTCGACGCACGCGTCGCTCACCCACGCGCGCGACGCCTATTACACACAGTCGCGGTTTGCCGAGCTCTTCGTTCGGCTGCGCCAGGCGCCAATTGCGTTGAGCGAATCGATCGCTGCACTGCCCGGCGTGGCGGCAATCCTGACCGGGCAAACCCACGCGGCGCGGATTGCCCTGGACGGGGTGGAGGACCTCCTGTCAGCGCGTCTGCTCAATCTGCCCGACCATCAGGAGGTCAATGCGCTCACGCTGCGCGCGGGTCGGTGGCCCGACGCCGGCTCGTCAGAGATTCTGCTCGGCGAAGCATTTGCCAGTCGGCGTGGGCTCTCGCCAGGAGCCACCCTGCATGCTGTGATCAACGGGCGCGATCAGGCGCTCACGATCGCCGGCATCGCTGCATCGCCTGAGTTTCTGATCGGCGTGAGCGAAGGCGGAATGGCGGATGACCGTACCTTCGCAATCATCTGGATGGACGGCGAACGGCTGGCAGCGGCTTTCGGCGCGCGGGCGAGCTTCAATACGCTTGCCGTGAAGCTTGCGCCCGACGGCTCGGTGCGGGCCGTGAAGGCCGAGCTCGATCATCTGCTCGAGCGCTATGGTTCGCGCGGAGCGTTCGACCGCAGCGAGCAGCCGTCGCATCGGGCACTCACCCAGGAGATCAATGAGCAGCGGGTGTTTGCCATGGTGCTGCCCACGATCTTTCTGGCGGTTGCCGTGTTTATTCTCCATGTGGTGTTGAGCCGGGTCGTGGGCACCCAACGCGACCGGATCGCAACGCTCAAAGCCCTGGGCTATCCGTCACTCCGAATTGCGGGCCACTATCTGCTTCTCGCCGCGCTGGTGGCGCTGGCGGGAAACGTCATCGGCATGGTGGCTGGCAAGGCGCTGGGCGCCTGGATGACCGGGCTCTTCACCAACATCTTCCGGATTCCCGATTCCAGCCATCGGATCGAGACATGGATCGCAGTGCTGCCAGCGCTGGTTTCAAGTGCGGGCGCCCTCGGGGCGGCCGCACTCGCCGTGCGTGAGGTGCTCAAGCTGTCAGCGGCCGAAGCGATGCAACCGCCTGCACCGCCCGCGTACCGGCACCGTGCCGCGCGCCCGGGCGAGGCGCGCTCGCGCGTGGCGCCCGCCACCCTGATGATCGCGCGCTCGGTGATGCGACGCCCGGTTCGCTCGACGCTCACCATGCTGGGCATGTCGGGGGCGATTGCAATCTTGGTGGCGGGCAGCTGGTGGCGCGATGCCTTTGAACACATGATCGGACTGCACTTTGGCGTTGCGATGCCCGCCGACCTCCATCTGGGGATCACGCGCGCGGTCCCCGATCGGGTGGCGTTTGAGGTCGCGCGGCTACCCGGTGTACTGCAGGCCGAGACCCGGCGCGCCGTCGCGGTGAGGATCGGACACGGCACGCGCGCCGAGCGCGTCGCCCTGGAGACGCTTGCCGACCAACCCAGACTGCGTCAGCCGATTGACGCCAACGGGCAGCCGGTAGCGCCGCCGGTCGCCGGTCTGATGCTGGGTAACCGGCTCGCTCAAACGCTGGGGGTCCAGCCGGGCGATAGCGTCCGGGTGGAATTCCTCGAGGGACGGCAGCGGGTCCGCGACATCCCGGTGGGCGCGGTCTATGACGAGCCGATGGGCCGCAGCGCATTCCTTTCCGAGCGTGAACTGCGCGCCGCCACCGGCGACGGCACACAGACCTCACTCATCGCGCTGCGGATCGCACGCGACCAGCAAGCCGAGTTGATCGCCGCGCTCAGAAAGCTTCCCGCGGTGACCGGCGTTTTCGACAAGCACGCGCTGATCGCGCATATCCGCGCCAACGCCGAACGCAACCTGCTCGTGTTCACCGGTGTGCTGAGCGTGTTCGCAGCCGCCATCGCAGCCGGCGTGGTCTACAACAGCGCCCGGATCGCACTTGCCGAGCGGCGCTGGGAACTCGCCACGCTGCGTGTACTGGGCATGACGCAACCCGAGGTGAGCCGTCTGCTGTTGGGCGAGCTCGCGCTTCAAAGTCTCCTTGCGATTCCGGTGGGCTGCGTGGCCGGACGCCTGCTTGCCGGATTACTGGTCGAGATGATGAGCGCCGAGACCTTCACCATCCCGGTCACGATCCTGCCGCGCACTTACGTCTGGGCGATTGGCGTCATGCTCATCACAGGCCTCGCAAGCGCCTTTGCCGTGCATCGCCGTCTGTCGCGAGTGGATCTGGTTGCCGTGCTGAAGACTCGCGAGTAAGCCCATGCGCCAGCGCACCGTATGGCTCGGCATCCTCGCTCTCGCTCTGCTCGGCGGGGGGCTGTGGGCAGCACTGCGTCCGCAGCCATTGGAAGTGGATGTCGTGCCCGCCAGACGCGCCCGCTTCGAGCGCACGGTCGAGGACGAGGGGCGAACGCGGGTCCAGGACCGGTATGTGCTGAGCGCGCCGGTCAGTGGCCGCCTGCTTCGCCCGTTGGTGAAGGTCGGCGACAGCGTCACGCCGGGCGAGCCGCTTTTCACTCTCCTGCCCCAGGACCCCACGCTGATCGACCGGCGCACCAGCGCTTCGCTCAGCGCGCGGGCGGACGCAGCGCGGGCAGCGCTCGCCCGGGCTCATGCCGAAGCCGCGCGGGCCCGCACCGCAGAAACGCTCGCTCGATCCGATGCCCAGCGCACAGCCGGCCTCGCCGGACGCGGCTTCATTTCCGATGCTGCGCGCGAGAGCGCGGAGCTGACGCTACGAGAGCGCGAGCAGGCCAGGGTCGCCGCCGACCATTCCGAGTCGGTTGCCAGCTTCGAACTGATTGCTGCCACGGCCGCCCTGCAACGCGCGGGCGGCGCGCGACCCGGGTCGCCGGAAGAAGTCTGGCGGATTGCCTCGCCGACCACCGGTCAGGTCCTGCGGCTGATGCATGACAGCGAGCAGCCGGTGGCCGCTGGCGCGCCGCTGGCCGAGATCGGGGATATCCATCACCTCGAAGTGGTGGTCGATGTGCTGAGCGCCGAGGCTGCCGAGATCCGCCCCGGGCAGCTCGCCCGACTGTCACTCACCCGCGGCGAGCCGCCGCTTGAAGGTCGCGTTCGTCGCGTCGAACCGGTGGCCAATACCCGCGTATCGGCGCTGGGCATCGATGAGCAGCGCGTCCCCGTGCTGATCGATCTGCCGCCGACCGGGGACCTCATGCCCGGCGAGGGCTGGCGAGTGGACGCCTCGATCGTGGTCGAGAGCCTCACCGACGTGATGGTGGTACCCGCAGGCGTCCTGGTCCGCCAGCGCGGCCGCTGGCAGGTCTTCGTGAGCGACGGGTCGTTTGCACGGGCGCGCGCCGTGGTCCTTGGCGGGATCAACGCCCGGCTGGCCTGGATACGCGAGGGCCTGTCAGCGGGCG
>CAMBZS010000262.1 GCA_945872335.1 Bordetella parapertussis | reverse complement strand
CGAGACGACTCCGAACTGCCCGCCTTACAATTTCCTGAAAACGCCCTGACAGTGAGCAGACATGTTTGCCAAAAACTGCTGGTACGTTGCAGCGTTGTCGCGCGAGGTCGGCCGCGCGCTTCTCGCGCGCACCATCGCCAATGAGCAATTGATCTTTTATCGGACTGAGGCCGGGCAGCCCGTAGCAATGCTCGACCGGTGCCCGCATCGGTTGGTGCCCTTGTCGGCTGGAAAGCTGGTTGGAGACGCAGTGCAATGCGGTTATCACGGCATCACGTTCAATAGCGACGGGCGCTGCATGAAGATCCCCGGCGAGCATCAGATCTCGCCCAAATTCTGTTCAACAGTTTTTCCGGCGCTCGAGCGCTGGGGCTTCGTTTGGGTATGGCTGGGGGATCCCGCCGAGGCCGATGAATCGAAGCTGCCGCAGGATTTTCACTGGGGGACCGAGCCGGGATGGACCCCCCTGTCCGACTCGCTGCGTGTCGAGGGCAACTATCAGCTGCTCGTTGACAACCTTCTCGACCTGTCACACGAAGCCTTCCTGCATATGGGAACAATCGGCAACGCGGCAGTGGCCGAAACGCCGGCCGAGATCACGATCCGCGGCGACTTCGTGCAGGTCGCACGTTTCATGAAAGATTGTCAGCCGCCCAAACTCTTCGTGCGTGCGGCAGGTTTCGATACCAACATCGATCGTACGCAACGAATTCTTTATACGCCGCCCTGCTATGTGGTGATCGAGGTGGTTGCAGTCCCAACCGGCACCCGGGGCGAAGAGAGGCGGCTCGCATGGTGGGTATTGAACGCACTCACCCCCGAAACCGAGCGCACGACGCACTATTTCTGGGGTCTGCCGCGCGGATTTGCGCACGATGACACCGAGCTCACCGAGATGCTGCGTGCCGGAATCTTCAGAACCTTCGAAGAAGACCGCGTGATGATCGAGGCACAACAACGCATTCTGGACCGGGTATCGCTCGATACGCGGACGGTCTACACGAAAGCTGATCAGGCGCCCGGGCGGGCTCGTAGCATGGTGTCGGCGATGATCGCCCAGGAAGAGCGCGCGCGGGAGCATCCAGACCCCGATACCGGCGTCTGATCAGACACCAGGTCAGGCGTCGACCACGACCGCTTCATCGGTATTGAAGGAGTCGGACAGCAACTCCGGCGCACCTTCCCGCACCAGGATCATGTCCTGTACGTGCCAGTGATCCTTGTGGGGCTCCAACGCGAGCACCATGCCGGCTTCGAGCACGATGTCGGAACCCCGCCGCAATATCGGCTCCTGCTGATGCCACCACGCGCCAACGCCGTGGCCAATCAGCAGAGAGTTGTAGCTCCAGCCGACACGCGCATATTCGTTCATGACAAAGTCAAACAGATCGCCGACCCTGGCACCCACTCGGCATCGGTCAATAGCGGCCCGATAGATGTCGAGGTTGAGTGCGTAATCGCGCCGCTGCTGCGCGTCAGGCCGCCCAACGATGACATTTCTTGACTGATGCCCGGGGTAACCGTTCAGATAACAGACGTAATCGGTACGGATCACATCGCCACGCTCGATGACCAGATCGCTCTCGCCGGCATAAGGAATCGTGTTGCGATGGGAATTCAAAATGCCATGCGCCCATTCGAATCCTGCCCGAAGCGACGTTGCGATCATGTCCGCGTGGATCTTCCGCTCGGTATCGCCAGCGCGAATCCGCCCGAACACCTCGCGGTATACGTCGTCAAGCAGCGCCGCAGCGCGCCGGATTCGGGCCACCTCCTCAGGAGTCTTGATCCACCGGACCCGATTCATGAGCGCCGAGCAATCCACCATTCTGAGCGTGGGCAGGGCCTGTGCGATCTTGTCCCAATCGCGCGCGCTCACATAGTCCTGCTCAATCCCTACCGTTGCGGCAGACAGTCCTTCATCCCGAAGAATCGCAATCAGCCGGTCGTAGGGGGATTCAACATAGCCTTCGCAAAGCTCAACGCGCTCGATCCCGCTGTCACGCCGCACCAAACCGGCGGCGGTCTTGTTCGCGATCACCAGGGGCTTTCCTCGCCGCGGCCACACCAGCAGGACCCCTCGCGCCGAATCGGTCAGGTCCTGAAGCCGGGCGAGTGTCCCGGGAAACACAACGCCGGATAGATAAGTGAAGTTCTGACCCGACCTGAGCACGAGGGCATCCACACCAGCCTCGTCCATCAAGCGTTCGAGTCGGGCGAAATTCGCGATCGATCGCGGATAGGTTGACATGACCAGTTTCTCTTTCAGAAACGCCGCGGCTGAACCGCCATTAACGCCTGTGTAACGATGGTGCGCAGCACTTCGACAACCGCTGCGTTGGCCGCCGGCGGCACACCATCGCACCAGGCTCTCAGTTCGCCGCTTCCACCGTCAATCAGACCCAAACCCACACCGACGTGAGCCAGCGCGAGTTCCTGCTCCGCGGTATGGCAAAGGGACGGGTCGTTTCTCAACAGAGCCAAGCCCGCCACCACCGCGTGGGCTCCCATATTGGAGGTGTTGGCGACCAGCAAAACGTCAGTGTTAACCGCGGAATAAACACCGCCGCCACAGGGCGTTCTTTCGCAGAAGGCAAATTCCGACAGACGATCCATCATCTGTCGGTGAATGTTCCCGAAACCGATCTCGTTACCGCCATCACCGATTCCGATGGTCGGGGCACCCCGCTCTCGCGCCAGCTGAAACAGCCGATCCAGATTTGCCCGGTGCGGCGCGCGAGACACCCCGGTGGCACCGTAGATAATCCCGTGGGAGTTACCGCCCAGACGCTCGATCGCGCAGTAAATATCAAAGCCAGCGGCAAGCTCCCGCTGCATGGCCTCGTCACCCAAGCCGATCTCGATGACTCGGATGCCTTCGCAACCGCCCAGGCTACGAAGCAGTCCGCGGAATGGTTCAGCTGCTACCGGATCGGTGACGATCGCGACCTCATGCCCGATTCGTACCAACGCTCGCGCCAGCACCACGCTGCCAATCGGGCCGTCGTTCTCGCCCACGGGCATATGACCCGGAACAGCAGCGCCGCTGGCGATCAGCACCCTGCCCGAAGGGCCATTTAGGGCCAGCGCCGCCGCCGCCACCAGCGGCAACGGCGAGACGCTGCGAGCAATTTCGTACATGGTCCACTTGAGACCACGGGGCAGCGTACCGCTGCGCATTTCGACATTGATCAGCCGATCGATATTGTCGAAGGCAATGTGATCGATGGTTGACGTGCTCATCTCATCGTGCCTCAGTCGGCCTTGGCGCCGGACGCCTGGATCAGTTGCCGCATGCGGGGAACATCCGACCGCACCATCGCTGCAAACTCAGCCGTGCCTGACCACATCGGATCCAGACCCGCCTGAGTGAGTTTGTCCGCGACATCGCGACTCTCGAGCGCCTTGCGAACCTCGCCGTTCAGACGCTCGACAATCGGTGCAGGCACCCCCCGCGGCGCAAGCAGCCCATACCAGGTGATCAGCTCATAGCCAGGCACGACTTCGGCAATCGCAGGCACATCGGGGAGCGATGGCACACGCTTCGGAGCGCTGACACCAAGCGCCTTCAGCTTTCCCGCCCGGACGTGGGGCATCGCGGAGGGCATGGTGTCAAAAGCCATCGTGACATGCCCTGCGAGCAGATCGGTCATCGCCGGCGCAGCGCCTTTGTAGGGTACGTGCAGGATGTCGGCCTTGGTCATTGATTTAAACAGCTCACCCGCCATGTGCTGCAACGAACCGGCACCGGCAGAGGCAAAGGTGACCGACACCCCAGGCCGCGGCGCTCGCATCATTGCCAGCAGTTCCTGCAGAGAGGAAACCTGCAAACTGGCGTTGACAACCAGAATGGCGGGCGTGGTGGCGAGGGGTGAAATCGCTACAAAATCAGCGATTGGGTCGTAACCCGGCTTGCTGTAGAGACTGGGGTTGACCGCGTGGGTGGCCGTGCTGCCCAGCACCATCGTGTAACCATCCGGTGCGGCCCGGGCCGAGGCCTCGGTGCCCACCACCCCACCCGCGCCGGCCCGATTGTCGATCACCACAGGCTGGCCCATCTGCTCGGCAAGCTTTTCGCCAATGATTCGGGCCACTCGATCGGTTCCGCCCCCCGGCGGATACGGGACGATGATACGAAGCGGCCTGGACGGGAAATCCTGTGCCCCCACGGGGGCTGCGGCCACAGCGAATAACAGCGCCGACAACATGACGGTGAGCAATCGTTTCATTGGCGATTCCTTAGGTAAACCAGCACTGCCGCATCAATGGGTCTTGTCAAAGACTCGCGCGTTCACGAGATGACCCCGATCTCCGGATTCAAATCGCAGAATGTTGTCGAACGCTCCTGCGAAGAATGCCTCGAAATTGTCCTGTTCGACAAACCCGATATGCGGCGTGGCGAGCACATTGGCCCTTCGAAGCAACGAGTCGTCCGGATCGACGAGCGGTTCATGGTCGAATACGTCCACCGCGGCGAATCCTGGTCGACCGGCGTCGAGGGCGTGTTCGAGCGCACCGGGCGCGAGCAGCCCGGCGCGGGCGGTGTTGACGAACAAGGCATCGGGCTTCATCTTCATCAGGTCGGCCGCCTTGATGAGGTGTTCGGTTTCGGACGTAAGCTTCAGATGGACGCTCACCACATCGGACCACGCAAGAAAATCTTCGAGCGAAGGCGCACAGTCAATACCCGCCAGTC
>CAMBZS010000261.1 GCA_945872335.1 Bordetella parapertussis | reverse complement strand
GAAAACCCGGGCTATGCCGGCGCCTGACCCTCGGTGGCGCCACTGCCGTCGCTTGCACCTCGTCCATCTCTCCTGGTCCTCCTCGTTGCAGAGGACACAGGCTCCTACATCGCAATCAACGGCTCAAGATGGGTTTGCCGGACGGATACACTGCCGTTGCCGAATGTTGGTTGCAGTGGCGGTCTTGGCGGCAATCGTGATCTCGGCGGGCTCGCGCATGTGGGTCCGGGCGACGCGGCGAATCTCGGCTGGCAGGGTGGCCGAGAAAAGCGCCGTCTGGCGCCCCTTGGGCGTGGCGCTCAGGATGCGCTCGACTTCCTCCACGAAACCCATGCGCAGCATTTCGTCGGCTTCATCGAGCACCAGCGTGCGCAGGGCTGACAGATCGAGGGAGCCCCTGTCGAGGTGATCGATGATGCGCCCGGTAGTGCCCACGATCACATGCAGGCCCCGGCGCAGGGCCGACAGCTGCGTGCCATAGCCCTGGCCACCATAGATGGGTAGCACGTGAAAGCCCGGGATCGCATGCGCATAGCGCTGAAAGGCTTCGGCCACCTGAATGGCCAGTTCGCGCGTGGGTGTGAGCACCAGCGCCTGAGGCGCGCCGGCGCTGGGTTCCAGCTGAGCCAGGATGGGCAGCGCAAAGGCCGCTGTCTTCCCGGTGCCAGTCTGGGCTTGTCCAGCGCGCTGACAGGCCGCTATGCTGTACCAGCCGCTACACGGTGGCTACATGACCGACCTAGCGCTGCGGAAAAGAAAAAGGACTTATTTGCCGAAGCATCTAAGTCCTTATCCTGTTTACTCTATTTTGGCTCCCCGACCTGGGCTCGAACCAGGGACCTACGGATTAACAGTCCGGCGCTCTACCGACTGAGCTATCGGGGATTTGCTTTTCAGCAAAGCTCTCGATTATAGATGGCTACGAGCGCGCCGGCAAGCCGAGGCCTGCCGGCGCGTGGCGATTCCTAGTGCGTGACGACGTCCGACCCGCCCTTGCCCTTCTCCGCCTCGGGCGGCACCGCGGCAGCGGCGGGCTCGTCATCGGGTAACGGCTCCGGCATCCGCTCCAGTGCAAGTTCAAGCACCCGATCGATCCATTTGACCGGAACGATCTCGAGCTTGTTCTTGACGTTGTCTGGAATGTCGGCGAGATCCTTCACGTTCTCTTCAGGGATGAGAACGGTTTTGATCCCGCCGCGGTGTGCCGCAAGCAGCTTTTCTTTCAGCCCGCCAATGGCGAGCACTTCACCACGAAGCGTCACCTCGCCGGTCATCGCCACATCGGCTCGAACCGGAATATCGGTGAGCACCGACACCAGCGCGGTGGTCATCGCAATGCCTGCGCTCGGACCGTCTTTGGGCGTTGCGCCTTCGGGAACGTGAATGTGGATGTCCCGCTTCTCGTGAAAACCTGGCTTGATGCCAAGGCGACGGGCACGGCGCCGGACCACTGTCATGGCCGCCTTGATCGACTCTTGCATCACATCACCCAGCTTGCCGGTGAACGTGGCGGTTCCCTTGCCGTCTACAGCGACCGCCTCGATCGTAAGCAGCTCGCCCCCCACTTCGGTCCAGGCAAGACCGGTGACCTGCCCGACCTGGTTTTCTTTCTCTGCAACGCCGAAGCTGAAGCGCCGAACCCCGCAGAACTTGTCCAGATTCTTGCCGGTGACCTGAACCTTGCGCTCCTGCTTCTTGAGAAGCAGCATCTTGACGACCTTGCGGCAGATCTTGCTGATCTCGCGCTCGAGCGATCGCACACCCGCCTCGCGTGTGTAATAGCGAATGATGTCCCGGATAGCGCTCTCGCTCACCACGATTTCGGTGGCCTTCAGCCCGGTGTTTTTCAACTGCTTGGGCAGCAGATAGCGCTGGGCGATGCTTACCTTTTCGTCTTCGGTGTAGCCGGACAGGCGGATCACTTCAAGTCGGTCGAGAAGCGCGGGCGGAATATTGAGACTGTTGGCGGTTGCCACAAACATGACATCCGACAGGTCGTACTCAACCTCCACATAGTGATCAACGAACGTGGAGTTCTGCTCGGGATCAAGCACCTCCAGCAGCGCGGATGCGGGATCGCCTCGGAAATCCATCCCCATCTTGTCGACTTCATCGAGCAAAAAGAGCGGATTACGCACGCCAACCCTGCCGAGGCTCTGCAAAATCTTGCCGGGCATGGAGCCGATATAGGTGCGCCGATGGCCGCGGATCTCGGCCTCGTCACGAACTCCTCCAAGCGCCATCCGGATGAATTTGCGGTTGGTTGTCCGGGCAATTGACTGCCCGAGCGAAGTCTTGCCCACCCCGGGCGGCCCCACCAGGCAAAGAATGGGCGCCTTCAGGCGATCGACCCGCTGCTGAACCGCAAGGTATTCGAGGATGCGCTCTTTGACCTTGTCGAGACCGAAATGGTCGTCGTCAAGCACCTTTTGCGCGTTGCTCAGATCATTGTTGATCTTGCTCTTCTTACGCCAGGGGAGATTCACCAGCGTATCGATGTAGTTGCGCACCACGGTCGCCTCGGCCGACATGGGCGACATGAGTTTCAGTTTTCGGAACTCGGTTTCCGCTTTTTTCAGCGCCTCCTTCGGCATCTTGGCAGCGCGGATTTTCTTGTCGAGCTCCTCGAGATCGGCGCCCTCTTCGCCCTCGCCAAGTTCCTTCTGAATGGCCTTCACCTGCTCGTTGAGGTAGTACTCGCGCTGGCTTTTTTCCATCTGACGCTTCACGCGACCGCGGATGCGCTTTTCAACCTGCAGGATGTCGAGCTCGGTTTCGATCTGCGCGAGCAGTTTTTCCAAGCGCTCAGGCACACCGATGATCTCGAGGATGCCCTGCTTCTGCTCAATCTTGATGGGCAGGTGGGCTGCGATGGTGTCCGCCAGACGACCCGGATCATCGATACCGGACAGCGACGCCAGAATTTCAGGCGGAACCTTCTTGTTCAGCTTCACATACTGATCGAACTGCGCAAGGATCGCGCGACGCAAGGCTTCCACCTCGGGAGCAGGACCGGATGGCTGCTCAATGGGGGTAACCTCACACACGAAGTGCGCACCGTTGTCCTGCACCGACTCGATACGACCGCGCCGCGTGCCCTCAACCAGCACCTTGACCGTGCCATCGGGAAGTTTCAGCATCTGAAGGATGCCAGACAGACAGCCGATCTGATGAATATCGGTGGCTGTGGGTTCGTCCTTTGAGGCATTTTTCTGGGCCACCAGCATGATGCTCTTGCCGCCTTCCATGGCCGCCTCGAGCGCCTTGATCGACTTGGGTCGTCCCACGAAAAGAGGTATCACCATGTGAGGGAAGACCACCACGTCGCGCAGGGGCAGCAGCGGCAGCACCTGGGCGATAGACGGCTGAGGATCAGACATGGCGGACTCCGGTTAGGCCTGAGATTGACAGATGCGTGCAAACCGGCCTGATTTCAAGCCGGGCGGGCACATCTGAGCGATGAATGGTGAGTGGGGGCGGGGACCCTCCCCCGCGCGGCGCTCGGAGACGAGCATACCGCGAATGACACCGCCGCCGCGGCAATCAGCTTGCAGCGACTCGGGCGGCATCCGAGTAAATGAGCAACGGCTTGCCTTCTCCGTTGATCGAAGTGTCGTCAACGACCACCTTCTGGACGTTCTGTGCGCCAGGCAACTCGAACATAGTGTCAAGCAGCACGTGCTCGAGGATGGAGCGAAGGCCGCGTGCACCGGTTTTCCTGAGGAGAGCCTTCTGTGCAATGGCAGCCAGCGCCGAGGGTCGTACCTCAAGGTCGACCCCTTCCATTTCAAAGAGCCGCTGGTATTGCTTGATGAGCGCATTGCGAGGCTGAACCAGGATGTCGATGAGCGCGGCCTCTCCGAGTTCGTCGAGAGTGGCCACCACCGGCAGGCGCCCGACCAGCTCGGGAATGAGCCCAAACTTGATGAGGTCTTCGGGCTCGACTTCACGAAGCACATCGCCTACCGAGCGCTCGCTCGCACTGCGCACTTCGGCGCCGAAACCAATGCCGCTGCGCTCGGAGCGGTTGCGGATGACCTTCTCCAGGCCGTCGAACGCACCGCCACAGATGAACAGGATGTTGGTGGTGTCGATCTGGACGAAGTCCTGGTTGGGATGCTTGCGCCCCCCCTGCGGCGGTACCGACGCCACCGTGCCCTCAACCAGCTTCAGGAGGGCCTGCTGGACGCCCTCGCCCGAGACGTCTCGGGTGATGGACGGGTTGTCGGACTTGCGAGAGATCTTGTCGATTTCGTCGATGTAAACGATGCCGTTCTGGGCTTTTTCGACGTCGTAGTTGCAGTTCTGCAGCAGCTTCTGAATGATGTTTTCGACATCTTCGCCCACGTAGCCCGCTTCGGTAAGCGTAGTGGCGTCGGCGATGACGAACGGAACATTGAGAAGCCGTGCGAGGGTTTGCGCCAGCAGCGTTTTTCCGGAACCGGTGGGCCCCACCAACAGGATGTTGCTCTTGGAGAGCTCGATCTCGTCTTTTTTGCCCTTGTGGCGCAAACGCTTGTAGTGGTTGTAGACCGCCACCGCGAGAATACGCTTGGCCTTTCTCTGGCCAATAACGTACTGGTCGAGGATGGATGCGATCTCGGAGGGCGTAGGCAACCCGCTTCGGACGGCGCCCTCCGCGGGCGTGTCGGCCTGGACCTCGTCGCGAATGATGTCGTTACAGAGTTCGATGCACTCGTCGCAGATGA
>CAMBZS010000260.1 GCA_945872335.1 Bordetella parapertussis | reverse complement strand
CCCCCGATTCAAGCAGAACATCACATTCGACCGTGGGATTGCCGCGCGAATCGATGATCTCGCGGCCAATGATGTCAACGATCGCACTCATTCAAACACCCTCAACGATGAACAGATTGAAGCGCTCGGTGGCGCCGGCGCGCGCCGCACGCGCAGCCACATAGCCAGCCGAGTGATAAAACGCGCGCGCCGCATCCATGGTCTCAAAGCGGAGAACGACCACGCGGCCCGGTTCGAAATTACCTTCCAGCACTTCGGTCCGCCCGCCCCGGACCAGGAACTCGCCCCCCGCCGCCGCGATCGCGCCCGGGGTGAGCGCCTGATAGGCCTTGTATTTTTCGAGATCGCTGACCTTGATGTCGGTAATCACATAGGCGGCCATGACAGCATTCCTTCTGGCTGGGATTCGTTCAAAGCGTTTGCTCGGCAAAGCCATTTCGTTTCACGATGCGGTCAATCTCGACCAGCACTTCGAGCAGCGAGTGCATCCGCGGTAAGGGCCAGGCGTTCGGTCCGTCCGACATCGCGCGAGCGGGATCCGGGTGGGTTTCCATGAAGAGCCCAGCAACGCCGCTTGCCACGGCCGCGCGAGCCAGGACTGGCACAAACTCACGCTGCCCCCCCGAAGACGTGCCCTGCCCGCCCGGCAATTGAACAGAGTGGGTGGCATCGAACACCACCGGACAGCCGGTCTCGCGCATGATGGCAAGCGAGCGCATGTCCGACACCAAATTGTTGTAGCCGAAGCTTGCGCCTCGCTCGCACACCATAATGTGATCGCCCGCTGTGGGATCACCTCCGGCCGCTTCAATCGCCGCGGCACGCGCCTTGTCCACGACATGTTTCATGTCGCCTGGCGCCAGGAACTGGCCCTTTTTGATGTTGACCGGGCGACCGGCCGTAGCAACCGCGCGGATGAAATCGGTTTGCCGGGCAAGAAACGCGGGCGTTTGCAGAACATCGACCACGGCGGCAACCTCAGCCACGTGACCAGTGTCGTGCACATCGGTGAGAACGGGCACCTTCAACTGGGCACGCAGGTCGGCCAGGATCGCGAGCCCCTGGTCGATGCCGGGGCCACGAAACGACGAGCCCGAACTGCGGTTGGCCTTGTCGAATGAGGACTTGTAAATGAAGGGGATGCCGAGCTTGCCGGTGATCTCGATCAGGCGACCGGCCGTTTCAAACGCCATGGCGCGCGATTCGATCACACAGGGACCTGCGATCAGAAACAGGGGCCGGTCAAGGCCCACTTCAAAGCCGCACAGTTTCATGCAACGAGCCGCCCTGCGCGGAAGCGTCCGGGCTGCAACCTGCTGAGCTTCATGCGGCCCGCGCCGAGCGTGTGCGTTCCGCCTGCTCGATCGCCGCGCGCACGTAGGAGATGAAAAGCGGATGCCCCTCGCGCGGCGTGGACGTGAACTCGGGGTGGAACTGAACCGCCAGGAACCAGGGATGCGCGAGCGGGCCAGACCGCGGGAGTTCGACGATTTCAGTGAGCGATTCGGCCGGCGTGCGCGCCGAGATTTTCAGGCCCGCCGACTCGAGCCGGCCCACGTAGTGGTTGTTGACCTCGTATCGGTGCCGATGGCGTTCGTTGACCGACTCGCCATATATCTGAGCAGCCAGCGTGCCGCCGGTGACTGGACAGCGCTGCGCCCCCAGGCGCATGGTGCCGCCCAGATCGGACGAGGTGTCGCGACGCTCCACCCGTCCTTCGCGGTCTTGCCATTCGGTGATGAGACCCACGACCGGATGAGCCGAGGTGGCATCGAATTCGGTGCTGTTAGCCCCCACCAGACCGCATACATCCCGGGCAAATTCAATCACGGCAAGCTGCATACCCAGGCAGATGCCAAGGTAGGGGATGCCTGCCTCGCGAGCATGCCGGATGGCCGCGATTTTTCCTTCCACACCCCGACGACCAAAGCCCCCCGGAACCAGGATGGCGTCAAACCCGGCCAACAGCGCACCCACGCCCTCGGCCTCGATCCGCTCCGAGTCGATGTAATCAATCTGTACTCGACTAGAGGTGTGAATGCCGGCGTGGATGAGCGCCTCGGTGAGCGACTTATAGGACTCGGTGAGGTCGACATATTTGCCGACCATTGCGATGCGCACCTCGCGCGTGGGGTTCTCAAGCGAATGCACCAACCGGTCCCAGACGCTGAGATCGGCAGGCTGGGGATTGAGACGCAGATGCTCGACCAGCAGCCGGTCGACACTCTGCTCGAACAACATGCGGGGGATCTTGTAGATGCTGGTGGCGTCCCAGACCGAAATCACCGACTCGAGTGCCACATTCGAAAAGAGCGAGATTTTGGCCCGTTCGTCATCAGGAATAGGACGGTCGGCGCGGCAGAGAATCATGTCGGCCTGAATGCCAATCTCTCGCAGCTTCTGGACCGAGTGCTGAGTGGGCTTGGTCTTGAGCTCTCCCGCGGAGGGGATGAACGGCACCAGCGTGAGATGCACGAATGCGCTTGACCCACGACCGAGCTTGAGGCTCATCTGTCGGACCGCCTCGAGAAAGGGCAGCGACTCGATATCGCCTACGGTACCGCCGATTTCAACAATGGCGACCTCGGCAGCATCGGCTGTTCCAACCCCCGCCCCGCGCTCGATGAAGGCCTGGATTTCGTTGGTGATATGGGGAATGACCTGGACGGTGCGACCGAGGTATTCGCCGCGCCGCTCCTTGCGGATCACCGAATCGTAGATCTGGCCGGTGGTGAAGTTGTTGTGCCGCCGCATGCGAGCCGACACGAATCGTTCGTAGTGGCCCAGATCGAGGTCGGTTTCCGCGCCGTCTTCGGTGACGAACACCTCGCCGTGCTGAAACGGGCTCATTGTGCCCGGGTCGACGTTGATGTAGGGGTCGAGTTTCAGCAGGGTGACGCGAACACCGCGCGATTCAAGCAGCGCGGCAATGGACGCGGCGGCGATCCCCTTGCCAAGCGAGGAGACGACGCCGCCGGTGACGAAGACGAATTTGGTCATAAGGGCAGTCGGTCAGCCACGATTATATCGGCTTGTCGAATTCAGGCTGCAAAGTGACATGCTGAATGCTGAAATCAGCCGCCATCAGCGAGCGGGCGTGCTCAAGAACCGCCCCCCAGTCAGCCTCCGGCATCAGCCGCAAATGCGCGGCAAGCGCCGGCTGGCCACTACTGATATTCCAGACGTGCAGATCATGCACGCCCATCACGCCCGGGAGCGTGGCGAGCGCTGCAGACAGGCTTTCCAGATCAAGGCCGACGGGTGCGGCATTCATCAGGACGCGAGAGCTGTCACGCAACAGCCGCACTGTGGAGCCGAGTAAAAGCAAAGAAATCGCGAGGGTGAGCAGCGGATCCACGGCGGTCCAGCCCGTGGTCGCCGAGACTACGATCGCAGTGATGGCGATTGCCGAGCCCGCCAGATCCCCCATGACGTGCAGCATCGCCCCGCGCACGTTCAGATCGTCGCTATCACGATGCAGAACCCACCACACTCCTACATTGACCACCAACCCGGCAATCGCCACCGGAAGCGCCAGACTCGCGTCGAGGGTGTGGGGGAAGCGGAACCGGTCGATCGCCTCGTACACGATCCAACCGAGAAGCACCAGATAAGCGAGCGCGTTCACGAATGCGGCGAGCGACTCGACACGCTCGTAGCCGAAAGTGAGTCGGGCATTGGGCGGACGGCGCGCCATCCACTGCGCGCCCCAGGCGAGCGCCAGCGCCAGCGCGTCGGTCAGCATGTGCAGCCCGTCGGAGGCGAGCGCCAGCGAGCCACTGACCAGGCCGACCGCGATCTCGAGCAGGCTGAAGCTGAAAACAACCAGGCAGGCGATGCCCAGCCCCCGGGAGGGCAAGGACTTTCTCCCATGGCCGGGATGGCGATCATCGTGGCCATGCGAATGATGGTCGGATGGGTCCTGGATGGGCGCGTGGTAATCGGGGTGGGACATATAATCCGGATCATGCACTGAATTGGCGGGGTTTCCATGAGCAAAGTCTTCCCAAGTGCCAGCGCCGCGCTGGCCGATGTCGTCAAAGACGGCCAGATGATCGCGGTGGGTGGCTTTGGCCTGTGCGGCATCCCGGAGGCCCTGATCGCGGCGCTGCGCGACTCGGGCGTACGCAATCTCACCTGCATCTCGAACAACGCCGGCGTTGACGGGTTTGGCCTGGGGCTGCTGCTCGCCACCCGCCAAATCCGCAAAATGATCGCGTCCTACGTAGGCGAGAACAAGGAGTTCGAGCGCCAGTATCTGGCGGGCGAGCTTGAGCTCGAATTCACGCCCCAGGGAACGCTCGCCGAAAAGCTTCGTGCAGGTGGCGCGGGCATCCCCGCGTTCTTCACCCCCACAGGGGTAGGCACCATCGTCGCCGACGGCAAGGAAACCCGCGAATTCGAGGGCAAGACCTACCTCATGGAGCGAGCGCTGGTGCCCGATGTATCACTGGTGAAGGCCTGGATGGCCGACCGTGCCGGCAATCTGGTGTTCCGACGCACCGCCCGGAACTTCAACCCGAACGTGGCGATGGCCGGACGCATCACCATTGCCGAGGCCGAGATCATCGTGGCCACCGGCGAACTCGATCCCGACCAGATCCACCTGCCGGGCATCTACGTGCACCGGCTGGTCCAGAACGCGACACCCGAAAAACGCATCGAGCAGCGCACCGTTCGCGCCCGCTGAGCCGCCAGGAGAACCGACATGCCATGGACCCGTGATCAGATGGCCGCCCGTGCGGCCCAGGAACTGCGCGACGGCTACTACGTGAACCTGGGCATCGGCCTGCCCACGCTGGTGGCCAACCACGTGCCCGCCGGC
>CAMBZS010000259.1 GCA_945872335.1 Bordetella parapertussis | reverse complement strand
CCACGCACAAAAAACGGAATCTTGCCGAGTTCGCGTTCAGCCTCGGGGGCCCATTGCAGCGAGCCGGGCGCAGGTCGCACAGTGGCCGTGGCGGGCGGGGTGTCCGCCAGCGCGAGCGGGGTGGCGTCCGGTTCTCTTGCTTCGAATGTTACCTGGGGCGCGCTGCCAACAACGATGGCCTGCGACTCACCGGGAATCGAGGTGTCGCCCGTGGCCTGCCAGGAGGCGGTGGCCGGGATGCTGCCGCCGGAGACCGCGGGCGCCGCTGCGCCGGCCTCGGCAGACTGCCGGGCAGCGCCCTGAGAGGCGTCGGAGAGCGTATCGCCCGCTGCGGCGCGCCCATGACCCGAGCGGCCAAGATGCGAAGGCGCTGCACCCTCGTGAAACTCGAAGTCATCGCGGAACATGCCAAGCAGATGTTCCTCGAGGCCCATCATGAGCGGATGGACCCAGGTGTCAAAGAGAACGTTGGCGCCCTCGTAGCCCATCTGCGGCGAGTGACGGGCGGGGAAATCCTGCACATGCACCGGCGCGGAAATCACTGCGCAGGGCAGGCCCAGCCGCTTGGCAATATGCCGCTCCATCTGGGTGCCAAGCACCAGATCAGGCTGCAGCGAGGCAACGGCACGCTCCACCTCGAGATAGTCGTCAGTGATGAGCGGCTCGACGCCGTAGCCTGCCGCGGCCTCACGTACTTCGCGTGCAAATTCCCGGCTGTAGGTGCCCAGCCCCACCACGTTGAATCCGAGCTCGGTGGCCGCATAGCGGGCAGCGGCGAGCGCGTGCGTGGCATCGCCAAACACAAATACCCGCTTGCCAGTGAGATAGGTGGCATCGACCGATGCGCTGTACCACGCAGAATGCCCAGGGCAGGCGCGACGGCAGCGCGCAATCGCGGCCTCGGGCTCGAGACCTGCAAAGGTGCAGACTTCGCGAATGAAGGCCTCGGTGGCCTGTACACCAATGGGCACCGTGTGCGTATGCGGCTGCTTGAACTGCCGGCGCAGCCACCCGGCAGCGAGGCCCGCGGTTTCCGGATACAGCACAACGTTGAATCCCGCTTCGGGCAGCCGCGCCAGATCGGCCGGACTCGCCTGCCAGGGCGCAATCGCATTCACATCAATGCCGATTGCCTCCAGCAGCTTTCGAATCTCGATCAGATCATCGCGGTGCCGGAATCCGAGTGCGGTGGGGCCGAGGATATTGCAGCGCAGCCGCGCGCCTGGCGCAGGCTCTGCATTGCCCGGCGGTCGGGCAAGCGCCCTCACCATCTGGAGCAGGGTCTCGGCGGCGCCCCAGTTTTCTTTGCGCTGATAGGACGGCAGTTCGAGGGGCACCACCGGAATGGGCAGCCCAAGTGTCTGCGCGAGGCCCCCTGGATCGTCCTGGATGAGTTCGGCGGTGCACGAGGCGCCCACCATCATGGCGCGAGGCTGAAACCGCTCGAACGCCTCGTGTGCGGCACGCTTGAATAGTTCAGCGGTATCGCCACCCAGGTCACGCGCCTGGAAGGTGGTGTAGGTGACCGGCGGGCGACGATTGCGCCGCTCGATCATGGTGAACAGCAGATCCGCGTAGGTATCGCCCTGCGGCGCATGAAGCACGTAGTGCACATCACGCATTGCGGTGGCGACCCGCATCGCGCCCACATGCGGCGGGCCTTCGTAGGTCCAGAGGGCAAGTTTCACCGATGGGCCTCGCTGATCAGGGCGCTGATGCGTTCACGACGCACAAACGGTCGAGCGAACAGTTCAGCCAGATCGCCCGCCTGCTCATAGCCCTGAATGGGGCTGAACACGAGCTCGATCGACCATTTGGTGGTGAAGCCCTCGGCCTCTAGCGGATTGGCGAGTCCGAGCCCGCACACCACCAGATCGGGGCGCTCAGCGCGACAACGCTCGAGCTGGCGTTCAACATCCTGCCCCTCGGAAAGTCGCACGCCCTCGGGCAGCGCCTGCAATTCATGCGCGAGAAGCGTGCGATGGAGATAAGGCGTGCCAACCTCGGTGGGCCGCATGCCGAGCTCCTGCGCGAGAAAGCGCGCAAGCGGCGGTTCGAGTTGCGAGTCCGGAAACAGAAAGACGCTGCGGCCTTCAAGCTGTGATCGGTAGCGCTCGAGGCTGCGACGCGCCCGCGCCCGTGCAGGCGCGGTGACGGTGTCCAGCCGTTCCTGCGAAATGCCAAAAGCCTGCGCGGCCGCCGCAAGCCAGCTGGTGGTGCCGTGTTCTCCGAGCGGAAATTGCGCGGGCAGATGAACCGCACCACGCGCCTCAAGGGCGCGTGCGGTATCGCCCAGGAAGGGCTGCGCCAGGAGGAACCGGGTGCCAGGCGACAACGCGGGCAGATCGCGCGAGCGTCGCGGCGGAAGACAATCGACCCGGGCAATTCCCAACTCGCGCAACAACCCGGTGAGCTGATCTTCAACCACATCTGCGAGTGCGCCCACCACCAGCAGCGACGGCTCGGCAGCCTGCACGACCGGCATGTGCGGCACGAGCGCCGCGAGGCATGCGTCTTCGCCCTGGGTAAAGGTGGTTTCGATGCCACTACCGGAATAACTCAGCACCCGCACCGACGGCGCGCGCTGGGCATCCAGACGCTGCGCCGCGCGAGCCAGATCAAGCTTGATCACCTCCGAGGGGCACGAGCCCACCAGGAACAACAGGCGAATGTCCGGCCGGCGCTCGAGCAGCTGACCGACCACACGGTCGAGTTCCTCATTGGCATCGACCAGACCGGCGAGATCACGATCATCGATGATGGCGGTGGCAAAGCGCGGCTCGGCAAAGATCATGACGCCAGCCGCTGACTGCAGCAGGTGCGCGCAGGTGCGCGAGCCCACCACCAGGAAGAACGCATCCTGGATCTTGCGATGCAGCCAGATGATGCCGGTCAGGCCACAGAACACCTCGCGCTGACCGCGCTCACGCAGCACTTCGGGCTCGGGCCGCTCGCAGCCTTGTGCCGAAACAGGAGAAATCGGAATTCTTGCGTTCATCGTGAACGCTCCTGGCGGGCTCGACGCAGCTTGTACAGAAACTGGCCGGCGTTGATGACATAAGTGGCGTAGGCCGCCAGCGCAAGCAGCATCTGGCCCCGGGCATCGAGCAGAGTGTCGCCTGCAAACCACGCCACCAGACAGGCCGAGTGGAGCGCGATCACCAGCATGCTGAATACGTCTTCCCAGAAAAAGGAGGGTGCAAACAGGTATTGCCCGAAGACCACCTTCTCCCAGATGGCGCCGGTCACCATGATCAGATAGAGGACCAGCGTTTTGACCACTACCGAGGCCGCCGCAACGGCCCAGCCGTCGCCCGTGGCGAGATAGCGAACGATGAGCCCGAGGCTGGCCAGAAACACCACGAACTGGAATGGGGCGAGCAGGCCCTGCACCAGCGTCCAGCGGGTGGCATCGCGGCGCGCGCGCTCCTCCGGTGTGTAGACCGGGCGCAACGCGGCCGGTGGGCCGGCTGGCTGAATGATCCCGGTCAGTGTGCGCGACATCGTTTCCTCTGGGCAGGTGTGGGCGTTTCGACCGTCCGAAACGCTGACCCGACCGACTCTAGGACCGCCCCGAAAAAATGTCAACTTTGATTTACGTCTACTGTAATTGACAAACTGGTCTGGCCAGACGATGATTACTGTCCAAGACAGTAGAGGACAGATATTGAACACGGGGAAACTTCTGTGAGGATGCCGTTACTCGGCGATTCACACGGCGCTGGACACAGCGCCCGGAATCGGCAAAAGTCGACGGTAGACAGGGACACTGTCGGCTGGCACTCGCCTGCCCGATCGGTTGTTCCCAAGGAGGTCCCCATGAAGTCAGGTCATTCCGGGTTACTGGATCAACCTGGCGAGTCATTGCTGGAACTGCTTCTCACCGAGGTGGTTCCACGACTGACCCGTCTTGCCTGCGGCCCCGGTCCGGTGCTGCCGAGCGATCGCAGCGCCTGGCCGGGCAGACCGGTCGCATCGATGAGCCTGGGCGGCGGACCGCCCCGGGTGGGGCCGCTCCTCGTGCATGCGCTCGAGCTCGCGGAATTCTGCCAGCAGGGCGAGAGCGAGGGCGCTGGTGCCCTCATCGCACAGCTGCGCGAAAGCGGCGTACCGATCGAAGCCATCTTTCTGCAGGTCATACAGCCGGCCGCGCAGCATCTGGGCCAGGGCTGGAGCGACGACCGGCTGAGCTTTACCGATGTCACGATCGCGCTGGGTCATCTGCAGCAGCTTTTTTCAAGCCTGCTCGATGACTTTCAGTGCATGGGCCTGCCAGATGCGCCCGCCAGTTCCACCCCGGAAACCAGCCCCCCATCAGCGTTTTTCTGCACCATGCCGGGCGCCACGCACCGGCTTGGCGTACAAATGGTCAGGGCGTTTTTTGCAAGGGCCGGCTGGCGTACCCGGCTGGGCCACGGCGACGAAGCCGTACTGGTCAGCCAGATCACCGCCATGAGGCCCGCCCTGATCGGGCTCTCACTCAGCTCGGAAACCGATCTGCGTTCGGCAGGCGCCCTTATCCTGCGCGTGCGCAATGCCTGTCGCGGTTTTCGTCCCACAATTATGGTGGGCGGGGCAGCCGTCCCGTTCTTTCCAAAACTTGTTGAGCGCCTGGATGCGGACATCGTGTCGGGCGATGCAACCGACGCGCTCAATCGGGCGGTCCGGCTGTTAACGGAGCATTCGGTTGGGATACGCTGACGAATCCCGCGGCAAACTCGCCGCACTCGACGCAGAAGCCAGCGCCGCGCTGGTCGAGGCAGCGTCCGATATCGCCCTGGTACTCGATTCCGATGGCGTGATTTCCAGCGTGTCCATGGGCACCGACGACTGGCCCACCCAGGACATCCAGCACTGGGCAGGCCAGCC
>CAMBZS010000258.1 GCA_945872335.1 Bordetella parapertussis | reverse complement strand
GAACGGATTCGCGAGTTCTTCGATGGCGTCGCCGCGCAGACCCGCCATTCACGCAGCGGCGCCGACGCGCGCGAAGAGGCCCTCGCCCAGCTGCTGATCGAGATCCGGGCGCGGCTTGCCTATCTGTGCGACGTCGGGCTGGGCTACCTCACGCTCGACCGCCAGTCGCGCACGCTCTCGGGCGGCGAAGTGCAACGCATCAACCTCACGACCGCGCTCGGCACCTCGCTTGTCAACACACTGTTCGTGCTCGACGAACCCTCGATCGGACTCCATCCGCGCGACATGGACCGTGTGAATGCGGTCATGCGCCGTCTGCGTGACGCGGGCAACTCGCTGGTGGTGGTCGAGCATGATCCGGCGGTCATGTTCGCCGCCGATCGCATCATCGATATCGGCCCCGGCCCGGGCGAGCGCGGTGGCAGCATCGTCTTCAACGGTCCGCCCGCGCAGCTCCGCACCGCCAACACGCTCACGGGCGACTACCTCGCCGGCCGGCGACAGGTGGTCACCGGCCGCACCATGCCGGTGGCCGATGGCACGCCCAAGCTCATCATCGAGGGCGCGCGCGAACACAATCTGCGCGGCATCGATGTCAGCATTCCGCTCGAACGCTTCGTATGTATCACCGGCGTATCGGGCAGCGGCAAATCCACGCTGATGCAGAACGTGCTGCTGCCCGCGCTGATGAAAGCCAAGGGCAAGGCCACCGAAGCGCCTGGTGCCTTCGATCGTCTGCTGGGCGACGACTGGATTGCCGATGTGGTATTTGTCGACCAGTCGCCGATCGGCAAGACCGCCCGTTCGAGCCCGGTCAGTTATGTGGGCGCCTACGATCCGATTCGAAAACGCCTGGCCGGTGCGCCACTTGCGCGCGAACGCCACTACACACCCGGCACCTTCAGCTTCAACTCCGGCGACGGTCGCTGCCCGGCCTGCGGCGGCAACGGCTTCGAGCACGTGGAGATGCAGTTTCTGTCGGATGTGTATCTGCGCTGCGCAGACTGCGACGGCAAGCGCTTCCGGAGCGAAACGCTGGAGGTTCGGATCAGCGGCGCGAGCAGCGCGCGCCGCGCGGACGGCTCGCCGTTTGCCGCGGCATCAGCCGCCGATATTCTGGACATGACAGTCACCGAGGCACTCGCGTTTTTTGCCGACGACTCGGAGGTGCGGTCCCGATTGCAGCCGCTATCGGACGTCGGACTCGATTATCTGCGGCTGGGTCAACCGGTGCCCACGCTGTCGGGGGGCGAGGCGCAACGACTGAAACTCGCGGGCTACCTCGCCGAGGCAGCAAGCCAGGGGCTCACTGAACCTGCATCGCCGGGCTGGCGCGCAGCGCGTTCGGGCCGTCGCGGCACGCTGTTCATGTTCGATGAGCCCACGACCGGACTTCATTTCGATGATGTCGCGCGACTGTTGCGAGCACTTCGCAAGCTGTTGCTCGCTGGCCATTCCCTGCTGGTGATCGAGCACAACCTCGACGTGGTGCGCGCCGCCGACTGGGTCATCGACCTGGGCCCGGATGGTGGCGAACGCGGTGGTCGCCTGGTGGCCGCATGCTCCCCGGAAGCGCTTGCACAGCATGCCGGGTCAGCCACCGGGCGGGCGCTCGCAGACTATCTCCTGCAGTTGCAGCGGCTGAGCGGGTCCGACCCGGCATCGGCCGACGCGCCACGGGCGCTGCTGGCAGCCGAACCCGCCAGCGTGTCGGGCTTTGCCGCCGAAGGCCTGCCGCTGCAAAGCGCGCTTCGCGATCGTGGCCGGCATTCAATCCTGGTGCACCACGCGCGCGAGCACAACCTGAAGAACATCGACGTCGAGATTCCGCGCGACCAGCTGACCGTGATCACCGGCGTGTCAGGCTCGGGTAAATCCACGCTCGCGTTCGATGTGATTTTTGGCGAGGGCCAGCGTCGCTACCTCGAGTCGCTCAACGCCTACGCCCGACAGTTTGTGCAACCCGCCACCCGACCCGATGTGGATGCGCTCTACGGCATCCCGCCCACTGTGGCGATCGAGCAGCGCACCAGCCGCGGTGGCCGCAAGAGCACGGTGGCCACGCTCACCGAGATCTATCATTTCCTGCGTCTGCTCTATGTGAAGCTGGGCATCCAGCACTGTCCGGATTGCGGCGTGAGCATTGAGCCGCAATCGGCCGACGCCATCCTTGCGCGCCTCATGACCGAGCTAAGAGGCCGCCACATCGGCCTGCTCGCACCGCTGGTAGTCGCCAGAAAAGGCGTCTACACGGATCTGGCGAAATGGGCAGGCGCGCGCGGCTACACCCATCTGCGGGTCGATGGTCGATTCCTGCCCACCCGCGGTTTCCCGCGCATCGACCGCTTCATCGAGCATGACATCGAGCTGCCGGTAGCCTCGCTGCAAGTCGATCCCAGAAATGAAGCGCAGCTTCGCGACGCCCTCGCTACCGCGCTCGACCTGGGCAAGGGCCGGGTGATGGTGATCGACTCGCTCGAGGCGCTGGAAGCCGCCCACCTGGCCGACGACCCCGCCGCGTTCGAGCGCGAGGCGGCGCTTGTCAAGCCTAGGCTCTTTTCCACGCGACGCGCCTGTCCCTCATGCGCGGCGAGCTTTGCCGAGCCCGACCCAAGGCTGTTTTCCTTCAACTCGCGAATCGGCTGGTGCGCTGCATGCATCGGCACCGGCATCAAGTTGCCTTATGTGCCACAAGTCGATGAGCGTCATCGCTCGGGCGAGGACACCAGCACCGAGTCGGTGGGGTCGCTCGCCGAAAAGCTGGCTGATCAGCTTGCCGCCGAGGCCCGCGCGGCTGCGGCCCGTGACGACAATGCGGAGGCCTCAGACGGTGCCGACGACAGCCCCGGCGAGGAGCCCTGCGTTCGCTGCGGGGGCCAACGCCTCAATGCCACCGCGCTCGCGGTGAAGCTTGCCGGAATGTCGATTGCCGAACTGACCGCAATGCCGGTCGGCGACTGCGCACGCTGGCTGCGGCAGGTGGAGTTCTCCGGCCGCGCCGGAGAGATCGCACGCGACGTCCTCACCGAGATTCGCTCACGCCTCGATTTTCTTTCCGATGTGGGTCTGGGCTATCTGGCGCTCGACCGCGCCGCGCCCACGCTCTCGGGCGGGGAAGCGCAACGCATCCGGTTGGCCGCGCAACTCGGCTCCAATCTGCAGGGCGTGTGCTACGTGCTCGATGAACCCACCATCGGCCTTCATCCGCGGGACAACCGGGTGCTGCTCGACACGCTGCAGGTGCTCCGCGCCAAGGGAAACACCCTGCTCGTGGTGGAGCACGACGAAGACACCATCCGTCGCGCCGACCATGTGATCGACATCGGGCCCGGTGCCGGGCGCCTGGGCGGGCGGGTGATCGCGGCCGGCAATCATGCTGCGCTCGCGGCGTCCCCCGACAGCCTCACCGGTCGCTATCTGTCGCAACCGCTCGCTCACCCGCTATCGCCGCGCCGCGCAGTCGGCGAGCGCGATCCCTCGGGCTGGCTCACCTTGCGCGGGGCCCACCGTCACAACCTGCGTCATGTCGATGTGCGTCTGCCGCTCGGCCGGCTGAGCGTGATCACCGGCGTATCGGGCTCGGGTAAATCCACGGTCGCGCGCGAGGTCCTGCTTGGCAATGTGGCCGCACAGGTACGGGCCCGCAACGCGCGAAAATCGTCGCCGAAGCTTGCTGGCCTGAACGCGCTTGAAGGTTGGCAGCCAATCAGCCGCGTGCTTGAGGTCGATCAAACACCGATCGGCAAAACGCCCCGATCCTGTCCGGCCACCTACATCGGATTCTGGGACACGATCCGGCGACTGTTTGCCGATAGCGCCGAGGCGCGACTGCGCGGATTTACGGCGTCACGCTTCAGTTTCAATACCGGCAGCGGCCGCTGTCCGGCCTGCGAAGGTCAGGGCGTACAGACCATCGAGATGAGCTTCCTGCCTGATGTGAAAGTGCTGTGCGATGCCTGCGGGGGACGGCGCTTCAACCCCGAGACCCTGTCGATCCGGCTTCGCGATGCCTCGATTGGCGATGTGCTGTCGATGAGCGTTGACGAGGCCCTGCCCTGGTTTGCGGCACACCCTTCAGTTGCTCATCCGCTGCAACTGCTGCAGGACGTGGGTCTGGGATACCTCACACTTGGCCAGCCCAGCCCCACGTTGTCGGGCGGCGAATCGCAGCGGATCAAGCTGGTCACCGAACTCGCCAAGGTGCGCACCCTCACCGATGTCGATGATCCGCGCATCGCCAAGGCGCGGGCACGCGCGCTCGAGAAAGGCACGCCGCTGCCTGCTGGTCCCCACACCCTCTATGTGCTCGATGAGCCGACCGTGGGCTTGCACATGGCCGACGTTGAAAAGCTGATCCGGGTGCTGCATCGGCTGGTCGATGCCGGCAATACACTGGTGGTGGTCGAACACAACCTCGACATCTGGGCGGAGGCCGACTGGATCGTCGACCTGGGCCCCGAGGGTGGGTCGGGGGGCGGCCGCATCGTCGAGAGCGGGCCACCCGAACAACTGACAGCCAACGCAGCCTCCCATACCGGCCGCGCCTTGTCGGAATTCATGTCGGGACAGCATCGGAAATGAATCCGCGGCTGCTCACGCTGCCCAACATCATCACCATTGCGCGGGCGCTGCTGATTCCGGTCATTGCCTACATGCTCGCCACGCGCGCCTTCGGGGTGGCGTTGCTGCTATTCGTTCTTTGTGCTGCGGGCGATCTCATCGATGGCTTTCTCGCCCGGCGCTGGAACCAGCGCACGCGCTTCGGTGCCATCGCTGATCCGCTGGCCGACAAGCTCACCATGCTCACCGTGACGCTGATGCTCGCAGCCGAGGGGCTGCTGCCAGGCTGGCTGGCTGCGGCAGTGATCGCGCGCGA
>CAMBZS010000257.1 GCA_945872335.1 Bordetella parapertussis | reverse complement strand
GAAGGCACACATGGGTGCCCGCGACCGCGGCCAGCGTCCAGGGAAAGCACCAGCCATTGCAGTGAAACAGGGGCAGCGTCCACAGATAGACCGGGTGGCGCGGAAGCGCCCAGGCCATCGCATTGGCCACCGCATTCATGTAAGCCCCGCGGTGATGCACCACGACGCCCTTGGGGTTGCCCGTGGTGCCCGAAGTGTAGTTGAGACCGATCGCATCCCATTCGTCTTCAGGAAGTGACCCTGCGTAGGCCGGGTCACCCTCGGCGAGCAGCGCCTCGTAACCCATGTCGCCCACCGCCTGCCCGGGGCCGTCATAGAGCACGTCATCGACATCGATCACCGTCGGCCGGCGACCGCCCGCGCTTGCCACGATCGCGAGCGCCTCGGCCATCACCCCGGAAAACTCACGGTCGACCAGCACCACCTTCGAATCGGAGTGCTGGAGGATGAAGGCAACGGTTGCCGCATCAAGACGCGTGTTGATGCTGTTCAGCACTGCGCGGGTAAGCGGCACACCGTAGTGCGCCTCGACCATGGGCGGCGTGTTGGGCAGCATCACCGCCACTGTGTCGCCCTCGCCGATATCGCGCGCGGCAAGCGCCGAGGCGAGCCTGCGGGCGCGCGCGCGCAGCTCCGCCCAACTGAGCCGAAGCCCGCCATGAATGAGCGCGAGCCGATCGGGAAAGACGTCGGCTGCCCAGTCCACCAGGCTGATGGGTGAGAGCGGAACATGGTTGGCGGCGTTACGCGACAGTCCCTGGCGATAAGGGTTCGGATGGGTTGGCATGGGTCTCCTCCGTCGATTCTGAACGGCGCGCGTCGGTCGCGCGCTTGCAATTCGGGATTGATCGCGCAATATACCGTTCGAACCCGGCGCAGACCCTCGGCGCGCCGGGGCCAACCGATGCGGGGCTCGCTACGCGGCGTGTGCACGGCCCGGTTGCTGCCCTCCGAGGCCACCCCGTTTCAGGAACCATGATGTCCGTCTCCGATCTCACCACCGAGCAGTTCGACGCCACCGTCGGCGGCAACGACATCGTTGTTGCCGACTTCTGGGCGCCATGGTGCGGCCCGTGCCGAGGCTTTGCGCCGGTCTTCGAAAAAGTCGCCGGCGAAAACACCGACGTCAAATTCGTGAAGATCAATACCGATGAGGAGCAGGAACTCGCGATGCATTTCAGCATCCGCTCGATTCCCACGCTCATGATTTTTCGCGAGCAGGTGATTGTGTTTCAGCAGCCAGGCGCGCTCTCAAAGGGGGCGCTCGAGGACATTCTTCGGCAGGTGCGTGAGCTCGACATGACCGAGGTGAAACGCGGCGCAACCCAGCACCAGGCGGGCGGCGCCAGTCACTGAGCGCGGTGCGGCGGTGCGAGGGCGGCGGTGCGAGGGCGCCGGTGGGATGGACGCACGGAAGGTGACGCTCAGGAGGTCGGCGCTCGGGTTGCGCGCGGCTGCACGGCGGCGCGCGGCTGCACGGCGGGGCGCCGCGTCATCGCCGGTCGATCCCGCTCACGCGCGACCTGGCCAACCATGACAGCCTAGCGGGCGGCGACCGCCCGGCGCATCGCAGCAAACCCTTCAGCAAGATCGTCGATCAGGTCGGCCGGATCCTCAAGCCCCGCGTGCAGGCGGATCAGTGCCCCGCCGTCCCAGGGACCAACCGTGCGAATACCGGACAGACGGCCGGGCATGATGAGGCTCTCAAAGCCACCCCATGAATAGCCGATCCCGAAGAAACGCCGGCCTTCGCTGAATGCGGCCGTGGCGGCGTTGAACCCTGCGCCCAGGCCGCCGGTGGCAGCGGGGTCCATCTCAAACGAGAACAACCCGCTTGAACCGGAAAAATCGCGCTGCCAGAGCGCGTGCTGGGGATGCGAGGCAAGCCCCGGGTGCAGAACGCGCCGAACCTCGGGACGGGTCTCCAGCCAGCGTGCCACAGCGAGCGCATTGTCCTGATGCCGCCGCATGCGCACATCGGCTGTGCGCAAACCCCGAAGCACCAGAAAGGCGTCATCGCCCCCCACACAGATACCCATCTGCTTGACGGCCGCCCACAGCTGCGGCCAGAGCGCTTCCCGCGCCACGATTGCGCCCATCAACACATCTGAATGACCGCTCCAGTATTTGGTGAGCGGCAGCACCGAGGCATCAACCCCCCAGTCAAAAGGGCGGGCGAATACGGGCGAGGCCCAGGCGTTGTCGACCGCGGTGAGAATGCCTCGCGACCGCGCCAGCGCGCAGATGGCGGGCACATCCTGCACCTCGAATGTGTAACTGCCCGGACTCTCGAGATAAATCATGCGCGTGCGCTCGCGCAGCTTGGGTGAGAGGTCTTCGGCCGAGGCCACGGGGTCGTAGTACTCAACCACGACCCCCATGCGGGTCATGAGGCCATCACAGATCGCCCGGGTGGGACCGTAGGCTGAATCAGGCACCAGCAGGTGATCCCCCGGTTGGAGCAGGGCGAGGAACAGCGTGCTGATGGCATTGAGCCCCGAGGGCATCAGCGCAGCGCGGCAGTCATGGCCGGCGCCTTCGATCTCGCACAGCGCGTCGGTCAGGGCCATGGTGCCGGGCGTGCCGCCCACGCCGTAGGAGGTGACGTGGCGAACCCCCTGGGCGCCCCGGCGGCCGGCTGACTCGGCCTCGGACAGCGAGTCGAACAGCACGGTCGAGGCGCGATAGACCGGCATGCTGGCGATGGCGGCCGGCGCGTCGACGCGGCGGCCGGAGCCGACGATCCGTGACGCGGGCTGCGCAGCGACAAGCGGCGGCTCGCCAGGTCCCGGGGAGAAGGACGGCGCAGAAGCGGGCGTGGCAGAAGCGGGCGGCGGAGAGGGGGACGGAGACGGCGGCGTGTTCATCCGACCGATTTTAGTACGGTCGTTTGGCAGTCGACCAGCCGTTTCGCGCTGCCTGATCGACAGCCGCACGCCATGTGAGGCAACTGCGCGGCAGCCGCGCGCGACGTGCGACAACAGCAAGGGGGGAGATGGCGCGCCCGGCGCGGATCGAACGCGCGACCCCTGGCTTCGGAGGCCAGTACTCTATCCACTGAGCTACGGGCGCATGGCTGCCGGACTCGGCAGCAGCGGAGCGCGAAGGATACTCGGTTTCCGCGCGCCCGTCACGGACACGCGTCGACCGCACTCGCGTTTCCCATTACAATTGAAAGCTTTGATTTTCACCGCCAGGGCCGCCCCATGAGCGCAGACCACGACACCCCCATCAAGACCCCGAAGCAGCTGATCACGGTCATCGTGCTGTCCTTCATCGTGCCCATTCTCATCATCGTGCTGTTGGTGAAGTATGTGGGCGCGAGCAAGCGAACTGGCGCAGGCACTCAGTCCATGAGCGCTGATTCCATCGAGGCCCGCATCAAACCGGTGGCAGGCTTCGAGCTGATCGACGCAAGCGCCCCGCGCGCCCTCAAGTCGGGCGAACAGATCTACACCGCCCAGTGCGCAGCCTGCCATGCAGCCGGCGTTGCAGGCTCGCCCAAAACCGGTGACGTGGCCGCCTGGAAAGCGCGGCTCGACACTGGTCTTGAAGCCCTGGTGACGGCTGTGCTGAAGGGCAAGGGCGCCATGCCTGCGCAAGGCGGGGGCGCAGCCTCCGACTTCGAAATCCTGCGTGCCGTGGTCCATATGGCCAACGCCTCGGGCGGCAGTCTCACCGAGCCAGCACCGCCCGCCGCGCCCGCGGCCAAGTAGTCTGCACGTCTCGCGGGCTTGCCGGTCCGCGCATTCGTTCAAGCGCTATCCGTTCAAGCGCTATCTGTTCAAGCGCTATCTGTTCAAGCGCCATCCGATCAGCCCGTCCGGGCTGCCCGGCCGGCTTGCGTTGCGCCTCATTTTGACGTCCGAGCAGCGCCCAGCAGATCCTTGAGCGCGCCCAGCCGTGCGCGCGCGGTTTCGTTGCTCACCGTTGCACGCGATCCCGAGGCGCCGCTCGAGAGATCCATCTCCGCGATGAAGCGGGAGGGCTCCTGGGGCAGCGACAGCCGCGCCCGCGAACGCTCCCGGCACCAGCTGAGCGTAAGACTGCGCTCGGCCCGGGTGATTGCCACATACATCAGGCGGCGCTCCTCCTCGATGCGCGCATCCTCTGCCGCACCCCGCCCGTCGGTAGCCGGCTCGGCGCGTGCCCCCTCTTCGGTCTCGGCCTCAGTCTCGCGGGCGCCCAGATGCGGCAACACGCCCTCCTCGCAGCCCACCACGAACACATGCGGAAATTCAAGCCCCTTCGAGGCATGGATGGTGGTGAGACGCACCGCGTCGGCCTCGGCATCGCGCCGATCAAGCTGCGACAGGATGGCGATCGATTGCGCGAGCTGCGCAAGCGTCGCGCCCTCTTCATCGGCACGTTTTTTCACCCAGTCGCAGAAGTCACACACATTGCGCCAGCGGGTGGCTGCCGTCTTTTCATCCTGGCTGTCAGTGAGCCAGCCGCGGTAATCGATCGCAGCGAGCAGATCATCGAGCACCGGGCCTGCGGGCTCGCGGGCTGCGCGCCAATTGATGCGGTTGATGAACTCGCCAAACTCGCGCAGGGTCTGCAACTGTCGTGCGGCCAGTCGCGACTCGAATCCGGTTTCGAACAGTGCCTCGAACATCGATATCTGCCGCGAGCCGGCGTAGTCGCCAAGCGCAGTGAGCGTGGCGGTGCCAATGCCGCGCTTGGGCGTGGTGGCCGCGCGGATGAACGCGGGGTCATCGTCGTCGTTGGCGATCAGTCTCAGATAGGCGATCAGGTCGCGAATCTCGGCTCGTTCAAAAAAGGACTGGCCACCCGAGAGCACGTACGGAATGTTTTCCTTGCGCAACCATTGCTCGAACACCCGTGACTGATGATTGCCGCGATACAGAATCGCGTA
>CAMBZS010000256.1 GCA_945872335.1 Bordetella parapertussis | reverse complement strand
CTGAACGGCCAGTAAAAGAAACCGACTTCCATGCTAATCCCCGAGATTGAGTTTAGCCTCGCGGATCAGACGACCCCACTTGTCGTGCTCAGCGCGAATGAACTCATCGAGCTGGGCGGGCGTGCTCGCCACGACCACCATGGTCTGATCCGACAGCTTGCCGCTCACCGCCGGATCGCGCACCGCCTTGACCACTTCGGTGTTCAGCCGGGCAACGACCGCAGCGGGCGTTCCTGCGGGCACCACCACCCCCACCCAGGCCCCTGAGTCAAACTGCGGAAACCCTTCCTCGGCGGTGGTGGGCACATTGGGCAAGGCAGCAGAGCGCTGCGCGCTTGTCAGCGCGAGGCCCTTCAGCTTGCCGCTTCGGATATGTTGCGTCACCACACCCGCCGCCAGAAACGCAAAGGGGATTTGCCCGCCCAACAGATCCGCCACCGCGGGACCGCCGCCCTTGTAGGGCACATGCACCAGCTCAATACCACTCAGAAGCTTGAGTTGCTCGGCGGCCAGATGCCCGGAGCTTCCCGCGCCCACCGACGCATAGGAATACTTACCTGGGTTCGCTTTGGCAAGCGCGACCAGTTCTCTGAGATTGGACGCGGGCACGTTCGCCGCCGCCGCAATAGCGAGTGGAATCTTCACCACCAGCGACACCGGCTCGAAGTCTTTCAGCGTGTCAAAGGCCAGGTTCTTGTAGATGTGGGGGTTTACCGCGTGCGTATCGAACGCAAAAAGAATGGTGTAACCATCGCGGGGGGCCTTGGCGGCCAGCGCAGTGCCGATCGATCCACTGGCACCGGCGCGGTTATCAACCACCACCTGCTGGCCCATGCTCTCGCTCATTTTGGATGCGACCTGCCTGGCCACCGTATCAACGACCCCGCCAGGCGCGAACGGCACGATGGCGCGAAGCGGCTTGGACGGATAGTCCTGCGCAACCGCGGTGGATGCTGCGATGGCAAGCGAAACGAACAACGCTTGAGACAGTCGGATCATGAGAGGCCTCCCTTGAACATCCTCATGCTAACGGGACGCCTGCAAGGCCGTGCGTTTCCATTGCGTTATTCAACACGCCGCCCAAGGACTGAAGCCGATCCGCGCTCGCCGGGATAGACTGCTCCCCTCATCTGACGCAACGGGGTGCGGCCATGTCCGGACTGACCTATTTCGACAAAGTATGGGCAGACCATGCCATCCGAACACTTGAAGGGTCCACCGACCTGCTGCAGATTGATCGCCTGATTCTTCACGAGCTGGGCGGCAGCCAGGTGCTGCACGCCATGGCGCGCGCCGGCCGGACGCCCGACAGCCGCGCCCAGGTCTTCACGATCATCGAGCACCTGATCGCCACCCGCCCGGGCCGGGGACCGACCGAGTCACCGTCCCCGAGCGGCTTTTCCATGATCAGCACCACGCGCGCCGAGGCGCAGCGCTGGCAGCTCAATTTCATCGACTACGACGATCCGCGACAGGGTATTGCCCATGTGGCTGCCCCCGAACTGGGCATCGCACTGCCGGGCACCACGCTGGTGTGCTGCGACAGCCATACCTGCACGGTCGGTGGCATTGGCGCGGTCGCCTGGGGGGTGGGCGTGAGCGAGGCCGAGCATGTGCTGGCCACCCAGACACTTGCCCAGACCCGCCCTGCGACGATGCGGGTTTCGTTCAACGGAAAACTCGGCGAAGGCGTCTATGCAAAGGACATGATCCTCGCGCTGATCGCCCGACTCGGAGCTGCCGCAGGCATCGGCTTCGCCGTTGAGTTTGCAGGCGATGCCGTGGCGTCGCTACCGGTTGAAGCACGCCTGACGCTTTGCAACATGTCGATCGAGTTCCAGGCGAAATATGGCTTCGTCCCGCCGGACGACGTCACCTTCGAATACCTGGCGGGTCGCGCCTGGTCGCCCAAGGGACGGGCCTGGGATGAAGCCATCGCCTACTGGCGAGCCCTGCGGACCGACGACGGGGCCAGCTTCGGCCGCGAGGTGTCGATCGACTGCGCATCGATCGCCCCGCAGCTGAGCTGGGGCACCAGTCCGCAGCACTCGGTCGATATCACCGCAGCAGTGCCCGACCCTGCCGAAGCGGCCGACGCCGAGGCGCGCGATCTCGCCGCCCGTGCGCTCGCCTACATGCAGCTGTCGCCGGGTACGCCACTCATCGGCACGCCAATCGATGCGGTTTATATCGGCTCGTGCACCAACGCACGGCTGTCAGACCTGCGCGAAGCCGCCCGCATCCTGCGCGGCCGTCGCGTCAAGCCCGGCGTACAGGCCGTCTGCGTACCCGGGTCCACCCCCGTTCGACAGGCGGCCGAGGCTGAAGGCATCGATCGCGTCTTTCGCGAGGCCGGCTTCGAGTGGCACGAGGCGGGCTGCGGCTACTGCGGGCATCTTGGCGACAACCGCTTCGCAGATCAGCGTGTAGTGAGCACCACCAACCGGAATTTCGAAGGTCGCCAGGGGCCACGCACCCGAACGCATCTTGCAAGCCCGGCCACGGTCGCCGCCTCGGCGGTGAGCGGCGCGATCGCCGACCCGAGACCGCTACTTGCCAGCCATCGCTGACCACCGGAGACCAAGATGGAATCGTTTCAACGTGTCACGGGGATTGCCGCCGCGATGCTGGTCATCAACATCGATACCGACCAGATCATCCCGGCCCGCTACATGGGCGGGCCTGATGCCACCGGCTACGGCAAGATGTTGTTTGCCAATCAGCGGTTCCTGGGCGATGACCGCACACCCGATCCCGCGTTCATCCTGAACCGCGCGCCCTATGACCAGGCCCAGATCCTCCTCGCCGATCGCAATTTCGGCTGTGGTTCCTCACGCGAGCGCGCACCCAAGGCGCTGCGCGAGTTCGGCTTTCGCGCCCTGATCGCACCGAGCTTCGGCGGCATCTTTTTCAACAACTGCTTCCGTAACGGCATCCTGCCGGTCGAGCTGCCAATCGAAGCGGTTCGGCAGATCGCCGAGGAAGTGGAAAAAAGCGATGGACAGGCGCAGGTCACAGTCGACCTCGATGCCGGGGAAGTTCGCAGCGCATCGGGTCACCGCTTTCGCTTTCACACGCCGCCTGCGCTACGCACCATGCTCCTCAGGGGGCTGGATGAAATCGACATGACCCTGTCGGCCCGTGCCGAGATCAACGCGTTTCGCAGCCGCGACCGGGCACGCAGGCCCTGGGCTTATCTGGATGGCTGCTGAGCGCTGCGTACAGCCTCATCCTCCTGGCCAATCGATATTGTGCAACCCGGATCGTGGGAAGGGATCGCTCCTGGTCAGGTCTGCCAGGACGGATCGATTCTCGCCATCAGCCGCATGACCGCGCTGAAGTCGAGTTCGCCGTGCCCGATCTGGCGACCGCCTGGGCCAATGCGGAAGAACCACTCATGGCGCTGCGCCGAGTGTTCCAGCGTGCGCGCCGAGATGCGGGTGAACGGTTGCCCCGTCGTGAGAACCCGCAGCTGCACCTCGCACGCAAGCAGCAATCGGTACATGCGCAGAAACGCCGAGTCCACCGTCTCTCCGATGGTGACCAGGCCGTGATTGCGCAGTATCAGGGCGATGTTTCGCGAGCCAAGTGCGGCAGCCAGACGTGTCCGTTCATCCACGGCAAGGCTCGGCCCTTCAAACTCGTGGTAGCCGATCCGGTCATGAAAGTCGGTGCCTTCCAGCGTGAGCGGAAGCAATCCCTCCGACAGACATGACACCGCCATGCCCGCCACGGTATGAACATGCAGCACGCAATGCGCATCAGCGCGCGCTTCGTGAATTGCCGCATGAATGTTGAACCCGGCCGGGTTGATCGGATACTCGGTGGGCGTGAGCACATTGCCGCCTGCGTCGATTCGCACCAGATTGGACGCGGTGATCTCCGAGTAGAGCAGGCCATAGGGGTTGATCAGAAACTCGGAGGGCTGGTCGCGAACCCGCAGCGAGATGTGATTGGCGGTCAGTTCCGACCAGCCGAAATGATCAACCGCACGATAGGCCGCTGCGAGCCGCAGCCTGAGCGCCCACTCAGCCGGTTCAATGCGCTGGTCCGACGGCTTTGTGCCGTCAGCCACCGGAACATAGCCATCTCCACGTTGGACCAAGTCGGACCTCCTTTGCAGCCAGCGCATGATTCGCGCAGATCATGGCAGCAATGAAAGTGGCTGCAAAGCCCCACCGATCCGGTGCGTCCGAACTCCACGCGAGCGGCATGGCAGGACAAACCCTGCCCGCTCAAGGTGTATATAGAGGATTACACTTGAGTATGTCACTATCTGTTGACATCGCCAAGCCTTCATCGACGGCTTGATCGGTGGCCAACCGGGGGCCCGCCTTGAACACCTACATCATCGTTTTTCTGATTATCGGCGCGGGTTTTGGACTCGTGTCATTTCCGAACCGGCATCTGTTCAGCGAGGGACCGAACCAGGCGGCAGACAGCGCCGAGCCGGGCTCGGCCGGGTCAAGGATTGTCTGGGCGCTGGTTTGTACCTTCCTCTGGCCGCTGCTGCTTCTTGCCGGGCTCAATTCGGCCCGGATTCTCGCGCGGCGCCGACGCGAGCGGTCGGCTGCCCTGCGCTGAGGCCTGCAGGCGATCAGTCCTGGCTCACGCCGGCCTTTCGGATCACGTCACCCCAGCGCACGTACTCGGCCCGGATGAAATCGGCCGCCTGACGCGGGGAGCCGCCCATGGGCTCGGTCGCTTGCGACCGGAAGCGCTCGACCACCTCGGGCACGCGCAACGCCGCGTCGATGTCGGCGGCCAGGCGCTCTATCACGGCGGCAGGCGTTACAGCCGGCACCATCACCCCATACCAGAGCGCCACTTCAATGCCGGGCAGGCCGAGCTCGCGAAACGTGGGCGCATCAGGGGCCAGCGGATTACGCTCCGCGCTCGCCGCCGCCAGCACCCGGAGCTTGCCCGACTGTACTTGCGCAATCAGGGAGGGCGCGCCGTCAAACATGATCTGCACCTGA
>CAMBZS010000255.1 GCA_945872335.1 Bordetella parapertussis | reverse complement strand
GTTCCTGCACCAGCTGTTCAACCGGACCGCCCGGCACAAACTGAATGATGGCAAAGCTCACCAGCAGAATGCCGATCAGCGTGGGGATCATGAGAAGCAGGCGCTTGATGACATAGCCGATCATGTGCTCACCTCGACCGCGCGCCCGCGGCACCAGGCTGAACCCACCAGGTTTTCAGCATCCAGGTGGGTGACCAATAGTACCTGGGGATGGTTTCCGGGTGCCCGAGCCGCTTGCTGAAGGCCACCCGGTTTGCCGGCGCGTGAAAATGCGGAACCATGTAGTAGCCATGCCGCAGCACACGGTCAAGCGCCCGCGCACCGGCTGCGAGCTCCGGACGAGAGCGGCTTTCGAGAATGCGCGACACCAGCGCATCGATCGCGGGGTCACGAATGCCAGGCATGTTTTGCGAACCCTTCTCGGCGGCCGCTCCGGAGGTGTAGCTCTCCACCAGCTCATTACCGGGGGTTTGACTGGCGCTGAACACATGCACGATGGCGTCAAAGTCGTATTCCTCGATACGCTTGCGATAGAGCGCCGGATCGGTGGTGCGCATGGTCACTTCCATACCGAGCTTGGCGAGATTGCGCACCCAGGATTCGGCCACGCGTTCGAAGGCCTTGGAGTAGGTGAGAAATTCGAACGCGAACGCCTGCCCAGCCGCGTTTCGGAGAACCCCCTCGTCATCGACCTGCCAACCTGCATCGATCAGCAGGCTGCGCGCGAGCCGCAGGTTCGCCCTGAGCGAGGAGGGCGCAGCAGTCGTGGGCGGCAGGGGCACCTCGCCAAACACCTCCGGCGAAAGCTGCCTTCGGAGCGGCTCAAGATAGGTCAACTCGTCCTGATCGGGCTGACCGCTGGCCACCATGTCGGTGTTGGTGAAATAGCTGGGCGTTCGCCGATACTGACCGTAAAACACCTGGCGGTTCATCCACTCGAAATCCATCGCGAGCGCAATGGCGCGCCGTACCCGCACATCCGAGAACTGTGGTCGTCGCGCGTTGAGGCCAAAGCCCTGCATGCCAGCGGCGTTCGAGTGCGAGAACTCGCGCTTGACGAGTTCGCCGCTCGCATAACGCGGGCCGGTGTGGCCGCGTGCCCAGTTGCGCGCGGAGTTTTCGTAGATCCAGTCGAACTCGCCGGCCTTGAAACCCTCGAGCCGCGCAGTTTCGTCCTTGAAGTATTTGTAGACGATGCGGTCGAAGTTGAACATGCCGCGTCGGACGTTCAAATCGTTGGCCCAATAGTTGGGGTTGCGCTGAAAAACGATGGACCGCCCCCACTCGACGCGCTCGATCCGGTAGGGGCCACTTGCGATCGGCTCGTCTTCGATCAGATCGGTGAAATTCTTGCCCTTGCCCCAGTTGCGCGAGAACACCGGCATCTGAATGCCGATGATCATGTGGAGCTCGTGGTTGCGACGTTTGAAGTCAAAGCGGATCGTGCGGGGGTCGATCACCCGCACCTGCGCCACGTCGGCAAAACTTTGCCGATAACGCGGATGAGCCTGCCGGCTGGTGAGGGTGACAAATGAGTGCCGCACATCTTCGGCAGTGACGGGCGACCCATCAGAAAACCGTGCGGCTGCATTGAGTCGAAAGGTAATGGACAGACCGTCTTCGGCAAACCGGATGTCGTCGGCAAGGAGCCCGTACATGGAAAAGGGTTCATCCTTGCTGGGCTCAGCCAGGGTTTCGAACATCAGCGTGCCAATCCCGGCCGCTGCGATCCCCTTCAGCGTGAAGGGGTTCAGCTTGTCAAAGCTGCCATAGCCGTCGAGGTTGATCGAGCCGCCCCTGGGTGCGGCGGGGTTCACGTAGTCGAAATGTGAGAACCCCGGGGGGTACTTGAGCGCTTCGCCCCAGGCAATGCCGTGCGCCGCCTGTAGGGGCGCGTGGGAGAGCGCAGCCAGCGCGGCTGCGGCCAGCCAGGCGAACGCATGCACACTCGGTCGCCGGCAGCGCCGGAGACGAGGGATCGCTTGCAGGGCTCTGACGATAACTGCCTTCAACATGACGCGTGCGACAATGATTGACATTCGATTCTAGCGGAGACCTCGACGATGGGTTTTCTTGCCGGCAAGCGCATCCTGATCACCGGTTTGTTGTCCAACCGGTCCATCGCCTACGGCATTGCCCGCAGCTGTCATGCGCAGGGTGCCGAACTCGCCTTCACCTATCAGAGCGACCGGTTCCGTGATCGCGTTGCCGACATGGCGGCAGCCTTCGGGTCAACAAGAATCTTTCCCTGTGATGTCGCCGACGACGCGCAGATCGAGCAACTGTTCTCTGCGCTCGGCGAACAATGGGACGGGCTCGATGGCCTGGTGCATGCCATTGCGTTTGCACCACGCGAGGCGATCGCGGGCGACTTTCTCGAGGGCGCAAGCCGCGAGGCCTTCCGCGTGGCCCACGACATCTCCGCCTACAGCTTCATCGCGCTCGCGCGGGCAGCCCAACCGCTCATGGCCAACCGGCGCGCGGCGCTTCTCACACTCAGCTACCTCGGCGCCGTGCGCATGGTGCCCAACTACAACACCATGGGCCTGGCCAAAGCCAGCCTCGAGGCGTCGGTGCGGTATCTGGCTGAAAGCCTCGGCCCGCGCGGCATTCGCGTCAATGGCATTTCAGCCGGTCCGATCAAGACGCTGGCGGCAAGCGGCATCAAGGGCTTCTCCAAGATCCTTGATTTCGTCGAGTCGCATGCGCCGCTGCGCCGTAACGTCACCATTGACGACGTCGGCAACGTCGCCGCCTTCCTGCTATCCGAGCTCGCGGGCGGTGTCACCGCTGAAATCACTTATGTCGACGGCGGATTCAGCCAGACCGTGGGCGGGATCGCAGAATCATCGAATGACTGAGCGGGAGGATCCGCCCGCCGTTCTTCTCGAGGCACTTCACAAGCGCTTCGGCAAGCGGATCATCCTTCAGGATCTGACGCTGCGAGCCGAGCCAGGGGAACGGATCGCATTGCTTGGTGAGTCGGGCAGCGGCAAGTCCACGCTGCTCAACATCATCGCCGGGCTCGAACCGGCCGACGCTGGGCGTGTGGAGGTGGCCGGACGCTCGCTCATCGGTCTGGACGACGATCACGCCGCCGCGCTTCGCCGTCAGCTGATCGGATTTGCCTTCCAGGCGTTTCACCTTCTTGGTCATCTCTCTGTCCAGCGGAATGTGGCTGTGCCGCTCCTCCTGAACGGCATGCCCCCCGCTCAGGCGCTCGAGCGCGCCGCCACCGTGCTCGGCCGGTTGGGCCTGGGCGACCGCCTTCAGGCTCCTATCAGCCAACTCTCGGGGGGCGAGCAACAACGGGTCGCGCTCGCGCGGGCGCTCGTGGCCGCGCCACGCGTGCTGCTCGCCGACGAACCCACGGGCAACCTCGATCCCTCAAGCGCCCGTACAGCACTCGCACTGATCGCCGAGCACGCTGCCGAATCGGGCGCGGCATTGCTGCTCGTCACCCACTCGCATGAGGCGGCAGCCATCGCCGACCGCCAGCTGGTCCTGCGCGAGGGGCGGCTCGAACCGGCGTGACTCAGTCGGCCAATCCCCATCGCGCGCTTCTCCGATGGCTGATCGCGGCCCACTGGCGAGAAGGCCCGGCCGCCATGCTGGCTGGCGCGCTGTCGATTGCGATCGGTGTCGCGCTCGCCCTGGGTGTGCACTGGGTCAATCGCTCGGCCTTGGCGGAATTTTCTGCTGCGATCGCCATGGTGAACGGCGACGCGCAGGCGCAGCTGGTGGGCCGAAGCGCCGACTTCGACGAGCAGATCTATTCGTTGCTGATCGATACAGCGGGTATCGCGGCAGCAAGCCCCGTGATCGAGTTCAAAGCGTTTGCCAACGCAGTCGCGCCGGCCGTGCCTCGTACCCCGAGCCGCGAGACCGAAGCCCCTGGACGCACGCACTCGGGTGCGCCGCAAGCGGAGCAACCGATCATGCTTCGTGTACTTGGGATTGATCCGCTTCGAGCGGCACAGGTCACGCCCACCCTGTTGCCCTCACTGGCTGAGCCCTATCGCAGCGACCCAGCAGCGCTGTTTGCCGACGATGCCGTATTCCTGTCGCGGGCGGCGGCGCGCGCGCTCGACATCACGCCGGGTGAGCGGCTTGTCATTCAGACCGGCACACACCAGCAGACGTTGCGCGTGGCGGGCAGCGTGGAGGGTGCCGATGAAGGTCAGTTGCTGGCAGTGCTCGACATCGCCAATGCCCAGCAATACTTCGGTCGGCTGGGCAAACTGTCGAGGATCGACCTGCGCTTTGAGGAACACGCTGATGCGGGCAGCGTCCGGGCGGCGGTCGAGCCCAGGCTTCCCGTGCAGGTGCTCTGGAGCGTCCCGCAGGCGGCCGGACAACGGATGTCAAACCTGTCGCGCGCCTATCGCGTCAATCTCAATGTGCTCGCGCTGGTGGCACTCTTTACCGGCGCCTTCATCGTTCAGGCGACGCTCGCGCTGCGGGTGGCCCGCCAGCAGCATGAGATTGCGCTGCTCGGCGTGCTGGGGGCTCCTCGCCGCTTCGCTGCACGACGCGTGCTGGTCGATGCACTGGCAATCGGCGCAATCGGCTCGGTCACCGGAGTGCTTGGGGGTATGGCGCTCGCATCGTTCCTTCTCGCATTGACCGGGGGTGATCTGGGCGGCGGCTACTTCGATCGTCGCGTGATCGCGCTTGCCGTCGACCCACTATCGGTCGCGGCAGGCGTGGCCGGCGGCCTTGCCATTGCGCTGATGGGCGCGTTTTCACCGATGCGGGCGGCGCAACGCATCATTCCCGCGCGTGCGCTACGCGCTCGCTCGACGGAAAGCGTGCTCGATCCAAGTGGGCGCGCGCGCTGGGCGGCCGGGCTCGCAGCGATCGCGCTCTTGCTGCTGGCGGCGCCTCCTATCGCCGATCTGCCGCTTGCGGCTTACGCCAGCATCGCGATACTGCTCCTCGCTGGCGTCATGCTGACTGGCCCCCTGATCGGGCCATGCTCGCGGGCGGTGGTCCAGGCACTGGAACGG
>CAMBZS010000254.1 GCA_945872335.1 Bordetella parapertussis | reverse complement strand
CAGGCCACGCCAGTCCACTACCGCGGGAATGCCCCCGCCGTCACCGCACTGGTCGCCGGCGAGGTCGACGCGGCCATCATCAGCACACCCGGATTGATTCCCCACATCCGTGCCGGGAAGCTGCAGCCTATGGCGACCGCCGCCAGCCGTCGCTCGCCGCTGCTGCCCGACCTGCCCACCGTCGGCGAGCTCGGTTACCCGGCGCTGGCGCAGGAATCGCTTTATCTGGTGGCACTGCCGGCCCGTACGCCGGCCTCGGTTGCCGCCACGCTTTCTACGGCGCTTGCCAGCGCAATGGCCGATCCGGCGCTGCGCGAGCGGATGACATCGCTCGATCTGACACCGGGGCTTGAGGATGGCGCTCGCGCACAGGCACTCCTCGGCCAGACGCTCGAGCGCTACACTCGCGTCGTGAAGGCAACCGGATTGAAGGCAGACTGAAAGCCCGTCAGCAGGCGCGCCTCTGACCCGACGGCCAACCCCTCACAACAAGCACCCAAGGAGACCGAGATGTCCCGTTCCAGTCCCGCGCCGGCACGGCGCGTCGTGATGGCAGCGAGCGCTGCCGGCCTGATCATTGCAACGGCGGCCGGCGTGTCAACCACCGCCCTCGCGCAGGAATTCCCCACGCGTCCGATCACCATCATCGTGCCCTATACGGCGGGTGGTCCCACCGACATGATGGCCCGCGCCATCGCCAAGCACATGACCGCTTCGGGCGGGCAGCCGGTCGTGGTCGAGAACCGCGCGGGCGCGGGCGGCGCCATCGGCACCGCGGCCACCGCACGCTCCGCGCCGGATGGCTACACGCTGGTGCTGAACGGCACACTGGGCCATGCGCTCGCCCCGATGCTGCGTCCCAACACTGCGGGCTACACGGTTGCCGACATGTCAGCGGTTGGCGTGTTCAGCCGCAGCTCGAATTTCCTGGTGGTGGCGCCCTCGCTCGGCGTGAAGTCGGTGAAGGAACTGATCGATCGCGCCAAGGCGGCTCCGGGCAAGATTTCCTTTTCCTCCGCAGGGCTCGCCAGCAACCCTCACCTGGGCGCCGAACTCTTCAAGGCGCTGGCCGGGGTCGATCTGGAGCACATCCCCTACAAGGGCGTGTCTGCAACCGTGCCCGACCTGGTCGAGGGCCGGGTACCGGTGGCGTTCGCAAGCCCCACGCTTGCGTTGCCGCTGCTGAAGGACAACCGGCTGGTGGCGCTTGCGGTCACTGGCGAAAAGCGCATGAAGGGATGGGAGCATCTGCCTACCATCGCAGAGTCCGGCGTTCCAGGCTACGTGTTCGAGTCCACCTACATTCTGGTGGCGCCAGGCAAGACCCCGCCCGCGATCATGCGCCGCCTGAACGACCTGCTGCAGCGATCGCTTGATGATCCCGACACCATCAATGCGCTGGACAAGCTCGGGCTTGAAACCATGAAAAACACGCCCGCGCAGGCTGATCAACTGGTGCAGGCGGAGTTGCAGCGCTGGTCGGGCATCATTTCGCGCCTCAATCTGAAACTCGAATAAGCGGTTCGGTCCTGGGGACGCGAGCGAACCCAATTTGGTTAGCGTCCCTTGGGCCAACACAACGCTACAGGCGATGACTATCCAATCCTCCCCCGTTCACCTCAAGGCCATGATCGGCGACTATCCGATCACGCATCGGCTTCTGAGTGGCCAGGTCTCACCGGGTCGCTACGCGTTCGATTTTGCCGACGTGAAGGTGCCCAACACCGCGTTCAAGCGAACGGTGCGAAATCTTGAATTCGACGTCTCCGAACTGGCCATCGTCACCTTCCTGCAGGCTTTCGATGCGGGCATTCCGCTGGTGCTGCTGCCCGCTGTGATCGTCAGCCGTTTTCAACATCCGTTTCTGATGTTTGACAGCCGGCGCGGAAACCTTCGGCCCCAGGATCTTCGCGGCAAGCGAATCGGGGTGCGCTCCTACTGCGTCACCACCGTGACCTGGATCCGGGGCATGCTACAGGGCGACCACGGCATTGCGCCGCAGGACAACCGCTGGATCACATTTGAAGACGCGCATATCGAGCAGTGGCGCGACCCGCCCTGGGCCGAGCGGGCCGACCCGTCGCGCGACATGCTGCAGATGCTCGAGGCGGGCGAAATTGATGCGGCCGTGCTCGGTGCGCCACCCGCCGACAAGCCGTACATCAAACCGGTGTTTGCCGACCCCGTGCAGGACAGCCGCGACTGGTACGCGCGGCACCGGGTGATTCAGATCAACCACATGATCGTACTCAAACGATCACTGGTGGAGGCGCATCCCGACTTCCCGCAAGCGATGATGACGCTCCTTGGGGAGAGCGCTGGCAGCAATCTGTCGGAGGCAGACCGGCTTGCGCACCCGCGCGGGCTGTCGCAGGTGCGGCCGCATCTCGACCATGCAATTGACATGGTGCACCGCCAGGGGCTTACTCGGGAGCGTCTGCCGCTCGAGTCGTTCTTTCACCCTGCGACGCTGATTGACTGATCTGGAGCGGGTGATGGGAATCGAACCCACGTCATCAGCTTGGGAAGCTGAGGTTCTGCCATTGAACTACACCCGCAGGCGCCCGAATTGTAGCGGAACGCGGATCCGAGGTGCCAGCCAGGCGCGCTTGCCGATCAGGCCGCGATCGGCGCTTGCCTGCCAAGCCGACTGCGCCTGAGCAGAACAACCGCCACCAGCACGGTAAACAGATTCCACACAATGCCGTTCACGAACGCCGCGTCATACGAGCCGGTGAGGTCAAAAATACTGCCCGACAGCCAGCCGCCCAGGGCCATGCCGAGCAGGGTCGAATTGATTACCAGCGCGATGCGGGTAGCCGAACCCGCAGCGGGGAAATATTCGCGCACCACCAGCGCATAAGAAGGCACGATTCCGCCCTGAAACAACCCAAACAGGATCGCAATCACATACAGCGCGCCCAGGCCGTCAAAGGGCAGATAGAGTGAGAGCGCGACCGCCTGCAGCACCGCGCCCGCCAGCAGGGTGCGCAGGCCCCCGATCCGATCAGCCACCCATCCCGAAATCAGCCGGCTCACGATGCCAAAGCCCAGCATGAGAGACAGCATCTGCGCGCCGGCGGCGCTGCCATAGCCGAGGTCGCCGCAGTACGCCACGATATGCACCTGCGGCATGGACATCGCCACGCAGCAGGCCACCCCCGCTCCGCAGAGCAGGACGATGACGAGGTTCGCGGGCATGCCGAAAGGGCGAACGCTCCCGGGCTGAACGGGGCCAGCCGCCGGCCCCGGGCGAACAGGTTCCCCGGCGCGAGGCGCGGCCTGCGCCGGTCCGCCTCCCGGCCCCGGGCGAGCAGCCGGAACGGAACCCGCATCGGAAAGCGGCGCCCGGATCCGGAACATGGCAAGCAATGGCAGCGTGGTGACCAGGCAGAACACGCCCAGGCCGATGTAGGTGGATCGCCATCCCCAGTTCTCGGCAAGCGCCTGGACGATCGGCGGCCACACCGTGCCGGCGAGGTAATTGCCGCTCGCGCAGATGGCAACCGCAATACCGCGGCGACGGTTGAACCAGAGCGACGCATCGGCAATGAGCGGCGAGAATCCGCCAGCGGTGCCGAGAAACCCGATCAATACGCCCTGAATGATGGACAGGCTGAGCAGCCCCGGCGCGTGGGCGGCCGCCACAAAACCCAGGCCCAGCGTCACCGAGCCAATGGCAAGCGGCACCCGCACACCGAATCGATCGGACACCCTTCCCATCACCACGCCACCAATGCCGAAACCGATCATGGTGAGCGTGTAGGGCAAGGACGCGCCCGCGCGATCGACCGCGAACTCGCTCTGTACTGCAGGCAGCACCACGACGATGGCATACATGCCGCAGCTCGACAGCGTCATGAATGCAAGACTCGCTGCCAGCCGCAGCCAGGCATACCGACTCTCGATCAACGAGCCGGTGTCGGCAACGACGGCGGTCATGAAACGACGTGCAGCATGGCGGGGTCGACTATGCCACATCGGCGCGCGACCCCGGTCGCAGAACACGGGAGACGGGACGCGGCGACTGTACGAAGGCGACGTTCCGGATTAACCTTCATGACAGCGAACCGTGGACGCACGAAAACGACCTACAAAGGAGACACGCCTTGAATCCCAAAGCTTTTCGCCGATCCGCCATGCAGGCCACCCTTGCCATATCGCTTGCAGCGTCACTCCTGCTCACCGGCTGCTCGGATTCCAGCAACATCAATGTTCCGGGGGCCCTTGAGGTCTCCGTCTCCTCGGGCTATCCGGTCCTCGGTGCAACCGTCACACTGAAGGGCTCGAATGGCGCCGTGCTGCAGGTGGTCGATACCGCAAAAACCGGCAGCGTCACGATCCCTCGCGGTGAGGCGCTGGGCATTCTCGGGTTCGGCCCCTACCTCGTGCAAAGCACCGGCGGCACAGCAAACGGGGTACCAGTCACCGAACCCTTCTTCTCCATTGCGAGCAGTGACGAAGGGCGCACCAATGTCACGTCCATTACCCATCTGATTGCGGTCGAGGCCACCGGCTCCGCCAACACCGACGGGATCAAGAAGCTATTTTCGAGCGGATTTGATGCGGCCAAGGCGCAGCAGCTCACGCCGGCCAAGCTCGCCGCGGCGAAAACCAGCGTGAACGATGTCCTGAAGAGCGTCAACCCAAAGATTGACCTGGCCACTTACGACCCGCTTTCCGCCCCGTTCAAGTTCGGCGATCCGATCGATGCCCAGCTCGACTATGTGCAGCTCGCGCTGCGCAGCACGAGCAAATCGCTCGATGACATTCAAGGCTTCGTTGCCAAGGCGGCGAAAAAGGAATTCAACACCAGTGACGTGGGCGACATCAAACCGATCAAGCGCGTGATCGCGTTTGGCGACAGCCTGACCGATGGCGGCACCTATACGGTGTGGGCGTCCTATGCAGCGTCAGGGCAACCGCGGTTCGACCCCACCGCGCAGCCGCTTGCTGCGCTGGAGTCTGCCTCGATCTGGGGTGGCAAGTTCACCACCAATCCCGGAAAGGTGTGGGTCGAGCATCTCGCAGCCTCGTACGGGTA
>CAMBZS010000253.1 GCA_945872335.1 Bordetella parapertussis | reverse complement strand
AAAACATCATGAGAGACTTTGGCGATGAGTACGTTTAAAACTCGTATCAGTCACGACCCAGGACGCCGCGGCGGCCGCGCCTGCGTGCGCGATCTGAGGATCAGCGTCGGGGATGTGCTGGAGTGGTTGTCCAGCGGCATGTCTCCCGATCAGATCCTCGCAGACTACCCGGAGCTTTCTTTGGATGACATTCGTGCGTGCCTGGCGTACGCCGCTTCCAGAGAAGCGCATAAGGTTCGGATTCCGGCCGTCGTGTGAAGCTGCTGCTGGACGAAAACATATCAGGAAGGAGATGAGCGTGAGGATTCACGGCGCCGCTCACTTCCTACCGGTCCTCGAAGCGCCAAGGGCTGCCCGAATATAGCGTCAAAACGCTCTCTTGGCTGGAAACGCGAACATTCGACCCACCGCCGGCTCATTGGTCTACGCTGGTCACCGACAGGTCAGGAAGGTTGCCGGTCTCGTAGCCCGCAGGCTACAATACCCCGATGCGTGTCGAGAAGACTGACGAATTTCGCGACTGGATCGACGGGTTGAAAGATCTGGCAGTCCGCGCTCGCATTCTGATGCGGGTCGATCGTCTGATTCACGGCAATCCGGGCACCTATCGCAATCTGACGCACGGCGTCTCCGAACTCAAAATCGATGTCGGGCCCGGTTACCGGGTGTACTACACGCAACGAGGTGATCGCTTGCTGCTACTCCTCATCGGAGGCGACAAGTCCAGCCAACCCAAGGACATTGCCAAAGCCATCCGCATGGCGCAGGCATTTGGAGAGTAGTCATGGCAACTTCCAACCGCAAGACATCCGCAAGAGCAAAGACTTCGACATACGATGTGGCGGAGCATCTGCGCACACCCGAGGAGATGGCGGCGTACCTGGATGCTTGGCTCGAAGAGGCGCCCGACGATGTTTCGGGTATCGCGCGCGCGCTCGGTGACATTGCACGTGCCAAGGGAATGAGCCAGGTCGCCAAAGAGGCTGGTCTGAGCAGGGAGAGTTTGTATCGCGCGCTGAGCGAAGGCGGCAACCCAAGCTTCGCCACCGTCCTGAAGGTCGCGAAAGCACTGGGCGTTAGGCTCCACGCTCAGGCGGCCTGAGTGTCAACCTGGGGGGTGGCAGGTCCAGAAAGTTCAGGCCGCCGCGGAAGTTGCGCGACACATGCAGAATCGGCCGGAGGCCCGCGTGGCGCGGAAGTGAGCACCGTTAACCACGCTCGTACCGAGTCGCGTGCTCTCGCGGACGTGCTGATGCCAATGAGTGGGTAAAAGCGACGACCGATAGGGCCGCTGACTGCCTACCGCACCTCCCCGACTAGCACCGACCTACGCCGCCTCGAGCGCACGCATCACCGCCTTGGGCTCCTTGGCAATGATATTCAGCAAGACCAATGTCGCTCCTCGCGGCGTGCGGTCTCCGCGTTCCCAGTGGCGCAGCGTCCCCACACTGATGGCAAATTTTGCTGCGAACTGCTCCTGGGTCAAGCCCGTACGGCGGCGGACTTCCTTCACATCGACTGCCGGAGGAACGTGGAGCTTCACACCCGACTGCTTGCCTCGCTGATGAACGATCGCTTCCTGCAGTCCTTGCTTGATACTTGCGAAAGACTTACTCATGGCTCTCCTGCACATTCCTTGAGAATCACGACCAATTCAGCCAACTCATTCCGTTCAGCTTTGGTGAGGTTGTCCTTCTCGCCCTTACCAAAGACCGTCAGCAGATAGAGCGGAATCCGATGGTCGTGAAAGTAGTAGATCACTCGAACGCCACCGCTCTTGCCTTTACCACCCCTCGCCCAGCGGAGCTTTCGAATACCGCCCGTGCCCTGCAATAGGTCATCCGATTTCGGATAAGCGGCAAGGTAGTCGATCACCTCTCTTCGCTCCGACTCCGACATCAATCTATCGGCGAAGCGCGCAAACTCAGGCAACTCGGCGACTGTGACCAGCATCAGTGAATGCTTATCCAATGGATTAGTTTTGTCGAGGCTGACGACAGTGGGCAAACCGGTGGCCCGTGACGTCAGAGATGCGATGGTCCGATCATAAGCGATGGCAGAGTGGGGCAGTTCTGCCAGTGCACGGACTGCGGTCCGATCGCGCTCAAGGCCGATGACCGCGCAGCGGTAATGCTTGATGAGCAGTGGCTACGCTCGCGCCTGCGTATGGCACTCGAGATCGAGAGCCGTGACGGCATCACAGACATTGCCGACGGTGTCTGGCGCCTGGGTGATGCGCGTCGTCAACCGGTAGTGCTTGCCCGCAGTCTGATGCGACTGTGGGCCGAGCCATCGATCTTTGATCGGGTGCGGGTGGCAGGTGCAGGCATCCGCGTGATCGCGCCGCAGTCGGATCGCGCACGGGGATCGCCGTTTGCGAGCGGCATTGATTGGTTGCCGCTTGAGGAGCGCTTCGGTTTCTACGGCGGGCGGATTTCGTTCATCCCCGATCCCGCGCGTCACCGGGCCGAAGAGCCTGCGCCAGTTGATCCGACTGCACCCGTCTTCGGCCCCTTCTCCGCTGACTTCCGATGGGTGACGTTACCCGACTGGCCTCACGGACCGATCCGATGCACCGAGGGGCAGGCCGCGGTGTTCCAGGCCTTGTGGTCGTTCAAAGGCGTCGAGGTCGACGGTGAGCGGGTCATGCAACGCGCTGACCAATCGAGCGACAAGCCGATGGATCTCTTCAAGGTTAAGACGCAGTACAAGGGCAAGCCGGACTACGAGGGGCCGCTATTCGCTTACCGGGCGCTGGTGCGGTCACGCAGGCGCGAGGGCTTGTATGCGATGCCGTGTGCGGGGGCGTCGGGTTTGGCTTGATCGCTTTACGCAGAACGCTTAACGTCTGGTCAATTGATCCGATAACCTAAGCGAGCCCGTCGGCGCACGCCCCAAATATGGCCTCTCCCGAAACGATCGCCTGGTACAACGCCAATGCCCCCACGCTGGTGAAGACCTATCAGGAATTGGAGGCCGAGCGCGTTCACGGTTGGCTGATCGACCTGCTGCCCGCCTCAGGCGCAATTGCTCTGGACGTGGGAGCGGGATCCGGTCGAGACGCCGCGTGGCTGTCATCGCGAGGCTTCGAAGTAATTGCGGTTGAACCCGCTCGCGAAATGCGCGAGTCAGCTGCTCAGATTCATTCCAGTTCGCCGGTTCGCTGGATGGATGATTCCCTGCCCGACCTTCGGCAGGTACTTCGATTGGGCATCTCCTTTGACTTCATCCTTTTGTCGGCGGTGTGGATGCACCTGCCTGAGCACGTACGTCCGCGGGCATTCCGGAAGTTGATTACGCTGTTGAAGCCCGGAGGGACGCTCGCGATTAGCTTGAGAATGGGACCTGCGAACGAGAGCCGCCCCGGCATGCACTCGGTAAGCGAATCCGAAATTGAGCGACTGGCCCGAGAACATGGAGCGTTAATCGTCCGTCGGGTCAACACGTCGGATCACCAGCAGCGGTCTGAAGTGAATTGGGTTCAGGTCGCGATTCGCTTGCCTGATGATGGGACCGGCGCCTTGCCGCTGCTGCGACAAGTCATTCTCAACGACGACAAGTCTTCCACATACAAGCTGGGGTTGCTGCGCACCATCAGTCGGATCGCCGACAGCGCGCCGGGTTACGGACGTCTGACGGAAAACGATGAGGTGGCTGTTCCGCTCGGATTGGTCGGATTATTCTGGCTTCGGCTTTACAAACCACTGATCGCAGCTCATTTGCCGCAAACCCCTACCAATCAGGGCGAGACGGGCCTGGGCTTCATTCGGAATGGGTACCGCGAGATCCGAGAGCTTTCACCGCTGGACCTGAGAATCGGCGCACGATTTACCGACGCGCGTGCTCGCGCGCTTCATGCCGCGCTTCGCGACGCCTGCGCAACGATCGTCAAAATGCCTGTTCGGTACTTGACCTATCCCAGTGGCGGGCCCGTGTTCAGGACGACCGCGCGGGGCGCCAGTCGAGCAGCGGCGAAAGTGGTGCTCGACGATGCGTATTTACTGACATTTGGCGAGCTTCTGATGCCGCTCCATCTTTGGCGGTCGCTTCAAAGGTTCGACGCCTGGATAGAGCCGGCGATCATCACCGAGTGGTTGCGTTTGATGCGTCGGTACGCAACCACCCAGGGCAGAAGTCTCAGCGAGGGAGAAGTGGCCGGTGCCATGACTTGGATAGACCCCATACGCGACGTTTCTGAAGTCAGGAGTCGAGTGCTCCAGATGATGAGTCGCCAGACTATCCACTGCGTATGGAGCGGGCAACGGCTAAGCGAGCAGCATCTGGATATCGATCACTGCTTTCCTTGGAGTGCATGGCCCTGCGATCACCTCTGGAATCTGCTGCCCGCCAACCGCCGGATCAATCAGCAAGAAAAACGTGACCGCCTCCCGGGTGAGACAGTACTCAGCGCCGCGCGCGATCGGATACTTGAGTGGTGGCACCTCGGCTATGACCAGATGGATACCAACACGCGAGACCGATTCAGGGCTGAAGTGTCGGCAGGCCTTCCATTGGTCGGTGGTACTGACTTCAGGTTGGAAGAAGCCTTTGATGCGCTCGTTCTTCAGCGTATGAGGCTTCGAAACGATCAAGGAATCCCGGAGTGGCACCCACGCGGCATCGACACAAGGCCCCGGTGTTGAGGAACAAAACCCTCATTCAATCCATTTGCAGAGTTCGCCAACCTGCACCGCCCCACCAACCCATGTCACGAACTGCTCTCCGTGACACACGTATAAGCCATTGATTTACCGAACCTTCTGCGTGTGTTGAAGTGGACGAGTTTATATAGGCTTCGAGAGAAGGAGAGCGGAACAGGGTCGAACGCTCGACACTCGCAGCCGCTGCGGAAATTGCGCGACACACGCAGAATCGGCCGGAGGCCCGCGTGGTGCGGGGCTCGCAGAAACGACAACGCCCAACCGAGAGCGGTTAGGCGTTGGAGTTTGGTGGAGCGGAGGAGGATCGAACTCCCGACCTTCGCATTGCGAACGCGACGCTCTCCCAGCTGAGCTACCGCCCCACAGCCTTGAAATATATCATGTCGGGCAGGTGCCCCCGCTGATCGCCCACCAGGAACTCTTGCCATGACCCCC
>CAMBZS010000252.1 GCA_945872335.1 Bordetella parapertussis | reverse complement strand
CGTGCCAGGGCGCGTGCCTGGCTGGGCCACCGACCCGCCGACCTGCGGCGACGGGTCGGACCGCGCTGCGCTCCCCGCAGGGCTGGACGCCGCGCCCGCCTCGGTGGGCTGCGACAACCGCTCGCCCGACGGGCCCGGTGATGTTGCCTCGGGGGCCGGCGCCTTGAGGTTGCGGTTCAGGAGCGTTGCGCCGCCGCCATAGAAAAACGCCAGCGCAATGACCCCGCCCACCAGCAGAAGCATCCACACCCATCGGCTGCCCGAACCGTTGCCACCAAAACCGAGCGCCCCCTCTCGCGGCATCGGGCGATTCAGCTCAGAGTCGGGCTTGAGCACGTCGGTTCCGGGCAAGTCGGATTCGATTGCCTGGAGGAGCGGCGCCACGTCGACCTCGAGCAGCCGGCCATAGGAACGCAGGCTGGAGCGGATGAAGGTACGACCAGGAAGCGACGCCCAGTCGCCGGTTTCGAGGGCAGCGATTTGACGCGGCGCGAGCCTCAGCCGCGACGACACCAGGGAGGCACTGAAACCCCTGGCATCACGCAGCTTCACCAATTCGGCGAGCGATGCGATGGCGACGATAGACCCGGCCGCCGCGCCGCCCTCTTCCGGCCCCGGCGCGGGGACCCCGGCGATAGTGTCTGAGCTCATTGCGCCTCCGCGAGCGGAATGACCCGGCGACGAATCCGTTCGTTTACGCCGGTGCGGTCACGGACTTCGCCGGCCAACTGCCCGCACGCAGCGTCGATATCATCGCCCCGGGTGCGCCGGATTGTGGTGACCCGTCCGCCATCGGAGAGTCGCTGCGCGAAACGCCGCACACGCTCCGCAGGCGACTTGCGCAAGCCCGAGCCCGGGAACGGGTTGAACGGAATGAGATTGAATTTGCACGGCACCCGCCGCACACGCTCCAGAAGCTGTTCGGCGTGCTCGTCGGAATCATTGACGCCATCAAGCATCACGTATTCGAACGTGATGAAATCGCGCGGCGCGCGATCGAGGTATCGAAGGCAACTGTCCAACAGTTCGTCGATGGGGTACTTGCGGTTGATGGGCACCAGCTGGTCGCGCAGGTCGTCATTGGGCGCATGCAGCGACACAGCAAGCGCCACCGGACAATCGAGGCGCAGGCGATCGATCATGGGTACGACGCCCGAGGTGGACACCGTGACCCGCCGTCGTGACAGCCCATAGGCGTGGTCGCTCAGCATAATCCGCAGCGCCGCCAGCGTGGCTTCGTAGTTCTGCAGTGGCTCGCCCATGCCCATGAACACCACGTTGCTGATCAGCCGCGCGCGCGGCTCGGCTGCGTCGGCCTCGTCGTCCTCGAGGTCGTCTGAGGAAAGAGGAACTCGCCCATTCACACCGTCCCGTTCGAGCGCCCGGAGTGCAAGCCAGAGCTGACCGATGATTTCATGGGAAGACAGGTTGCGCGAAAAGCCCTGATGCCCGGTGGAGCAGAATCGGCAATGCACCGCGCAGCCCGCCTGCGTGGACACGCAGAGCGTGCCCCGCGAGGTTTCTGGGATGAAAACCGTCTCGATCGCATTGCCGCTGCCCACATCAAGCAGCCATTTGCGCGTGCCATCGGCCGACACATGATCGCGGAGCACAGGCGGCGTGAGCACCTGCGCCTGGGCCTGCAGCAGCTCGCGAAAATCGCGAGCGAGGTCGGTCATTAGAGAAAAATCGGATTGGCCGCGCTGATGAACCCAACGTAGCAACTGCTGCGCCCGAAAGGGTTTTTGACCCCACTGCCCGCAAGCGGCGGTCAGTGCATCCGGAGACAGGCCCAGGATTTCGACCCGCGACTGCATGACGGCCCCCTCATCGTCCCGGGACGACCGCGAGGGCGGCCCGGGCAAGAAGATGCGAACCGACCTGGATCACGTGACCTCAGCGCGAGTGGATATCGAGGCCGGAGAAAAAGAAAGCGACCTCGTTCCGGGCAGTTTCTTCGCCATCCGAGCCATGTACCGCATTGGCATCGATACTGTCGGCGAAGTCGGCGCGAATGGTGCCAGGTGCCGCTTTCTTGGGATCGGTTGCGCCCATCAGGTCGCGGTTGCGGGCGATGGCGCCTTCACCTTCCAGCACCTGGATCATGACCGGACCGGACACCATGAAATCGACCAGATCCTTGAAAAACGGGCGCTGCCGGTGAACGCCGTAGAAGGCTTCCGCCTGGGCCCGCGACAACTGCGTCATTCGGGCTGCAATGACTTTAAGGCCAGCGTTTTCGAACCGGCTGTAGATCTGACCCATCACGTTTTTCGCGACGGCATCGGGTTTGATGATCGAAAGGGTGCGCTCAACCGCCATGGTGACTCCAGGAATTCTTTTAAATGAACGACTTGCGATGCATTGTTGCGACAGATTAAACACTTTCGCTTGCAATTCGCAGAACCGGAGATACTATCACAGGCGCTCCTGTCATTCAGGGTAAAGCGGGGCACGGATCCCGGCGTCCCGGCGCTGCAAGGCCGCCGCTCCTTGATTACCCTGCCCGCCCTGCGGCTTCCCTTGAGAACCGGGCGACCGTCGCGCACATAATGTTCGTCTTCAATCGGAGGTTCCTGCCATGCAATACGGTGACAATACGTTCGGAAACAGTCCGTCGGTTCTGATTGACGTTGCCGCCCGTAATCGGGTTCTGCGCAACACCTACGCGTTGCTTGCGCTCTCCATGGTCCCCACCGTCCTCGGCGCCTGGATCGGCGTGCGAACCGGCTTCAGCTTTTTCGCGGGCAGCCCGTTCATCGGCCTGCTGGTGTTCCTGGCGGTCGCTTTCGGTTTCTTCTTTGCGATCGACCGTTTCAAGAACAGCGGCATCGGCGTCCTGTTGCTCCTCGGCTTCACGTTTTTCATGGGGCTCATGCTGTCGCGCCTTATCGGGCACGTGCTGGGCATGGCCAACGGAGCCCAGCTCATCATGACGGCATTCGGTGGAACGGCGGCCATCTTCGGCGTGATGGCCACAGTTGCCACGGTCTCCAAGCGCGACTTCAGCGGCCTTGGAAAGTGGCTGTTTGTGGGCTTCCTCGTCATTCTGGTGGCCTCAATCGCCAACATCTGGCTGCAGATGCCAGCGCTGATGCTCACCATCTCCGCGCTTGCCGTGTTGATTTTCTCGGCATTTATCCTGGTTGACCTGCAGCGCGTGGTCAATGGCGGCGAAACCAACTACGTCACGGCAACGCTTTCGATCTATCTGAGCGTCTACAACGTATTCAGCAACCTGCTCGCCATTCTGGGTATCGTGGGCGGCGATCGAGACTAAACCCCACTGCAGATCGGCATTGCGCTCTTGGTGGCGCGCAGCGAAAAAGGCCACGTTCACGCGTGGCCTTTTTCATTCCGGACTCAGGTGCGGTCAAAGACCGCGATCGATTCCACGTGTGACGTGTGGGGAAACATGTTCACCGCACCCGCGGCCGACAGCCGATAGCCGCCCAGATTCACCAGAACGCCTGCGTCACGTGCCAGGGTGGCGGGATTGCACGACACATAGACGATGCGCAGCGGCCGGTGGCGGGTCTCTTCCGCCGGCTGCGCGGCAATCGCCTTGCACACCTCGAGCGCACCCTCACGCGGCGGGTCGATCAGCACACGATTGAAATCGCCCAGCGCGCGCCAGCCCTCCGGATCCATGTCGAACAGATTTCGGGCTACAAACCGTGTGCGGTCAGCGAGACCGTTCAGCGCAGCATTGTCGGCCGCACGGGCCACCAGCGAGGGACTGCCTTCCACTCCCAGCACCGTGGCCGCCCGCCGCGCGAGTGGAAGGCTGAAATTGCCCAGGCCACAGAAGAGATCGGCAACATGATCGCCTGGCGCTGGCGCCAGCAGCGCGAGCGCGCGCCGCACCAGCACGTCGTTGATGGCGTGATTGACCTGGGTGAAGTCGGTGGGCCGGTAGGGCATGACCACGTTGAACTCAGGGAGCGGATAGGCGAGCGATGAACCGCCATCGCCACCCCGGTCATCACAGAGCAGTTCGATTGAATCGGGCCCTGCGGGTTGCAGCCATAGTTCAACCGCTTCAGCCGCCGCAAACTGCCGCAGCCGCACTCGATCGTCTTCGGTGAGCGCCTGCAGCACCCGGAGCACCAGTGCGATGCATGGCCGCGATCCTGCGATCTCACCCACCGCCACCTCGATCTGGGGCAACCGGTCGCGCAGGGTCAGTTCCGACACCAGTTGTCGCAAGGGCAGCAGCAGCTCAGCCACCCGCGGGTGCAGCACATGGCACTCGCGCATATCGGCCACGTAGCTCGAGCCGCGTTCGTGAAATCCGACCAGGACCCCACCCTTTTTCGGGACGTGGCGAACCGACAGGCGAGCCCGGTAGCGATAGCCCCAGGTCGGGCCGGCGATCGGGCGGAGAACGATATCGGGCGTGACGTTTCCCAGATGATGAAGCTGATCTTCCAGTGCACGCTGCTTCACCGCGATCTGGGCAAGTGGATCAAGATGCTGCATTGAACAACCGCCGCAGACGCCAAAGTGCGCGCAGCGCGGCCGCACTCGCTGACTGCTCTCGCGTAGGACCGCAACCGTGTCGGCCGTATCGAACCTGGGCTTGCGGCGCCTGAGCGCTGCGCGAACACGCTCGCCCGGAAGTGCGCCCGACACGAACACCACCTTGCCGTCAGCGTGCGCCACCCCTTGCGCTTCCAGATCGAGCGATTCGATATCCAGATCGACGAGGACCGGATCGGCTGCGCGGGCGTCACGCCTCATTGCGGCCACGCCGCGACGAATTGCCGCCAGTGCTCATGCTCGGCGGCAAGCCCCGCCAGGGCGCTACGCGTCAGTGCGATTTCCTCCTGGTAACGCTCCGGTGACCAGTGACCCCGCAGCAACTGAAACCGACAGAACAGCAGCCAGGTATTGGCGACGTCGGTTTCGCAGTAGTTGCGGATCTCGGCGATATGTCCGGCCTGCCACGCCGGCCAGACCTGCGACCCATCCATGCCCAGCTTGCCGGGAAACCCGCACAGACGTGCCAGTTCATCGAGGGGAGCGCTTGCCCGCCCGTTGTAGAGGGCAAGCAGATCCATGAGGTCAAGGTGGCGGCTGTGATAACGACTGAGATAGTTGTTGTACTTGAAGT
>CAMBZS010000251.1 GCA_945872335.1 Bordetella parapertussis | reverse complement strand
ACCTCACCGAGCGCCCGCTGGACCGGGCGCCGCAGCCGTTGCGATCGCTGATTCTGGCCGCCTATACCCGGCGGCTTGACCGGCGTTCGATCCGGGCGGAGATCCGCCTTCAGCTCAATGCGTTTGAGGCCGCGCTGGGGCGCGCACCCGACTACATCGACGGCCATCAACATGTTCATCAACTCCCCGGCGTTCGAGCGGAGCTCCTCGATGAACTCGCCGCCCGCTATCGCACGAGCGAGCAGCCCTGGCTGCGCTGTACCGTGCCTGCGCGGAGCCGGGTCATCGACGCACAGGCATTTGATCAACGGGCCGAACCGCCCGCCTCGCTGCCCGTCGGAGCGAGGCTCAAGGCCGCCATCATCGCGGGCCTTGGCGGCTACGCGCTGAGGCGCGAGGCAGCACGGCGGGGGGTACGAATGAACGCGGCGCTCGCCGGCGTATACGGTTTCAATGCTGAGGCCACCGCCTACCAGGCGCTCCTGGAAGGCTGGCTGGCTCAAGCCGCCGACGGGTCGGTCCTCATGTGCCATCCGTCACACACCGCTGAGGCGGGCGATCCCATCGGCCCCGCGCGACGCACCGAATATCAGGTCCTGGCGAGCGGCGCTCTCGAAGCGCTTTTGGCCCGCTTCGGGGTCCAGGCCCAACCCATGCGTGCCATTCTCAGCCTTGATGACCTGCCGCGCCACGCGCAGCCCATCACTGAGGATGACCTCCCCGAAGAGCGCGGGGTCAACCCGCACTGACCCCCCGTGCATAACGAGGCTGATCGTGACCGACCGCAAACCACCCGTTCCGAACCAGGCAACACCCAGCTCCCCCGACGAATCGCCCTCAGGGATGCGCAGGGGTCTCACCAGTTATGGTGATGCCGGATTTTCATTGTTTCTCAGGAAGGCGTTCATCAAGGGCGCTGGCTACACCGATGACGCGCTGTCCCGACCCGTGATCGGCATCACCGACACCGCGAGCGGCTACAACCCTTGTCACGGCAACATGCCCCAGCTAATCGAGGCCGTGCAGCGCGGCATCCTGCTCGCGGGGGGGCTTCCGGTGCGCTTTCCCACCATCTCGGTCCATGAAAGCTTCGCCTACCCCACCAGCATGTATCTGCGCAACCTCATGGCGATCGATACCGAGGAAATGATCCGGGCGCAGCCAATGGATGCGGTGGTGCTGATCGGGGGCTGCGACAAGACTGTTCCGGCGCAGCTGATGGGCGCAGCGTCGGCCGACATTCCCGCCATTTCACTGGTCACGGGCTCGATGCTCACCGGCTCGCACCGAGGGCAGACTGTCGGCGCGTGCACCGACTGCCGGCGATATTGGGCACGATACCGCGCCGAGGAAATCGACGACCAGGAGATCGCTGCGGTCAATGACCAGCTGGTCCCCAGCGTGGGAACCTGCTCGGTGATGGGAACCGCCAGCACGATGGCCTGCGTGGTCGAGGCGCTCGGCATGAGCGTTCCGGGCGCAGCCACCCCGCCTGCGGTCACTGCCGACCGGTTGCGGGCGGCTGAACTCACCGGCGCGCAGGCGGTCCGTCTGGCCGCCAGTCGCGTGACCCCGCGACAAATCCTCACCGAAGACGCCTTTCACAATGCCTTCCGGGTACTGCTGTCGATCGGCGGCTCCACCAACGGCATCGTGCATCTGGCCGCGCTCGCGGGTCGGGTGGGCTTTCGCTTCGATCTCGACGCGCTCGACCGGATGTCTCGCGACACCCCGGTGCTGCTCGACCTGAAGCCTTCGGGCGAGCATTACATGGAGCATTTTCACGCGGCCGGTGGCATGGCGACGCTCCTTCGGGAACTGCGTCCGCTGCTGAGGCTGAATGCGCTCACTGTCACCGGACGCACCCTCGGCGAAGAACTTGACGCCGCCGCGCCACCGTTTCCGCAGCAAACCGTTCGCAAGCGGGAAGCCCCCATTTATCCCGAGGGCGGCATTGCTGTGCTGCGAGGCAATCTGGCCCCCGGTGGGGCCATCATCAAGCAATCGGCCGCATCGGCTGCGCTGATGGAGCACGAAGGCCGCGCCTTCGTGTTCGAAGACGCAGCCGACCTCGCAGCCCGCGTCGACCGGGACGATCTCGATGTTGCGCCGGGCGATGTGCTGGTTTTGCGCAACATTGGCCCAAAAGGCGCGCCGGGCATGCCGGAGGCGGGTGCGTTTCCCATTCCACGCAAGCTGCTGCGGCAAGGCGTGAAAGATGCGGTTCGAATCTCTGACGGACGCATGAGTGGCACTGCCTTCGGCACCGTCGTGCTGCATGTCACGCCGGAGTCGGCGGTGGGCGGTCCCCTGTCGCTGGTGCGCACCGGCGACCGGATTCGACTCTCGGTTGCACGGCGCACGCTCGAACTCCTCGTGAGTGCAGAGGAGCTCTCACAGCGCGCCGCAGGGCTGAAGCAAACCGTGCCCACCGCGCCTCGCGGCTACCGACAACTGTTCTTGAAAACCGTCACCCAGGCCGACCAGGGCGTTGACTTCGATTTTCTTGCGGAACCCCAGTCGCGCGGCGCCGTGCCGCGTACTTAGGGACGCTTGAGCGACGTCACCTGGCGCGACGCGATCAGCTCCAGCACCTCGGCTGCGAGCAACCCATCCGGACCCTTCTGCCGCAACCGCCGGCGAAGCGCGTCCGGCCCTGCAGCCTCCACCAGTATTTGCAACTGCGAGAGGCTCAGCACGAATTGTGTTGCCGCGAGATCAGGATGCCTGGCCGGGTCGATGACAATCATTCGTGCCCCACCACTATGCGAGTCGCCACGCGTGGCTTCGAATTCAGCCTTCGCCTCCTGGGTCAGTCGGGCCACGTCATCGCGCGACAAATGCAGACGCTCGGCCTCAGCTGCAATCAGTTCCCTGGCGTGCGCCGCCGACTCACCGCCCTCGTATGCGTGCACCAGACGCTGCTTGAAATCCTCACGATCGATTCGCAGCTGATCGCTGAAGGCTGAAGCCAGCAAGCCCGCCGGAATTGCGAAGATGCCGATTCCAATCAACGCCAGCACCACCGTGAGGGCACGCCCCATCGGCGTGACCGGAGAGATGTCGCCATATCCGACCGAGGCGAGCGTGATGACCGCCCAGTAGATCGATTGCGGAATATTTTCGAACTTGTCCGGCTGCGCGTCATGTTCGAACAGGTAGCCCATGCTCGCCGTGAGCACGACAAGCAGCACCATCACGAACCCGGCCGCAACAATGATCTGGCGCTCGCGCGAAATCACCTTGTAGAGCGTGACGGCAGCAGAGGTATAGCGGGTGAGCTTCAACAGGCGTATCAGCCGGAACACCCTCAGGAACCGGAGATCGAGGTCATTCGGGACCAGTGCCTCGATCAGGGTGGGGAGCACCGCAAGCAGGTCGATGATCGCGCCCGGCGACCGCGCATGCGCCAGTCGCTTCCAGCGGATCGCCTTCAATTCCGGTCGCTCGGGCGCGGTGTAAAGTCGAGCCAGGTATTCGACGGTGAACACCGTGAATGCCAGGGTGTCGATGATCAGGAACTCGACCGCGAACAATTCGGCGAGCGAATCCACCGAATTCAGAATCACCGACACAATCGACACCAGCACCCAGAAGATCAGGAAGTTGTCGACGTAGGCGTGAAGTCGCCCGGAGTGCCCGGTCGGTTCGAGCAGCGCATGCAGACGCGCACGAAAGCTTCGGTGCCGGTTCAGCGACTGAAACTCCTCCCAGGCCGGCACCAGATGGCGTGAGAGCTTGAAGACCCGCATCAGCCGCAGCAGACGCAGGATCCGGGTTTCGTCCGCGTTGAGCGCCATGAACCCGGCCACATACGCGGGCGCAATCGCAAGCAGGTCCACCAGTGCGTAAAAGCTGAAGATGTACCTGAGCCTCGGAAACCGGGAATGCGCGAATTCGGGATTGTGCGGCGCGGTCGCAACGCGCAGCAGGTATTCAACGGTGAAGATTCCGATCAGTATCCAGTCGAGAAGATCAAATATCGCCGCGTGGGGCGTGTAGATCGCTTCGATGTGCTCCAGGATGATCGCCAGCACCCCAATGATAATGAGCACCGCGATCAGGTAGTCCAACCTCGCCGCATACCCCTGGCGATGGTCAAAATCGAACAGCCAGCGGTAGACGAAGGCAAGCGGCCCGCGCCGGGGATGAGGCTCGCGGTTCAGCGGTTGGCGGTGAGACTCCGTCATCCAGGGCTCCGATTCTTGACTTAAACAGGCGATCCTGCACCTGCCGTCATTGTGCGCCCAGCCCCAAAAAAAAGAGGGGCCGGTTTCCCGGCCCCAAACCTCTCAGGGCGGCGGCCTCGACCGCCCATCCCCGTTGCGCCCTACCCTGACGCGCTCTGTGTCCTAGAGCTTGCGCCACTCGCCAAGCGGGCCAGCTTAGCGGCCAGGCGGTAGGCGCCTGCGGTTCTGATAATCGATCCAGCTTGCAGCAGCCTCGCTCCGATCCGGCGCCTGGTTGAGCGCCTGCGGCGGGCGTTCGCGGAAACGATCGGTGGGTCGCGAGCCGTGTACACCGATCACCTTGGCCACCAGCGCGGCGCCATCAATCATTCCTTCCGCCTGCACCAGCATGCCGGTCTGTAGGGCACCGGCGCCAGCGGCCAGCGCTTGGCCTGCAAAGACGGTGCTGTCGGTCCAGCGAACGGTGCGGGTCTGTCCGGCAGGATCGGTGAGCGTCAACGACCTGGCAACGAGATCAATGGCAGCAACCGCGCCACCCGCATGCCCTGCCACCGGCCGACCCGCGACTGGCGCCTCGCATCGCAGCTCGTCTGCCAGCACAACATCGGTGCCGGCCTGCATGACCGCGCTCACGATCACCTGGGACCCGTCGACCAGCTGGGCGCAACCGATGCGACTCGCCGCCAGCACATTCGACGCATCCACCGGAACATCACGAACGATGAAGATATTCTGGTCGACCAACCCCGTGACCGGGCCCAACAGCCTGACACGCGCCAGGTCGGTGGCTGAATTGGCCTGCCGGACGGTGATCTGCGCCGCATCAATGGCACCATCTTCGGCCAGCGCGCCCGCCACCTTGACCCAGGCACCGTTGTTGACCACCGCACCCGTCGGCTCAGGCGCAACCGTTCCGATTCGCACCAGCGCACCGTCCAGTTGGAATGTGCCAGCCGCCATGTTGAGGCCACTGACCAGTCCACCCAGCTGCACGCGGGTGGCGACGGGCAATCCGTCCCGGTCGGCC
>CAMBZS010000250.1 GCA_945872335.1 Bordetella parapertussis | reverse complement strand
TTCATGCGGCGCTCGATAGATTCGCCGCAGGAGCGTGATTTCGATGATTCCCCCGACGATCGCGAGAATCAACGCCGCTGCCGCCAGCGCCGCGAAGAATCCGACGCTGCTGCCGCCAGCCCAGGTGCCAACCGTCCAGGCGATGAATGCGCCCACCATGAAGAGCGCACCGTGTGCGAAGTTGAGCACCCGCAGCACGCCAAAGATCAGCGTGAGCCCGGCCGAGATCAGGAACAGCAGCATGCCGTTGGAAATGCCGGCGAGCGTCTGGCGAGCCAACACCACCGGGTTGGTCATCCAGGCAAGGTGCTGGGCAAAGAATTCGGCGAGCTCGGTCATGCTGGACGCTTAATCGCTCAATCGGCAACGCCGCATGATGCCGGGCGTTTCAGGGCCCTGGCGCATGCCGGCTGGGTGGGTGCGGACGCGGAAGGCTGTCGCTGCAGCGAATTCCGGAAGCGAGCCGAGTGTGCCAGACGCTTTCAATGCTTGACAAGCCGGAAATGCGCCCAGCAGAATCAGCCCGCCATTCGCACAGGAGATCACCGTGGCGATTACCGATCGACGTTCGGTTCTGCTTTCCGTCGGCACAGCGCTCGCAATTGCCGCAGCGCCAGCCTTTTCGCAGAACGCACCCCGTGGAGAGCCCATCAAGCTGGGGCTCATCGACATCTATAGCGGGGGCTTTGCCTTCATCGCCGATTCCATCCGCACCGGCTACCAGATTGCCGTGGATGAGGCCAACGCGGCGGGCGGCCTCAACGGCCGGCCGTTCCAGCTGGTGACCGCCGACATGGGCGCACAGGTGGAGAAGGCGGTGACCGAGGGGCGCCGCATGATGCTGGAAGAAAAAATCCGTTACGTGACCGTAGGTATTCACAGCGGCGCAGCGGTCGCGGTGGGCAACCTGGGGCGCGAGCACAAGGCGCTGGTAGTCGGTGGCTTTGCCACCACCAAGCGGCTGACCGGCGAATCGGGTCACCCCTATGTGGCCCGGGCCAATCTGTCCACGGTCGAGATCGGCAGCGTCATCGCCGAATACCTGAAGGGACGCCCCGACATCAAGCGGATCGCCACCATCGCGCCCGACTATGAATACGGCCAGCACTTCATCCAGGACTTCATCGCGGCGCTGAAAGTGGCGCGCCCGGACATCACCGTGGTCCGCCAGGAATGGTCCAAGCTTGGCGCCACCGACTTCTCCGCGCACGTCACCGCGCTGCAGGCACGGCCGGTGGACATGATCGTGAACGGCGGCTTCGGCGCCGACTTGATCAACTTCCTTAAGGCGGCTCGCGACTTCGGCCTCTTTGCAGGCGGCAAGGTCGAGTTCTTCACCCACGGCCTTGATCTGGTGAAGATGAGCTCGGTCAAAGACTCACTGCCTGCGCGCACTGCAGGCACGGTCTGGTATCCGTTCTATGCGCTCGATTCAGCCAAGTCGAAGTCGTTTGCAGCCGAAATCGAAAAGCGCATGAAGTCCTATCCCACCGGCCCCACCACCGTGGGCTATGTGGCGGGCAAGATGGTCACCGAGGCCATCCGCAAGGCGGGTACCGCGGACGATGTCGACAAGGTGGTGCAGGCCATGTCCACCGTCAGTTTCGAAGGCCCCACCGGAATGACCACGGTCCGCGCCTGCGACAACATGGCGCTCTACAACTTCTATGTCGGAACGGTCAAACGCGACCCGTCGCTACCCGATGGCATTGGCGTGGGCGACGTCAAGGCCTTCAATACCGAGTCGGTCGCCCGTCCCTGTGTTGAACTGCTTCGCGCGCGTGGCAGTTGATCGCCGCAGCCGGCAGGCCGGCTGACATGGCACTCCTCAGCGTGCAGGGGTTGCACGCGGCTTATGGTGACAGCCGCGTGCTTTTCGGGATCAATCTCGAGGTGGGGCAGGGTGAGGTGGTGGCGCTCCTGGGACGCAACGGAGCGGGGAAAACCACCACGCTCTCCTCCATCATGGGGCTGGTGCCGCCGCGCAGCGGTCGGATCGAATTTCGCGGCCGGGATCTTGCGGGCGCCGAGCCATTTGAAATCTGCCGTGCAGGGCTCGGTTTCATTGCCGAGGACTGCAGGCTGTTCACTTCGCTCACGGTCGCTGAAAATTTTGAGGCGGCGCGTATGGCCTCACGCTCGGGCACCTCGAACTGGACGATTGACGCCGTACTCGAACTGTTCCCCGATGTTCGGAATTTTCTGGATCGGCGGGCGAGCGCGCTATCCGGCGGGCAGCAGCGCATGGTGGCCATCGCCCGCACGCTCATGGGCAACCCGGACCTCATCCTGCTCGATGAGCCTTCCGAGGGGCTCGCCCCGCTTGTGGTCGATGCGCTTCTCAAGCAGCTCAAGCGCTTGAAGCAGGCGGGTCAGACGGTGCTCATCAGCGAGCAGAATCTGCGCTTTGCCAACGAGCTCGCCGATCGGGTCTACATCATCGAGAAAGGTGAAATTCCCTATCAGGGAACGCCGGCGCAGCTCGCTGCCGAGCCCGAGGTGCGGCAGAAATACCTGATGGTGTAGGCGCGGCGCCTATCTGAGCATATCGGGTGAAATCAGCCCTGGCAGGAAGAGCGACACTTGCGGCCAGATGATCACCAGCAGCAGCACGCCGAACATTGGCACGAGCATGATCATCACGTCTTTCAGCACATCGCGCATGCGCACGTTCACGATGGCGCATGAAATCATGAGGCAGAGCCCGTAGGGCGGCGTGACCAGGCCAAATGCGAGCGACACGATGCCGATCATGGCGAAGTGCACCGGATCCATGCCCACGGACTTGGCGAGCGGCTGCAGGATGGCCCCCACGATGATGATCGCGGGAATGGCATCCAGAAAACAGCCCACCACCAGGAACACGAACGCGATGAAGAGCCCCGCGCCGATCGGGCCCATGCCCCAGCTGAGGATGTTGGCAAGGAGCGACTGCGGGATCTGGTAGTAGGCCATGATCCAGCCAAAGGCGCTTGCGGTACCCACGCAGAACAGTGTGACGCCCGCCAGACGGCCGGTGTCGAGCAGCGCGCTGTAGAGGCCCTTGAAATTCATCTCGCGATACACGATGACCGACAGCACCGCGGCGTAGATGACTGCAACCGCGGCTGATTCGGTTGCCGTGAACCAGCCGAAGATTTTTCCGCCGATGATGATGACCGGTGTCATGAGCGCCGGAACGGCGACCCAGAACGCCTTCAGCATCTCGACACCGCCCGCGCCTGCGTAGGTGGGATAGCCGCGCCGTACCGCGTAGACATGTACGGTGATCATCTGCACCAGGCCGATCAGGAGGCCGGGGATGATGCCAGCCAGAAACAGCGCACCGATCGAGGTGGTGAGCACGCCCCCCCAGACGATCATCAGGATGGAAGGCGGAATGATGACCGCCATCACCGCAGACACAGCGGTGATCGCGACCGAAAAGCTGATGTCGTAGCCTTCCTTCACCTGGGCTTCGATGAAGATCTTGCCCTGGCTGGCTGCGTCGGCCGTGGAAGAGCCGGAAATGCCGGCAAAGAAAATCGACAGCACCACGTTTACCTGCGCGAGGCTGCCTGGCATGCGTCCCACCAGCGCACGCGAGAGCCGCACCAGCCGGTTGGTGATGCCGCCGATGTTCATCAGATTGGCGGTGAGCAGGAAAAAAGGAACCGCCAGCAGAATGAACGAGTTGTAGGCGTTGAAGGTTTCCTGCACCAGCAGCATGAGCGAGAGCTGTGGCTCGAGCGCAAGCATTGGCAGGCAGGCGAGGCCCAGCGCCACCGCGACCGGAACTCGGAGGGCGAGCAGCAGGAAAAAAACGCCAAACAGCAGCGCCGCTGCCTGCCCCGGCGAGAACAGAAGCTGACCCATGGTTCAGTTCCGGGCGGTGTCGGCCGATCGAAGGACGCGCAGCATGTCGATCATGTGCTCGCCCTGGAAGAGCAGCCAAGTGAGGCCCAGAAGCGGCCATGCCATGTGAATGGTCCAGAGAGGGAGCTCGGCCAGCTCCGAGATGCGATAGATGGCGAATTCTGTGAATTCCCAGCCGCCATAAACAAAGACCCCGGCGAACACCAGAATGCCAATACCCGACAGCAGTTCCACCCGCGCGTTGGCGCGCGCGGACAGGGTGGGCCACAGATCCACGACGAAGTGCGTGCGCTCGCGCAGACCCACCATCGCGCCGATCATCACGATCCAGATGAACATGAGCCGCGCGAGCTCCTCGGTCCAGATGTAGCTCGGTATCAGCCCCGTGTGCCGCGACAGGATTTGCAGCGATACCGGCACCAGCAGCACCACCAGCGCCGTGACCATGAGCGCGCAGAGCACGCGGTACCAGGCGTCGGCGACCCGACGCCAGAAACCGCGTGCCGCCCGGGGAGCATCGGTCATGAGCGGCAGCCCGGCTTATGCCGCGTTGATTTTCTCGTAGACGGCGAGCGAGTCGATTTCCTTGGCGTAGGCCGCCATGACCGGATCAACGAGTTTCTTCATGCCCGCACGGTCATTGAACGTGACACGCTTCAGTTTGCCCGCTTTTTCGAGTGTTTCCAGGCGCTGGCCGTCGCTGCCTGATTCGAGCTCTCCGCCATAAAGACCCGCTTCTTTGCCGGCCCGCATGACCGCGTCCTGCAGACCCTTGGGCAGTCGCTGGAAGGTCTTGACCGAGAAGCAGAGCGGCCGGATGGTGATGGCGTGCTGCGTCATGTTGAGCTGCGGTGCCACCTCGAAGAACTTCATCTGCTCGACCCCGGCGGCTTCATTTTCGCCCGCCTGGATCACGCCGTTCTGGATGGCGTTGTAGACCTCGTTATAGGCGATGACGGTGGGGGCCATGCCCGCTGCGGCGAAGGTCTTGCTCCAGATGGGAGCGCCCTGCACACGGACCTTGAGCCCTTTCATTTCTGCCAGGTTGCTCACCACCTTGTTGGCGAAGATGTTGCGCACGCCGCCGCCGCCGTAGCCGATCAGCATCACGCCCGCACGCTTGGCGATGTCGTCGGCGATCGGCTTGAACAGGTCCTGATCGATCACTTTTTTCCAGTGCGGCAAGTCGCGGAACAGGAACGGCGCATCAATGAAAGGCGCCGCCCTCGAGAAGGTGGACATATGGGCGGGCGAGGCCACCGCGAAATCCACGGCCTTGCCGGCTGCCATGTATTCGACGTACTGCTTCTCCAGGCCCAGCGAGCTGTTCTTGTGGAGGGTGAAGTTGACCGGCTGGTCGTAATATTTCTTGAT